>JBKDZS010000122.1:0-13911 GCA_047971445.1 Flavobacteriales bacterium
AATCAAGACCATTAAATGGCTCATCAAATATATAGACACTATATTTTTTAAATAAGCTAGGTATAAATTCTATTTTTCTTTTCATTCCTGTAGAATATTCATTGATATAATTTTTTAAATTTAGATTAAAAAGTTTTTCATAAAATGTATAGTTCTTATGATTGTCAGTCAATAGTAATTTATCTCTAAATTCTAAATACTCCCCTCCTTTTATTCTTGGTAAAAATGTTCTTTCACTACTTTGATAAAAAATAGCATTATTTTTTATCAAAGTATTATTTAAATATATTTTATTTACCATAAAATATTTAATTAATTCATTTATTAATGTAGTTTTACCTACTCCGTTCTCGCCTATTATAAAGTTGATACAGTTGTTTTTTAAGTGTAAATTGGCATTATTAAAAATAACTCTATCCTTTATTTTATAATTAATATTATGGATATTTATCATAGCTAAATTTTTTTTCAAAAAAATAAAAATTAATCATTTGTACAACAAAAAAAGGAGGCACAAGAGATGCTAAACCTATCATAATTCCATTAAAAAAAACGTTCTCATTATTTAAAAAGTTATAATAGTAACACTTAATACTAAAAAATTGATTAATCATTATCATTAATAAAATGTCTAACCTATACCAGTCAGATACTAGTATTAATAATATAAATGGTATATTTATTAGAAATATTTCTTTCTTGAGGTTTTTGTCCAAGTATTTAAAAAAATGATATTTATGTATATAAATTAACCTTAAATCATCTTTAAACTCCTTGATAAAATAATACATGGATGAATATATATAATTAGTAATTGCGCATATAAATAATATGAATAACGCATTACTTTCTGATAAGTAAGCATATATCGACATTATAATCAACATTATGTATAAAAACCAAAATCTATATTTTGAAGAAAAAGATTGAAAATATAAATTATTTAAATACTTAATTCTAATGTTAAAAATTAATGAATTTTCAACATTAGAATTGACATAGTATAGCATTATTAAAATTAATAAATATATAATGTTTAAATAAAATGAAATAAAAAATAAAAGAGGTATGATAATGATTACTTTTAATAAAAAAAGTAAATTAGTGAATTTCCTGTTTGGTAAAACGAATAGATGTTCGTTTATATTTAACTCTAAATGAATAATCCATAACAAGATAATATAAAATGTATAATTTGGCTTGTTATATAACAACAACAAACTGATTATATACAAAGCAATGTAAATGTCACGGTATTTACATCTTAAAAAGGATTTGCAATATAATAATATCCACGAAAAAATAATATTCATAAATATGAGAATAATAGTAAGGCTATTGCTGTAAGAATAATAGCTAAAGGGCCTATTCCTCCATCAATTTCCATTTGCTCTTGTACAGATAATTCTTGTACATTTAAATTTTCTAAATTCATAATTTTAAATTTTTAAGTTAAACATTAAATTTATGTATTTGTTATCGATAACTATTACAAACATAAAACATCCCACTCTCAAAATTTGAGAGTGGGATGTTTTTATATAACTTTTTTATAAAAATTCAGGATATTTTTAAATCCTTGTCCTGCATTGATTTCTCTTTGTTCTTCCAAGGATAATTCTCTAGTATAGAACCCAAATTGAAAAGAAACTGGGTTTTCATATACATAAGACTGTGTATTTATACAATAAGAAATAGGGGCTTCTAATTCCTTCATTTCATTAATGATTCTAAATAAACTTGCTTCTGATATCTTTAACTTAATGGCTAAATTTGATGGTGTCCCAGTAGCTTTTAATTTTATTAATTGATCTATTCGTTCAATTAAAAACACTCTTTTTGTAAATCTCATAGGTTAAAATTCTTGTTTAAATATAGTATTATATTTTTTAATTGCCAAATTATATTTCATGGGATATTGCTGTGATTTTTTATGTTTTTTATAGTCATTCAAGTCTATTGTACTTTATATTAGTTATGAGAATAGTATACTAGATTACAATCATTGTTTGGGGCTTTTTATCTATTAAAATCAGTATTATGTAAAATGCACAACGGGTTCATATTATGAAAGATAAGGTAGTGAAAACAACAAATAAAACCCGCCAAAAAAATATTTCAGCAGGTTCTTGAAATTGATAGTTTTCGTTGTTAGAGTTATCTCCGTCTCGTTCTCATTATACATTTAGTTAAGGAACCAAAATGTGTATAAATTCTGAAGACAAATTTCATGTATAAAGTTGATGTTAATAGATAAAAAGCTACTAAAGGATAAAATTGTCCGATGAATGATAAAAATACTTCGATAACTCATGAAAATTACCCTTCATTTTTCATGGATAATTCAAGCCAGTGTTCCGATTTTTTTTCAATAATCGTATTTAAAGCACCTAATTTTTGTGAAAGTTGGTTGATTTGTTCAATGGATAGCGAAGCATTATAAAATTGTTTTTCTAAATTATTTTTCTCTAAATCCAAATTTTCTAACTCTTTCTCTAATTTTTCAAAAGCTATTTTTTCACCATAGGTTAACAAGTTTTTTTTCTGTCTGGAGGTTTCTTGTGTATTACTAGAGGTGTTTTTTTGTGGTTTGAGTGCTTTTTTCTCTTGTTGTTCACTATGAGTTCTATATTCAGAATAACTTCCCATAAAAACATCTATTTTACCTTCTCCTTGGAAAACAAATAGTTGATCGACTATTTTATCCATGAAATAACGATCATGTGAAACGACAATTAGACATCCAGGAAAGTCTATTAAAAATTGTTCTAAAACATTTAAGGTGATGATATCTAAATCGTTTGTGGGCTCATCTAAAATTAAAAAATTAGGATTTTGAATTAAAACGGTGCATAAGTATAGCCGTTTTCGTTCTCCTCCACTCAATTTTTCCACAAAGTCATATTGTTTGCTTTTAGCAAAAAGAAAACGTTCTAATAATTGTTCTGCTGAAATTTTTCGTCCTTTTGTGAGGGGTATAAAATCACCAAATTCACGAATGACTTCAATTACTTTTTGTCCTTCTTTGGATTGTATGCCAGCTTGTGTATAATAACCAAATTTAATTGTATCACCTACAACGATTTTGCCAGAATCAAGGGGTGTTTTTTTAGTTAAAATATTTAAAAAAGTAGATTTTCCACTTCCATTTTTCCCTACAATTCCAATACGATCTCCCTTTTTGAAGTTATAACTGAATTTTTCTAGAATTTTTAGATTATGGAATGATTTGTTTAAATTGTATAGCTCTACAATCTTATTTCCCATTCGCTCCATATTGATTTCCAGTTCAATTTGAGAGTTATTTCGTCGTTGATGAGCTATCTTTTTGGTTGTATGAAAAGCATCAATTCTTGACTTAGCTTTAGTTCCACGTGCTTTAGGTTGTCGACGTATCCATTCCAATTCTTTTTTAAAAAGATTTTGTGCTTTTGAAATGGTAGCTTGCTCTGAAGCAATTCGTTCTTCTCGTTTTTCTAGATAAAAAGAATAATTTCCTCGATAACGGTGTGTTTCACCTTCATCTAACTCTAATATATCATTACAAACCCCCTCCAAAAAATAACGATCGTGTGTTACCATAAAAAGAGTTATTTTTTCGCGTTTCAAATATGCTTCTAGCCACTCAATCATTTCTAAATCTAAATGATTTGTAGGTTCATCTAAAATAAGTAAATCAGGTTGTTCAATTAATAGTGTTGCTAAAGCAACTCTTTTTTTTTGTCCTCCGGATAGTATGTTTATAGGGGCGTTTAAGTCTGTTATCTTGAGTTTGAAAAGAATTTGTTTGAACTTAGCTTCAAAGTCCCAGGCATTCCATTGATCCATCTTTTCAAAAGCTCTTTGATAGCGGACACTATTTTCAGGGTTTAAAACAGCCTTTTCATATTCTTGTAAAACACTTAATATAGGGTTTTTGGAATTAAATAAAGTTTCCATCACAGTAAGTGAAGTATCTAAATTAGGATTTTGAGAAAGAAATTGAATAGTTAAGTTTTTACGTACGACGATTTCTCCATTATCGGGTGAATCAATTCCTGCAAGTAGCTTAAGTAGCGATGTTTTTCCACTACCATTTTTAGCAATTAAAGCTATTTTTTGACCTTTATTGATATAAAATGAAACATTTTCAAATAAAGTTCGGTCTCCATATGATTTTGAAATATTATTTACGGTAATGTAATTCATGGATACAAAATTAAACTTAATTTTCAGTTTTAGCTATTAGGTAAAATAAACCTTACCAAAGTTGATGACTATTTTAAGTTTAAAATAGCCTGTTTTCAAAGAATTAACCTTAGAAAATCTTAAAAAACAATCAAAAAAAATGTATTTTTGCTTTTCTCAAAGAAATAGGATGAATAACATAAGAAACTTTTGTATTATAGCACATATTGATCACGGAAAAAGCACACTTGCCGATCGGTTATTAGGTTATACTCAGTCCGTTACGGAAAGAGAAATGCAGGATCAATTATTAGATAATATGGATTTAGAGCGTGAAAGAGGTATTACGATTAAATCTCATGCAATACAAATGGATTATGAATTAAATGGGGAACATTATATTTTGAACTTGATTGATACGCCGGGTCATGTTGACTTTTCTTATGAAGTGTCCCGTTCTATTGCAGCCTGTGAAGGAGCTTTATTGATTGTTGATGCAGCTCAAAGTGTTCAAGCTCAGACTATTTCAAATTTATATCTAGCGTTAGAAAATGATTTAGAAATTATTCCCATTTTAAATAAAGTCGATTTACCAAGCGCTAATCCAGAAGAAGTAACAGATGATATTGTCGATCTTTTAGGATGTGATCCTTCGGAAGTTATTCACGCAAGTGGAAAAACAGGGTTTGGAGTTGATAAAATATTGGAAGCTATAGTGGAACGTGTTTCACCTCCAGTAGGAGATCCAGAAGCCCCTTTACAAGCATTGATTTTTGATTCCGTATACAACTCATTTAGAGGAGTAGAAGCTTATTTTAAAGTAGTGAATGGTAAAATTCGTAAAGGTCAGAAAGTAAAATTTATGGCTACAGATAAGGAATATAACGCGGATGAGATCGGAACATTAAAATTACAGCAGGAACCTAAAAATATAATTGAAACAGGTGATGTGGGTTATATTATTTCAGGGATTAAAACGGCAGTTGATGTAAAGGTGGGGGATACGATTACGGCAGTTAATCATCCATGTGAAAAAGCGATTGAAGGTTTTGAAGAAGTGAAGCCTATGGTTTTTGCAGGAATTTATCCTGTAGATACAGAGGATTATGAGGAATTGACATATTCTCTCGAAAAATTGCAGTTAAACGATGCTTCTTTAACATTTGAAAAAGAAAGCTCAGCAGCTTTAGGCTTCGGTTTTCGTTGTGGATTTTTAGGGATGTTGCATTTAGAAATTATTCAGGAACGTTTAGAACGAGAATTTAATATGACGGTGATTACAACTGTTCCTAATGTTTCGTATCTGGCTTATTCAAAAAAACATCCTGAAATACCTATAACTGTGAATAACCCTAGTGATTTACCTGATCCAAGTGGTTTGGATAAGATAGAAGAGCCTTTTATTAAAGCTTCTATCATTACCAAAGCAGAATATGTAGGAGCTGTTATGTCACTTTGTATTGATAAAAGGGGGAGTATTGTTAATCAAACATATTTAACACAAGATCGTGTTGAATTAATTTTCGATATGCCTTTAGCAGAAGTGGTTTTTGATTTTTATGATCGTTTAAAAACGATTTCAAGAGGGTACGCTTCATTTGATTATTCACCAATAGGAATGCGAACTTCTAAATTAATTCGTCTGGATGTATTGATAAATGGAGATGTTGTGGATGCTCTATCGGCATTAGTTCATTTTGATAATGCGTATACGATTGGTAAGAAGATGTGTGAAAAGTTACGTAAACTAATTCCTCGTCAACAATTTGATATTCCGATTCAAGCTGCTATTGGAGCAAAAATTATTTCTAGAGAAACCATAAAAGCATTGCGTAAAGATGTAACAGCAAAGTGTTATGGAGGGGATATTTCTCGTAAACGTAAACTTTTAGAGAAACAAAAGAAAGGAAAGAAAAAGATGCGTCAAATTGGTCGTGTAGAGGTTCCTCAAAGTGCATTTATGGCAGTGTTAAAGTTGAATGAGTAATAATATTTTTACTTTCTTAAAAGTAAATGTATAATGCTTAAGTGCTTTAGATTATAATATTTAATTTACTTTAATCACTGCTCAAATTAAAATGGATACAACTTTAAAGTAAAATTTACTTACTCTTCTGCTAGAATAACAATTTTATTTTGATTCATTTCAATAACGCCACTCTCAATAGAAATTTCGTATAAATTTTCTTTCCCTTGTTCAAGGTGAGTCGTTTCCGCTTGCGGTGCTTCTAATTTAATTTTACCTGCCTTTAAAATAGATACAACAGGAGCATGATTATTTAACATTTGAAACTCTCCTTCAACTCCTGGGACATAAACAGACTTTACAAAACCGCTGTACAATTTTTTTTCAGGTGTAATGATATCTATATTCATTATATTAAAACTATATTAATGGTTGAAAGTTAGCATTCGATAAGTTCGTTTGCTAAATTCGTTAATTAAAATTAGGCCTCTGCAAGCATTTTTTCACCAGCTTCAATAGCTTCCTGAATAGATCCTCTAAGGTTAAAGGCTGCTTCAGGTAAATGATCCAGTTCACCATCCATAATCATATTAAATCCTTTGATTGTATCTTTAATATCTACTAAAACACCTGGAATACCTGTAAACTGCTCGGCAACATGGAATGGTTGTGATAGAAAACGCTGTACACGACGTGCTCGACGTACGGCTAATTTATCCTCTTCAGATAGTTCTTCCATTCCTAATATGGCAATAATATCTTGTAATTCTTTATACTTCTGTAATAGATTTTTAACGCGTTGCGCACAGTTGTAATGTTCATCTCCCAAAATATCAGCTGTTAAAATTCGTGATGAAGAATCTAAGGGATCTACAGCAGGATAAATACCTAAAGAGGCAATTTTACGAGATAATACGGTTGTAGCATCCAAATGAGAAAAAGTTGTTGCAGGTGCAGGATCAGTTAAATCATCTGCAGGGACATAAACTGCTTGTACAGAGGTAATAGATCCTCTTTTGGTAGAAGTAATACGCTCTTGCATAGCACCCATTTCGGTCGCTAAGGTAGGTTGGTATCCTACTGCAGAAGGCATACGGCCTAATAAAGCAGAAACTTCAGAACCAGCTTGTGTAAAACGGAAGATATTATCGACAAAGAATAATACGTCACGTCCTTGTCCATCTTCATCACCATCACGGTAGTACTCAGCTAGTGTTAATCCCGAAAGAGCAACACGAGCACGTGCTCCTGGAGGTTCGTTCATTTGTCCAAATACAAAAGCAGCTTTAGAATCTTTCATGGCTTCTTTATCTACTTTAGTTAAATCCCATCCTCCATTTTCCATGGATTCCATAAATTCATCTCCATATTTAATAATTCCTGATTCTAGCATCTCACGAAGTAAGTCATTTCCTTCACGAGTTCGTTCACCAACTCCTGCAAAAACGGATAATCCTCCGTGACCTTTGGCAATATTATTAATTAATTCTTGTATCAATACCGTTTTTCCTACTCCAGCACCACCGAATAACCCAATTTTACCTCCTTTAGCGTAAGGTTCAATTAAATCAATTACTTTGATACCTGTGAACAAAACTTCAGTTGAAGTTGATAGTTCCTCAAATTTTGGAGCAGGTTTATGAATTGGATGACCTCCCTCTTTAGGTAGTTCTTCCATACCATCAATAGCATTTCCAGTAACGTTAAATAAACGACCATTAATGGCTTGACCAGTTGGCATTGTGATGGGATTTCCAGTAGCGACAACTTCTTGTCCTCTATTGAGCCCATCAGTGGCATCCATAGAAATACAACGAACTGTGTCTTCCCCAATATGTTGTTGTGCTTCTAGAACAAGCACCTCACCATTTTTCTTAATAATATCTAATGAATCATAAATTTTGGGTAATTCCCCCTCTGTATCGAAAACAACATCAACTACGGGGCCAATTACCTGTGTTACTTTACCTTTAACCTGAGACATTCTTTTTAAACGTTTTTGGTTTCTAAAAATTTTCACACAAATATAAGATGTTTGGTTTGAAATGATGAATTTTTTCCAGCATTTTTTTATAGTTTTGGAAAAATATTTTTATAGAGATCTTATTCAGTGAAAATTTTTCAAAATATTAATGAATTTAAAGATTCAAAAGAGCATATTATTTTAACAATAGGAATGTATGATGGTGTGCATTTAGGTCACCAAAGAATTTTAAAACAACTTGTTGAGAAAGCAAAAAAGAATGGAGGAAAATCAGTTTTATTAACTTTTTGGCCACATCCTAGAAAAGTTTTGCAAGGAAGTGTTGATTTGAATATGTTATCCTCTCAAGAAGAGAAGTTGTCTTTGTTGGAGGATTTTGGGTTGGACTATATTGTGGTTCATCCTTTTACAAAAATGTTTTCAAGATTAAATTCGGTTGATTTTGTTAGAGATTTGTTAGTGGATAGAATAGGTGTTAGTGAGCTGGTTGTAGGTTATGACCATCATTTTGGAAGAAATAGAGAGGGATCCTTCGAGGATTTGGAGAGATTAGCAGAAATTTATGGCTTTAAGTTAACGAGAGTTAAGGAACAGAATGTAGGTGATACAACTGTGAGTTCAACCAAAATTCGAAATGCTTTATTGGAGGGAGATGTAAAAACAGCTAGTAAATTATTAAATTACCTTTATAGTGTAGAAGGTACGGTTATGCATGGGGATAAAATAGGGAGGACATTACGATTTCCAACAGCCAATTTGAAAGTAGACTCAGAAAAGTTAATTCCTGGGAATGGAGTATATTGGTTTCGAACTTTTTATGGGTTAACAAAATATAACGGATTGATAAATATAGGGACAAGACCTACACTAAAAGGAAAAGAACGTAGAATAGAAGCGTTTATATTTGATTTTGATAAGGAAATATACGGTAAAAAATTAAAGGTAGAGTTTATTGAAAAAATTAGAGATGAAAAAAAATTCGAAACAACAGAAGCATTAAAAGTGCAGATTGAATTGGATTCTCAAAAAGTGAAAGAATTAATTAATGATAAAGATCTCTCTAATGGGATTGAGAATTACTAGGACTTATATAAAGTTCGATTATCCAACTATTAGAGGAGTACATAAACACAAGCTTTATTTTCATCTAAGGGAATGTGAAATTCGATTGTAATAATCGTGAGAAGAAATTGTTTCTAATTTTTAATGATTATTGTGATTAAGTTTTAAGAAAACAGATGATAATTTTGTGTGTGTGACAAAAAATAGTCATATTTGTTGATTAACTCAAAAAACTATTATTTTACATGAGGAAAAAAAGTACAAACATTTTAACTCTATTCGCACTGTTTATATCTGCTGTTGTTTTTACGCAGGTACAGGTTTCAGGAGTAGTCAAAGACGATACTGGAGAGCCACTTCCGGGCGTTTATGTAGAAAGCGAAGGCGGAGAAAGTGTGGAAACCAATATGGAAGGTGAATACACAATAACAGCTAATCAAGGTGAGGAGCTAACGTTTAGTTTCATCGGATTAGAGGATAAAGTTGAGAAAGTAACGGGAAAATCTTTAAATGTTACTTTGGGAGATATTGAGGAAGGTAGTCAAATAGAAGAGACGGTAGTGATCGCTTATGGAAAGAAAAAGAAAGAAGATATTACGGGATCTGTAGGAGTAGTAGATGAGGCTATAATAGAAAATACACAGGCAGAAAATGTAACCAAAGCTTTACAGGGATCTGTTTCAGGGGTACAAGTGACAAAAGGACAAGGAAGACCGGGTAGTGATGCTCAGATACGGATTAGGGGTATTGGTTCGATTAACGGAAGTAGTACGCCGTTGTATGTGGTTGACGGAGTGCCTTTTAACGGAAATATTGATGCGATTAATCCAAATGACATCGCCTCAATGACCGTGTTGAAAGATGCGGTTGCGAATTCCTTATACGGATCAAAAGGATCTAATGGGGTAATTATTATTACCACAAAAAAAGGAAAAACAGGAAAACCTAAAATTACTTTAAACTCTAGTATTGGTTTTATTAGTAGAGGAGTAGAGGAATATGATATCATTCGAGATCCTGGGCAGTATTATGAAATGGCTTGGTCTACATTGAACAATAAATACATAGCTTCAGGTAATAACGAGTCTGTTGCAGCTCAATTGGCATCTCAAGATTTAGTTCACAACTTGGGGTACAATATTTACGATGTAGCTGATGATGCTATAGTAAATCCGAGCGGAAAATTAAATCCAAACGCTAATCTACTGTATAAAGACAGTTGGGAAGACGAGATGTTTAAAACTGGAGTACGTAAAGAAACTAATTTTGCTATTTCGGGAAGTAACGAGAATGCTAGTTACTACTTCTCAGCCGGTATGTTAGAAACGGATAGTTATCTCGTCAATGCGGGTTACGATCGCTACAATACGCGTTTTAAGTTGGATTATAATTTAACAGATCAATTAAAAGTAGGAGGGGGTATTGGCTATGCCAAAACAAAGATCAAAGGACCTGACTTAAGAGGTAACAGTGGCACTTATTCCAATCCGTTTTCCTGGTCAAGAAATGTAGCACCTATTTATCCGGTATACAGGTATAATACGAATGGTGCCTTACAGTTTGATAGGAATGGACACCGTTTATATGATTGGGGTACTACTCAAGACGGTCTAGGAATGGGAACCCGAACGTACGGAGCTTTGCAGAATCCGGTAGGGACCAGTTATTTGGATGTTCAAAGAGATGATTATAACAATGTAGACACCCGTTTGTTTGCAAGTTATGACTTTTTAAATGACTTTAATTTCACGTATAACTTTGCTTACGACGTGAACGATGGAAGGGTTGTTCGATTTGATACACCCTTAGGAGGGGATGCTTACAGTATACAAGGTAGAGGAAGAGAGTATTCAAATAGAAGAGAAACGATGACGAACCAGCAATTGCTAAACTGGAACAAAGATCTAGGAAATCATAGTTTGGATGTATTATTAGGGCATGAAACAACAGAACTTAGATATTTTTATCTAAATGGGGAGAAAACGGGGTTTTTATCTCCGGATAATTCATCGTTAAACTCAGGATCCGTTATAGTTGATTTGGATAGTTACACAGAGGATTATATCACCGAAGGTTATTTTGCTCGCTTGGATTATAATTATGCTAGTAAGTATTACTTAACAGCCAGTTTTAGAAGAGATGGATCTTCTGTTTTTAGTAAAGAAAACCGTTGGGGTAATTTTTGGGCTTTAGGAGGAAGTTGGAGAATTTCGAAAGAAAACTTTTTAAAAGAGGTTGATTGGATTAATGAGTTAAAATTAAAAGCAGGGTACGGTACACAGGGCAATGATAATTTATGGAGAGCAAATTCTACGACTAGACGAAATTATTATGCATGGGCAGATTATTATGATTTTGGCGTAAATGATGGTAGGCCAGGAGTAGGACCCTTTGAAGTTTTGGGGGATAGAGCATTGACTTGGGAAAAATCTGAAACATTCAATACAGGGATTGATTTTGAGTTGTTCAATAAAAGATTGAGAGGGTCGGTTGAATATTTTGACAAAAGAACTTCTGATCTGATTTTTGCTAATCCATTACCTCCATCAACAGGAGCTCAGGAAATACCTGAAAATATTGGAAATATGAAAAACGTGGGGGTAGAGTTCGATCTAGCTTATGATATCTTAAAAAAGGATAACTTTAACTGGACATTTAGTGTCAATGCCACACATTTTAAAAATGAAATTACAAAACTACCTGAAGAAGAACAGGCTAATGGTGGAATTCAAGATGGGGATTATCGATTGTATGAGGGAAAATCAAGATATGACTTTTTTATTCGTAATTACGCAGGGGTTGACGAAAATGGAAAAGCACTTTGGTATATAGATGAAGAAGATGCGGATGGGAATGTAATCGGAAGAACTACCACTTCAACTTACTCTGAAGCGACACGTTATTATTCTGGGAACCCCATTCCGGATGTGTACGGAGGGTTTACCAATACATTTCGATTTGCCAATATCGATTTATCGATTGTGATGGCTTATCAAATTGGAGGAGAGTTTTACGACAGCCAATATGCAGCTTTAATGAGTGCGGGGGATGAATTGGGTCAGAATTGGCATAAAGATGCTTTAAATGCTTGGTCTCCTAATAATACGAATTCCAACATTCCTATTTTAGATCAGAATCAGGATGTTAATGCTAAATCAGATCGCTTTTTAACGGATGCATCTTATTTATCGATTAACAACATTACCTTGGGGTATTCGCTTCCAGATAGTGTTTTGGAAGAATTTAATATTGACCGATTGCGTTTTTACGTTTCAGGAGATAACTTAGCTTTATGGTCGAAACGAAAAGGAGCAGATCCTAGGCAGTTTGCTAGTGGAGAGACAACAAATAATTATACTGTAGCCAAAACTATTACGGTTGGAGTTAATATAAATTTTTAAAAATGAAAACAATGAAACTAATAAATTATAAGTTAGGGATTATTACATTGCTGATGTCGTGGATTACGTTTTCATGTATAAGTGAGGATGATTTTGATACGAAACCAACGGATGTAATCGAAGTAGAAGAGGCGTTAAATACGGAATCTGGAGTGGCTGCTTTATTGAATGGAATATATGGTTATTTTAGAGAGTTTAATACCTCAAAAAAGGATTATGGACATGATGATTTTGGTCAGAAATCTATAGATTTGTCAACTGACCTAATGACATTGGATATGATTCAGACAAGGCATCACTGGTTTGGAGATGACTATCTTTTACTAAGTAATGATTTTACTTATCCAAGAACTTTTATAAATTGGAACTTCTATTATGTAATCATTCGAGCGGCAAATCGAATTATTAAAGCTTCAGGAGCTACAGAGGATATGAAAGGACAAGCCTATGCATTGAGGGCATTTTCGTATTTTAATTTGGTACGTTTGTACGAAGATACTTACTCGGTAAGTAAAGACAAACCGGCTATTCCAATTTATGAGGAAGTGATTAACGAAGGGCAACCTAGACAAACTGTGAGTGAAATATACAAGATCATTACAGCCGATTTAGATCAGGCGTATGTTTCAGTAACGTCAACTTCCAACACGGTTTTAAATATATATGCGGTTAGAGGTTTAATGGCGCGAGTCTATTTAGAGATGCAGGATTATACTAAAGCAGCACAATATGCCAACGAAGCTCGAATGGGAAACTTTACGTTGATGGGAGAAGCGGATTACTTAAGTGGATTTAGTGATATTTCTAATTCAGAGTGGATGTTTGGTTCGGATATTACTAGTCTTACCCATACAACGTATGCTTCCTTTATTTCTCATATAGACAATACAAACCCAGGTTATGCGGGTTTATTAAAAGTTTATAAATCGATTGATAAGTCATTGTATGAGTCCATTGCGGATACGGATTATAGAAAAAAAGTATTTAATGATCCAAGTCAGATTTTAGATACAATTGTTCCTGCTTACGGAAATCTCAAATTTAGAGGTTCCGAGGGTTCATTTTTTGAAGCAGATGTTTCCTATATGAGAGTATCAGAAATGTATTTAATTGAAGCAGAGGCAAAAGCTCATTTAGGAGATGATTCAGCAGCTGATGTATTATTTGAATTGATAAGTCAACGAGACCCTTCTTATGTGATGTCTACAGAAACGGGAACTGCTTTGGTAGACGAAATATTTTTACATAAAAGAATTGAATTATGGGGAGAGGGACAATCGTTGTTTGATTATAAACGTTTAAGAAAAGATGTTATTAGAAATTATTCTGGT
>JBKDZS010000123.1:0-11681 GCA_047971445.1 Flavobacteriales bacterium
TCGCAGGCTTATTCGTTTTTGGAAAAACTATTAACGGCTCTACTGCATGGTACTCTTTCGGGTCATTTAGCATACAGCCCACAGAGTTTTCAAAAATCACTGTGGCCTTAATCATAGGAAACTTTTTGGCTACTCCAAAATTGGAAATGAATAAACCTTCAACTTTCTTTAGTATTATAGCTTATTTAATCGTTCCCTTAATTTTAATCAAACTTCAACCTGATGATGGATCTGTATTAGTTTTTTCTGCATTTTTTGTTGGTTTACTAATTCATCGCATATGGATGGTTAAGCAATTATTTTTAATAGGTATTACGTTTTTAACTCTTTTTATTTTAGGTATAGTTTATTCAAATTTCATTCAATACCTTTATAAAAACCTTTATCTTCTAATTGTAATAGCATTCTCTATTATTCTTATTGTTTTTGTTATTTTCAGGTTTATTTTCCTCGTTAAGCAATCCACTTTATATTTGATTACTATACTAGGTATCTTTTTCTGTATAGGAACTATTTTTGCCTCTGAAGCCATTTTTAGCAACCTAAAACCTCATCAAAAAGATCGTATTGAAATACTATTTTTAGACGATACTGATAAAAAAATTCGTAATGAAAAAAACGGTTATAATTTGTATACAGCTAAATCAGCCATTGCCTCTGGTGAATTATACGGAAAAGGTTATTTACAGGGTGACATGCCTAAAGGCAATATTGTTCCTGAGCAAGAGACTGATTACATTTTTACTGTTATAGGAGAGGAATGGGGTTTCATAGGAAGTTCTATTTTTATCTTTATTTATGGCGTTTTCTTACTACGTCTTTATTGGTTAGCTCATAGACAACGTACTATATTTTCTAGTTATTTTGGTTATTCCATTGCTAGTATTTTCACTGTACATTTTATCATAAATATAGCAATGGTTATGGGAATTTTTCCAACCATCGGTATTCCTTTACCTTTTATAAGTTATGGGGGTTCCTCTCTTTGGGCCTTTACTTTAATGCTTTTTATTATGATTCGTTTAGATGCTGAAAGAAAACAAATTTTACAGTGGTAAAATAAAATCCCTGAAAGATAAATTTCGAAATATTTTTCACTAAACTTTTACTCTTTTACCTACTTTTAACAATATGCCCTCAAAAATCAAAAGTGTTATCATAAATGAACGATTTATAACCCTAAAATATTGTTTCAGTGTAAGAAATACACTATATTTGAAAGACTATTTACTCATTAAATTTAAATCAGCGATGTTAAATATACAAAAAAAATTATCCAATTCATTCTTAGCCTTATTAAGCCTACCTGCAACAGCTGTAGGTTTTGCTTTATCTACTCAAATAGCTGCTTTAAGTTGGCTTTTAAGCACTCGATTTGGCCTAGACATCCACGATGTAGCTGTTGTTTGGTTAGCAGGCCCTATGGCGGGTATTGTTGGACAACCCATTGTAGGATTTATAAGTGATAACGCATGGTTTCTAGGAGGTCGAAGAAAAGGATTTATCATGATTGGAGGAGTTTTAGGAGCCTTCATGTTCTTAGCATTACCTGAGGTTGGTATCATTAGTTCCTCTCTTGGTTTTGAAGGCGTTATTGTTGTAGCAACCATTGTGGCATTGCTCCTTGATTTATCTATTAATATAACATTTAATCCAGCACGTTCTATTATTGCAGACCTTACCCCTGAAGGAAAGAAACGTACTTCAGGTTTCACAGTCATGCAGTTAATTTCAGGAACATTTGGCTTACTAGCTTACTTTATATCAATTGCATTAGGTAATATAACGTTAATTTATATTGCTGTTTTTTTAGTTTTATTATTTTCAGTTATTCCATGTTTTTTTATCACAGAAGATAAAGACATGATCACAAATGATTCATCTGAAGGTAATACAGCTGAAAAAATATCCTTTCTACAAATTTTCAAGATTATTTTTCCTTTGTCTGGGTTCTTATTATTTGCTCTTTACTTAGTTCTTGATAAATTAATTCTTCATGGAAAATGGGAAGGTTACCAAATTAACATGATGTATCTCAGTATAGGAATTACCATTGTATTAGGAATTATCATTATTTTCAAAGGGCTTAAAAAACAAAGTGATGAAAACGAGTTTCATAAAATAATGATTGCCCATTCATTTTCGTGGTTAGGTATTCAAAGTATGTTTGTTATGAGTTTCTTTTTTGCTAAAGAAGTTATTGTACCTAATCTAATAGAAAATGACGCTTTTGCCAATTCATTTACGAAATTTTTTACAGGCACAAATCCTTCTGTAGATGATACAGCAGGCAATATTCTATCTCTAGCATTTTTGTTATTTAATGCAGTAGCTGCTTTTTTCCCTATTTTAATATTAGAACCTATTAGTAAAAAAATAGGCCGTGTTAGAACTTATTTGACCTCTATTTTAATCATGGCAATAGCCTATCTTTTCATTTGGAAATTTGGGCACACTGAATTAAGTTTTTATGTTGGCATTTGTATAGCAGGTATTGGGTGGTCTGCCGTAATATCCATTGTATTTGCTATTATGAGTGAATATGTTAACCAGACAAAAATGGGGCTTTATATGGGGTTATTTAATTACTCTGTTGTGCTACCTCAAATGGTAACAGTTGGAATTGCTTCTTTAGTAAAAAAATCAGGTGATTACTCTACTCTATTCCTCATGTGTGGAATATCATTATTTATATCTTTTCTATTTTGGATTTTCGTTAGAGAACCTAAAAGTACGCTATTAAATAATTCCTAGTAATGAAAGTTATTGTTTAGTGTTTTTAAAAATATCTTTTATTTATCTCATTTCAAAGAGATATCTTGGTCTGCACGATAGGCTTCAATTATTCGTTTTACTAATTTATGCCGAATAACATCCTTTTCATCAAACTGAACAAAACCAATTCCTTTTACATTTTTTAAAACATGCATAGCATTAACTAGACCTGATCGTTGTTTTGAAGGAAGATCTATTTGTTCAGGGTCACCTGTTACCACAAAATGAGCATGACGCCCCATACGGGTTAAAAACATTTTCATTTGTGCTAAAGTAGTATTCTGAGCCTCATCTAAAATTACAAAAGCATGATCTAAAGTTCTTCCTCTCATAAAAGCTAAAGGAGCAATCTCAATAACTCCCTTTTCCATATAGCCCATTAATTTCTCGTGAGGAATCATATCCCGAAGTGCATCATATAAAGGTTGCAAGTAAGGGTCTAATTTGTCCTTAAGATCTCCAGGTAAAAAACCCAAATTTTCACCAGCCTCAACTGCTGGACGAGTAATAATAATACGTTTAACTTCTTTTCTTTTTAAAGCCCGTACAGCTAATGCTACCGCAGTATATGTTTTTCCTGTTCCTGCAGGTCCTAAAGCAAAAATCATGTCATTTTCACTTATTTTTGAAACAAAATCACGCTGAGTATCTGTTTGAGGCTTAATCGCTCTTCCTGAAACTCCATGAACAAGAACTCCATCCACATGCTGATGTTTTTTAACATTTTCAGTCATGACAATATCTTCAACGTCTCTTTCAGAAAGTTTATTATAATGACCCAAATGATCTATCAAATGTTTTACTTTTTCTTCAAAAACAGATAAAATATTCTCTGGGCCAAAGGCTTGTATAACACAATCCCTCCCTACAATTTTTATTTTTGGAAAATACGTTTTTAATAATTTGAAATTTCGATTGTGCTCTCCATAAAATTCACTTAAACTAATATCGTTAAGTTCTATAATTAATTCATTCAATATGTTCAATTTTTAGATTACATTTGCACTAAAGATATAAAAAATAAACAATACTTAATATATTGGCTAATCTGTATGGCTATCATCACCTTAACCACTGATTTTGGATTAAAAGATCATTTTATAGCTGTAGTTAAAGGGGCTATTTACAATGAGTTTCCTGAAGCTAAGGTTGTTGATATAACACATCAAATCAGCCCATTCAACATATCACAAACAGCTTATATTTTAATTAATTCCTATAAGTATTTTCCTGAAGGAACCGTTCATATTATTGGTGTTGATACAGAAGAAAGTCCACAAAAAAAACACATCATTGCAAAAGTGAATAATCACTACTTTGTTTGTAGTGATAACGGTGTGTTATCTCTTATCGCTCAAGAAACGAAACCTGAAACAATTATTGAAATTAATTTTGATCGCTTTCAAGAAGCAGGTATTTTTCCCACAAAAGATGTTTTTGTAAAAACTGCTTGCCATATTGCTCGAGGAGGTAAAATCACCCTTTTAGGAAGAAAAATTGAAAAATACAATGAACTATTAGGAATGCAACCTATTGTCAAAGATAATACCATTATAGCTAATGTTATTTATATTGATAATTTTGGGAATGTTGTAGTCAATTTAAAAAAAGTACGTTTTCAAGAAATTGGAAAAGGAAAAAAATTTGAAATTTTATTACCTAGAAGTTATAAATTCACCAAAATTTATAATCGTTATTCTGATATAGAAGGTAATGATCATGGAAATACAATTCATCATGGAACAGGAATGGCGTTATTCAATTCTTCTAACTTTTTAGAAATTGCTATTTATAAGAGTAATCTACAAACCGTTGGAGGAGCAAGTACATTATTAGGATTAAATTACCGAGACAGTATTACTATAAAATTTTTATAATATGATTTCATACGGAGAAGTGTTTTACAACATTACAAAAGCCTTACATATCATTTTTATGGTAAGTTATTTTGCTGGAATATTTTATATTGTTCGGCTTTTTATATACCATACTGATACACAACAGGAAAATGAACCCAAAAAATCCATTTTGCAACAACAATTTATCAAAATGGAAGGTTTATTATGGAATATTATTACAGTTCCAGCATTTATATTAATGCTCATAACAGGATTACTTTTATTAGTGACCAACTGGGAAAATATGTTCAAGGCTGCTACATGGATGCATATTAAATTGGCTTTTTTAATTCCATTGTTAATATATCAGCTCTTTTGCTGGAAAATTATTACCCAACTAAAAAAGAATATTTTTCGCTACACTTCATTACAATTACGTTTATGGAATGAAGTTGCTACCGTTATCTTATTTGCAGTGGTTTTTGCAGTAGTTTTAAAATATCAGTTTATCAATAATTGGTATTGGGCAATAGGTGGCTTATTATTTTTTGCTATACTTATCATGTTAATTGTTCGTTTAGTAAAAAATTTTAGAAGATAGATTTTTAAGTTTCAATCACCCATAGAGCTCAATCTTAACAACTTAATTAGTAAAAAAATGTTTTCACTATATAAAAAAGAATTAACCCCATTTTTTGGAAATACATTAGGTTATATTGTAATCAGTATATTCATTATTTTTTGTGTATTATACCTCTTTTTCTTTGAAAGTGATTTTAACATCTTAAATGATGAAATAGCTTCCTTAGATCATTTTTTTACCTTGGCTCCCTGGGCTTTAATTTTCATGATCCCAGCACTTACAATGCGCTCTTTTGCTGAGGAAAAACAATTAGGAACAATTGAATTACTTTTCACTTACCCACTATCTAAAAACAAAATTATACTAGCCAAATACGGTGCGGTTTTAACCGTTACTTTTTTGGCTCTTATATTAACCCTATGTTTTAGTTTTAGCATTCAGCAACTAATCTATTTGGATCAATCCTTAGATCAGGGTATCCTTTTTTCAAGTTACATAGGTTTGATTTTTTTATCGGCTAGTTTTAGCATTATAGGTATCTTTATTTCTTCACTAGTCAAAAATAATGTTACAGCTTATTTAATAAGTGTTTTTAGTTGCTTCTTCCTTTATTTTGGATTTACAAACTTAGCGTCATACAATCTTTTTGGATCTAATGATTACATTGTAGATCAATTAGGATTTTTCTATCATTATTCAACTTTTATAAAAGGTATTATTAGTTTTAAAAGTATCTTATATTTTACATCAATCATACTCTTTTTTTTGAGTGCTACCTATTTTTCTCTAAAAACCTCCAATAAAAAATATGGACTACTTTTTTTTCCAATATTAATTTTAATAGTTTTATTTTTTGATTTTGGAAGATTTGATATAACCCAAGACCAACGCTATACCTTAACTGAAATCACTAAAAAAACTGCACAAAAAATTCAACAGCCCGTTAAATTTGAAGTGTACTTAGAAGGAGATTTTCCTTCAGACTTAAGAATGTTTAATAACGAAATTAGAAGGCATTTACAAGAACTTCAAAATATAAATTCTAAAATTGAATTTCAATTTATTGATCCTTTTAGTGATCAACAAATCACTAAAGAATTAAGTGACCAACAAATAAAACCCATTACAAAAAGAATAAAAACAGACAAAGGAACTCAAGAGTTCTATATTTATCCCTACGCTAAAGTTATTTATCAAAACCTCCAACTTATTTTACCTCTTGTTAAAAATATAAATTTACCTCTTGAAAATAGTGTTGAAAATTTAGAATTTAATTTTACAAAAGCACTTTCAGAAATCACAAAAAATACCAAGAAAAAAATAGGCCTACTCATTCATCATAATGAGTTCAATCCTAAAACTCATCAGCTTTTTTACACAGTGTTAAATAACAAATACGACATTAAACCCTTCATTCCTAAATCAAAAGATATTTTGACTTCCGAAGAAGCAAAAAAACTAAATCATTTTGATGCCTTATTAATTATAGATCCTCAAAACACGTTTTCTGATACAGATCGAGAAGCTGTAGACCAGTTTATCATGAATGGTGGCAAAACATTATGGTTGATTGATGGAGTTGATCTAAAATTAGACAGCTTATATAAACGAGGTAAATCCACCGTTATTGGAAAAGATTTAGGATTGACTCAATTACTCTTCCGATATGGTATTCGTGTAAACCCTAACTTAATTCGAGATTTTTCACAAAATGCTCCTATAAGTTTAATTACAGACGAATATAATGGGAAACCTGTTTTTACCGATTTTGACTGGCACTATAACCCTACAAGTAACTATGCTCCATCGAAACATCCTATTGTAGAAAATATTGCTCCTGTTCGATTTGAATTTGTCAGTACAATTGATACTTTAAACGTTCCTCATATAAAAAAAGAGGTGCTATTAGCTACTTCTGAAACAACTGCTGTTCAAGGAACACTTTCAGAAGTTAATCTAAATGCGGTAGAATTGGAACCTAATTTATCTGAGTTCACTAAAAAAAATCAAATTATGGCCGTTTTGCTAGAAGGTAAATTTACTTCAGCATTTAAGAATCGTGTGCATTCATTTGATTTTGACTATAAAGATCAATCTATAGAAAATAAATTAATCGTTGTATCAGATGGTGATATAGCTAAAAATGCTTCTACAAAAGAAGCAACGGTTATAGGAGGGGATAGAAGTGGTTTTCCTTATGGAAATGAAGATTTTTTAGTAAACTCTATAGAATATCTATTAGATGATGATCGTATTTTTTTACTTAAAAATAAAGCATTCGATATTCAATATCTAGATCCTAAAAAGATTCAAGAAACCAAGTATTTTTGGAAATGGGCTAACCTCTTCATTCCTTTATTCATTTTATGGATGTTGTGTGGAATCATCCTAAAAATAAGAATTTACAAATACTCCAAATAATTTTTTTGTTCTATATACAACTAAATTAAGCTACTGCATTAAATAGTTAAAATTACGTATTTCGTAACTTTTTTAATTCAGTTATGACATAATGATGTGTAACCGTTTTATCTTTAAAAAAATCAACAAAATATGCTTTTTCCTCTTCTGTAGCATCAAATTGATTTAAAATATTAAAAAGATGCATCTTCATATGCCCCTTTTGTATTCCTGTCGTAACCAAAGAGCGCAAAGCTGCAAAATTTTGTGCAAGTCCTGCTACTGCTACAATCCCCATGAGTTCTTGTGCATTGGGATTTCCCAAAATTTGTAAAGATAACTTCACCAAAGGATGTAAAGAAGTTAACCCTCCAACTGTTCCCAAAGCAATCGGCAAATCAAGCCAAAAGTAAAAAATACCGTTTTCTACTTTACAGCGGGTTAAACTAGCATACCTTCCATTTTGAGCGGCATGCGTATGTGCACAAGCTTCAACAGCTCTAAAATCATTTCCAGTAGCAATAACTACAGCATCAACACCATTCATAATTCCTTTATTATGTGTTGTAGCTCTATAAGGTTCTACCTCAGCAATACGAATAGCTTGAGTAAATTTGGTCACAAATTCTTCAGCAGAAATACCTCCTTCAGCTAAATCCTCTACAGGACAAGAAACTTCTGCACGCACTATATTATCAGGTGTATAATTGGATAAAATGCACATTATAATTTGTAAACTTTCTTTTTCTTCCAATGTAAAATTATCTGCTAAATTCAGCTCACATTCCAATGTTTTAGCATATTGCTCTAAACATGAATTGATAAAATTAGCTCCCATAGAATCTACTGAATCAAACGAAACTTTTAACTGGTAGTAATTTTCAATATCGGCTGTTTTATCAATTAGCTCAATATCTAAAATTCCCCCTCCACGTTTGCGCATGTTATGGGTGATGCTTTTAGTATCAAAATGTAACTTTTCTTTTAACGTGTTTTTAAAAAACGTGATTAATTTTTCTTGATCTCCTTTAAAATTAAAATGAACATGACCTAATTTGGTGTTTCCTAAAATGGTGGTCTTAAATCCACCACGATTTAACCAAAACTTAGCAGCCTTAGAGGCTGCAGCAACAACGGAACTTTCTTCGACAGCCATTGGAATAGTTAAAATCTGGTTATTTATTTTAAAATTGGGAGCTAACCCAAAAGGCATATAGAAATTAGAAATTGTATTTTCAGAAAATTCATCATGCAATTTTTGTAATTTTACATCATCATTCCAATATTGTATAATAATTTTTTGAGCATGAGGAACATTATGTAAATAATGCTCAACAATCCAATCTATTTTCTGTTTTTTGGTTAATTTCGAAAAACCACTAACAATTGCTGTCATGTTCTTTGTTTTTGACAAATTTAGGATAAAAGCATTTAAAAAAGAAGTTACATTATTAAGAATTCTTATCAATCATAATTTTACTTTGAATTTCAATAGAAGCTTGATGTATCGCTTTGTAAATTTGCTCTACCATTTCAATTGATAACCCCGAATTTTTACCATCAATTTTGGCTTTTTCTAATAACTCCTTCCAACGATGAGGTTGGTAAACTGCAATATTATTTTCCTTTTTCAAAACCCCTATTTTTTCTGATATTTTCATTCGATGAACTAATGCATCTAATAAACCTTGATCCAATTCATCAATTTCATAACGTAACGTTTGTAGTGCTGAATTGTAAACAGAACTATCAGAAGATTGCCCCCTTAATTCGATAGCTTTAATAAGCTCTAAAACACGCTCAGGAGTTATCTGTTGTTCAGCATCACTCCAAGCCTTTTCTGGATTCCTATGACTTTCAATCATAATTCCATCATACTCTAAATCAAAGGCCTGTTGAGAAATTTCATATAGCAACTCCCTGTTTCCAGCAATATGTGAAGGGTCGATGAGCATGGGTATATGAGGTAAGCGCTTTTTAAAATCCAAAGCCATTTGCCATTTAGGTTTGTTACGGTATTTGGTTTTCTTATACGTTGAGAAGCCCCGATGAATAACTCCTAAATTTTCAATTCCTTGAGATGCCAATCGTTCTAAAGCACCTATCCATAGCTCTAAATCTGGATTTACAGGGTTTTTAACTATAATCGGTTTTTTTGTTCCTTTAAGTGCTTCTGCAATTTCTTGAACAATAAAAGGACTTACTGTAGAACGAGCACCTATCCACAAATAATCAATATCATATTCCAACGCCAGTTTAGCATGCTCAGCATTAGCAATTTCAGTGGCTGTCTTAAATCCTGTCTCGTCTTTTACTTTATTCAACCATTTTAATCCAATTTCTCCTACTCCTTCAAAAGAACCTGGTTTTGTTCTAGGTTTCCATATTCCTGCACGAAAAACATTAACATATGTTTTATCCATTCTATGTGCTGTTTCCAACATTTGTATTTCACTTTCTGCAGAGCATGGTCCTGCAATTACAATAGGGCGATCGTATTGTTTAATCCATTTTTGATCTTTATTTAAAAGATTTTCCATCTTGTGTTGTATTATTTATTCCATTTAAAATTCTACGAATATCATTCGTTTTCTTCATATAGTTTTCAATTTTCCCAAATTCATTTTGAGAAAGCATCTCTTTAATTGACTCTAAATTTCTAATATAAGCATCTAAAGCGTATAAAATATTGTCTTTATTATGTTCAAAAATAGGTGTCCACATCTTAGGAGAACTTTTTGCTAAGCGCACAGTAGAAGCAAATCCTGTACTGGCCATATCAAAAATATTTTTTTCATTTTTCTCAATATTTAAAACGGTATTTCCTAAAGCAAAAGAAGTCACGTGTGATAAATGTGACACGTAAGCAATATGCCGATCGTGTTCTTCTGAACTCATTTCAATCGTTCGCATCCACAACGAAGCATAGAGTTTTTTTATTAATTCAACACCCTTTGGATCACTTAATTCTTGATCACAAATTACAGCTACTTTATTTAAAAACAACTCAGCAAAAGCAGCTTGAGGCCCTGAATTTTCAGTACCTGCCATAGGGTGAGTAGCTATATATTGTTTTCTTTTAGGATGTTCTATAAGTATCTCAAAACAACGTCTTTTAGTTGATCCTAAATCCATCACGTAAGTATTTTCAGGTATTTGATTCAAAATCTTGGGAAGCAGGTTAGCAATGGTATCAATAGGCGTTGCTAAAATGATAATATCAGCTATTAGAGTTTGATTCCATGTTGTAATAGAGTCAACTATTCCTAAATTTAAAGCAGCTTGTGCATGATCTAGATTTTGATCAATACCGATAAATTCAGATCCAAAACTACTACGCCTTAATCCTAAAGCAATAGAGCTTCCCATTAATCCTAGACCTATGATCGCTATTTTCATGATTTTAGTCTATTTAATAATTCTTCTAAAACATCAATAGGAGAACATAAAGATATACGAACAAAACCTTCTCCATTACTTCCAAAAATAATTCCAGGAGTTATAAAAACCTTATACATATTAAGTTTTTCTTCACACCAGTCCATACTATGCTGCTTAGTCTGAATTTTTGCCCAAACAAACATCCCACTAGAATTTTTATTATAAGATAAGTTTAAATGATTGCACAGCTCCCAAACCAATTTACGTCGTTTCTCATATTCTTGATTCAGTTTATCAAACCAAGATTTAGATTCTTTTAAAGCTTCAATAGCTCCTTTTTGTATGGGTAAATACATTCCCGAATCTATATTACTTTTCACTTTTAAAATTTCAGTAATAAATTTCTCATGACCTGAAACCATTCCAACCCGCCACCCTGCTATATTGTATAGCTTACTTAAAGAATTTAGTTCTAAACAACATTTTTTAGCGTTCTTTAACTGTAATATGCTAATAGGATTATCATTTAAAATAAAGCTATAAGGATTATCATTAACAATGATAAAATGATGTTTTATAGCAAGTTGAATTAATTCTTCTAATACATCACGATCACCTTTTGATCCAGTAGGCATATTGGGATAATTAATCCACATTATTTTAATTTGATCTAAAGGCATTGATTTTAGCTGTTCTAAAGAGGG
>JBKDZS010000124.1:0-11592 GCA_047971445.1 Flavobacteriales bacterium
GTTCTTTCATTCATAAAACAAAAATCCTTTACGTATAGGACTATAAAACATATTGGGGCTTATTTTTTGCTTTTAGGAAGAGTATTTAAAAAGCCTGAAAAAACAAGTATCTATAGGGAGTTAGTTATAAGAGAGATTCATGATTTAGGCACTAGTTCTTTTGGTTTAGTTTCTTTTGTAGCACTATTTGTTGGTGCTGTAATTGCGTTACAAATGCGTAATCAACTCTCAGTAAGTGCTTTTTTAGGAGATTATTTAATTGGTTATTCTACTAAGGAAATTTTAATTTTAGAGTTTGCACCTACGATGATATCCATTATTCTTGTAGGAAAAGTAGGCTCTTTCATTTCTTCAAGTATAGGGACAATGCGTGTTACGGAACAAATTGATGCACTGGATGTAATGGGTATTAACTCAGCTAGTTTTCTAATTTTTCCAAAAATTATAGCATCCCTTATTTGTTTTCCTGTTTTAATTATGCTAAGTATTTTTTTAGGTATTTTAGGAGGATGGTTAATCGGAGTTATAACAGGCTATTGGGCTACGGTAGATTATGTAGAAGGCATACAAATGGGGTATAGTAGTTTTAATCTTTTTTACAGTATTTTTAAGGCTTTTATTTTTGCTTTTGTTATTGCAACAGTTCCCTCTTATCACGGTTACTTTGTTGAAGGGGGCTCTTTAGATGTTGGTAGAGCCTCAACCACCGCTGTAGTGTGGACATCTGTATTGATTATTATTTTAGATTTAGTTGTCACTCAAATATTGCTCGGATAATGATTCAGGTTAAAAATTTATATAAATCATTTGGAAATGTTCAAATCCTGAATGGAATTTCAGGTGAATTTCAAAAAGGAAAAACCAATTTAATTATTGGACAAAGCGGTTCTGGGAAAACGGTTTTTTTAAAATGCCTTTTAGGTTTATTTGACATCTCATCAGGAGAAATTTTATATGATGGAATTTCCAGTCAAAACATGTCTTTTAAAGAGCAAAAACAACTTCGTGCAGACATTGGAATGGTTTTTCAAGGAAGTGCTCTGTTTGATTACATGACTGTAGAAGAAAACGTTATGTTTCCCTTGAAGATGTTTACTAAAATGTCTTCAGGAGAAATGTTAAATCAAGTAGATAAAGTTTTAGAACGTGTTGAGTTACCCGGTTCTAATTCAAAATTACCCTCTGAATTATCTGGAGGAATGCAAAAAAGAGTTGCTATTGCTCGGGCTATTGTAAACAATCCTAAATACTTGTTTTGTGATGAACCCAATTCAGGTTTGGATCCTAAAACAGCCATTGTTATTGATAATTTAATTTCAGAAATTACTGATGAATATAACACGACAACGGTTATCAATAGTCATGACATGAATTCTGTAATGGAAATAGGAGAAACCATTATTTATTTAAGATTTGGTGATAAGGTTTGGGAAGGAAAAAAAGAAGATTTACTCGTAACAAATGATGAAAAAATATTGGATTTTGTTTATTCCTCCAATTTAATGAAAGAATTACGAAAATAATTAATTGAAATACTGAATGATAATTACATATTTATGTTTATTTTTGAATGTTTAAAATTAAAAATATATTTTTATGAAAAAACCAATGATCTCGATGCTCTTAGCGGCTTCGATTACGATGACAAGTTGTTTAGGATCTTTTAATGCATGGACAGGATTAAGAGATTGGAATGATGGACTTACTAACAGTAAGTTTTTAGATAACCTAGTATTTTGGGGATTGAATATTATTCCTGTATACGGTATTTTTGCTTTAGGGGATTTGATTATTTTTAATCCTATTGAATTTTGGACAGGTTCTAACCCAATTGGAATGAATGAGGGTGATGTAGAAAAGCAAATTGTTCGTAAAAATGGCAAAAAATATGAAATAACAGCAACCCAAAACAAATTTACAATAGAAGTATTGAAAGGAGAAAACAAGGGAGAAACAATGGAGCTGGTATATCAGAAAGAAGATCAATCTTGGAATGCAACTACTCCTCAAGGTAAAAAAGTAAAACTTTCTTCTTATGAAGATGGATTTATTTATGTGTATACACCACAAGGTGAAGCAATTAAAATAGATGCTAATACAGATAAAGAAACAGGAATTGCTATGATTAATACTTTTCTTTATACTCATAACTTAGCTATGGCTAAGTAAGTAAATTAAATGTAATTTAAAAGAAGCCTGGTTTACTTAGTAAGTCAGGCTTTTATGTTTTAATTAATCTTTCCAGCTCATGATATTCAATTCCAAACTCTTGTTTTATAGTATCAATTTTTGATTGAAAATTTTGAGTCTTGTCTATTTTTTTAGAGTATTTTCCTCCTATTAACATTATATTTTTAGCAGTATGATCACTTGAAATAAATTCAAAAACCTGTGTTTTATATTGATTTTGCTCTAAAATTAACGAGCGAATTGTATCGGTAACCATTTCAAACATGCGTTCCTTGAAAATACCATACTTCAATATAGAATTGTTAAATTCTTTTCCTTTTAATTGTTGACGGATTTGTTTATGACAACATGGAGCACAAATAATTAAGCTTGCATCAGCTTTGATTCCTTTAGCTATAGCAAAATCAGTTGCTATATCACAAGCATGTAAAGCAATTAAGATATCTATTTGATTATAATCATATTCCTCAATCGATTTGGCTTTAAATTTTAAGTTATGAAAATGATGCTTTTTAGCAATCGTATTACAAAAATCTACTAAATTTTGACGCAATTCAATTCCTGTTATTTCAACATTTAGTCCTTTCTGGTTGACCAGATAATCATACAAAGCAAAAGTTAAGTATCCTTTGCCTGATCCCATATCTACAATTTGAATCTTTTTGGGTAAGATTACTGATTTTAATTGCACCTCAATAATTTCCAAAAATTTATTGATTTGACGGTATTTATCTGCCATTTTTGAAATTATATTTCCTTTTTCATCAAGAATTTTTAAATCTTTTAAAAAGGAGGTGTTTTGCACATACTTCACTTTCAGTTTATCGTGTACTTCTGGAGGTTTGTTTTTAAAACTAGGTGGATTTTTTCTATATGATAATGTTCTTTTTTTAGATACAAAAACCAATAAATCTTCTTTTAATGAAAAAAAAGTAGCCAATCTAAATGAGTCACTTAAAAGTTCTCGTATATATTTTTTAGCCTTTTCAAAAGGGTAGTTTTTAACTTGATCATTCGTTTTATAACGATAGGTGAATGATAGGTTAGGCTTTCTTTTTATATAAATCAAGCGTACGTATACATTCTTCAACTCTTCACTTTTGCGAATAGGTTTACTAAAAGTTAATTTTACAAAGTCATCACGATCAAAACTTTTTTGAATGGCTTCAAATAAATCTTCTAAATCTATCATAGCAGCAAAATTACATATTTTCGGTTTTCCTTTGATGGAAATGAAATAAAAAAATCAAACTTGAAATAAGTACGTCTTTTGTAAACTTCATACGGATATATTGAATTGCCACCTTTGGTATTTATGGTTCCTTTTCTAAATAGATAAAGGTGTTAATTTTTAAAAATAATTTACATACTCTTAACTATTTACATCCAAAATATTGAAAATAAAAACCTTATATGCGTTCCTTTTTTTTAAAAAAAAGAAAAAAAAAGCGTTGTTTTTCATTTTTTAAGTTTACTTTTACCATATAATTAATATAATATAAAATGAATAAAGGAACAGTAAAATTCTTCAATGATGCTAAAGGTTTTGGTTTTATTGTAGAAGAAGGTTCAGGAAATGAATACTTCGTACACGTAACAGGATTAGTTGATGAAATTAGAGAAGGTGACGAAGTTGAATTTGAACTGAAAGAGGGTAAAAAAGGATTAAATGCAGTTGATGTTAAGGTTGTTTAATACGCCTTATCTTACATCAATTTTTAGTATAAGATTTTTTTAGCAAAAGAGAATACCAAAAAGGTATTCTCTTTTTTTGTTTTTTAAATATTATCTTTATTAAATGAAAACTATTGTTGCATTAACAGGAGCAGGTATAAGTGCTGAAAGTGGAATCAATACATTTCGAGATTCTGATGGACTATGGGAAGGTCATGATGTCATGGAGGTTGCTTCTCCTATTGGTTGGGATAAAAATCCAGAATTGGTATTGGATTTTTATAATAAACGTCGTGCTCAACTTGCTACGGTAATACCTAATGCTGCACATTTTGCATTAAAAGAGCTTGAGAAAAGTTTTAATGTTCAAATAATTACCCAAAATGTAGATGATTTACATGAACGTGCTGGATCTTCGTCTATTTTACACTTACATGGTGAATTAATGAAGGTTCGAAGTACAGGAAGTCCGTCTTTAATTTATGAGTGGCGAAAAGACTTGGTGTTGGGAGATTTAGCGGAAGATCATACTCAGTTACGACCTCATATTGTTTGGTTTGGAGAAGATGTACCACTTATTTCAAATGCTATTCAGCTTGTGGAACAAGCAGATATTATTTTAATTATAGGATCTTCTCTTCAAGTATATCCAGCTGCAGGTTTGATGCATTATGCAAAACCGAATATACCTATTTATTACCTTGATCCAAAGGCAAATCTTACAGAAGGATTACCGTCTAATATAATCTGTATCTCTGAAGTAGCTACTATCGGGATGAAGAAAATAATAAATCTTTTGCATTCGGATTAGTTTATTTTTTTTAATTGAAACATGTTTTCTTCGTATTTATTTTTTAAAATCATCTTAGAATTATTGTCTAAAAAGTGAAGACGAATTGTATCTATGTATTTTCCTTTACTTAACAAATAAACCGTATCATTTTTCTTTTTCCAAAAACCAGTAATACGACCTAAGGATTGGCAGTCACCCGTTTCATCCATAACGTAATTTTCAAAAATGAAAATAGAATCTTTTGTAAACGAATTTATTGTTTTCTTACTGCATTTTTCAAAATTAACAGATTCATCATTAATTAAATCTTTTTCTATTTTCCAATTTCCTATGATAGGGTCTCTTTTTTGGCATGAATAAAGTAAAATCACCCAAATTATACTGATAAAAATTGTACGCATATTAGCTTTTAAAGAAAATCACCTCAAAACCAGTTTGAGATGACTTTACTATAGATTATTTAGATTTATTTTTTCATAAAAGATTTAAATAAGGACATTCCCATTGACGCTACATCATCAATCACAGAGCCGTCATTATTTTGATCCAATAATTTCTCAATCATACTCATTTCTTTTCCATTATTTTGTTGAGCACCACTTACTACCTGAGTGAGCATATCGGATAGTCCATTTGAATCCAATCCTTTTTGTTGTGTTTGCTTACCTAATACTCCCATTAATACAGGAGCTGCCATAGATAATAACTGTCCAACACTTCCTTTATCAATTCCAGAGGATTTACTCAATGCATTTTGAATATTTCCTTGAGAATTTCCCAAAATATGTCCTAAAATTTTGGAACCATCTGAAAAATCACCTTGATTTAAAAAGTCCGTTACATTATCCAAAATTGAACCATCATGAGTACCTAAAGCACTCATTAAGTTATCCGCTCCTCCTGTTTGATTTGTATTATTGTTAAGACCGCTAACCAACGCTGGTAAAGCCATTGATAATAATCCTTGTACTTGTCCTGTATCTAATCCTAATTTTGAACTAGCTCCTGTAATTAATTGTTTCCCCTGTTGTGAACTCAATAATCCTAAAATTTCCTCCATTTTTGATTGTATTAAAATTAATTTCTCTTATGCCTACAAATTACATAAATTTTCAACAACTCTAGTATCAATTACAATACCATTTTTTATTTTTTCCTACATTTACGAAAGAAAATAGGTTGAATAAAAATCCATATAATAGTGATTTTTTATAAGGGAAGTTAAAGATAACACTTTCTCAATCAAAAATGAAAATCATGAGAAAACAAAATCTAATGGTATGAAAATATTAGTTTTAGATAATTACGATTCGTTTACCTACAATTTGGTTCATGCTATACACAAGTTCACAGAAGATGAAGTGGCTGTTTATCGTAATGATGAGATTACATTGAATGCCGTTGAACAATACGATAAAATAATACTTTCTCCTGGGCCTGGGTTACCAAATGAAGTTCCTATTTTAAAACCCTTAATTAAACGTTATGCTTCTACAAAAAGTGTTTTTGGAATTTGTTTAGGACAACAGGCTATAGGTGAGTCTTTTGGAAGTCAATTATACAACACTCAGGAGGTGTACCATGGCATTTCTACTCAAATGACTGTTTTGGTTGACGATGAACCTTTATTTGAAGAGCTTCCTAAACAAATAGAAGTTGGTCGTTACCACTCTTGGATAGTGGATTCTAATAATTTTTCAAAAGAACTCGAAATTACAGCACTAGGTCCTAAAGGGGAAATTATGGCGCTTCGGCATAAAACCTTTGATGTTAGAGGTGTTCAGTTTCATCCTGAATCCATTTTAACTCCTTTAGGTGAAAAAATAATTGAAAACTGGATCAAATATTAACAAAATAATTAGTTATCACTTTTTATAATGGATTTGTTATTCATTATTATGTTAATAATTGTCATTTTTGTAATGATTTTTTATTATTTTTGTTACTAAAATCGTACCAATTGAGTCAGTTTTCAAAAAAAACATCACTATGGAGTCGATTCGCTATATGGAGGTATAAGAACGTAACGGGTAAGCAGTTTTTATATCTGTTTTCGGTTCTTATAGGTTTTATTTCTGGAGTTAGCTCTATTATTTTAAAATGGCTTGTTCACTTATTTACTTCTGTTTTAGACGGCAGCCATAGATTTTATTTCTTTACTTTTCCTTTAATAGGGCTATTAATTGTTTACCTTATTAAAGAAAAGGCAATTCAAAAGGAAATCGGTTCCGGTATTCCTACTGTTTTATTTTCCTTAGCAAGATATAAGGGTATTATTAAAAAATTCCATACCTATGCTTCTCTAATTTTGGCTCCTATAACACTTAGTTTAGGAGGGTCTGTGGGATTAGAATCTCCTGCAGCCTTAACTTCATCAGCCTTGAGTTCTAGAATTTCACAATGGTTTCGAATGGATGTTAAAAATCGAAAGTTGCTATTAGTTTGCGCTGCTTCTGCTTCATTATCGGCTATTTTTAAAGCTCCTGTTGCTGCTATAGTATTTGCCATAGAAGTGTTTAGTTTAGATTTGACGCTAACTTCGTTAATGCCCTTGTTAATATCTTCTATATCAGCTATTTTAACTCGATTATTTTTTGTTAGAGAAGAGTCTTTTTTAATTCATTTTAATTCAGTTGAAGATTTTCAATTAAATCACATATTACTCTATTCTGGATTAGGTATATTTACAGCTTTTGTATCGCTTTACTTTACTCAAATTTATTTTAAATTAAAGCAACTGTTCGCTGCAGTGAATAACCCTTTACATAAGGTGCTCATAGGGGGAATCATTGTTGGAATATTAGTTTATGCTATTCCTCCTTTATATGGAGAAGGTTATGGTTTAATCAATAATCTTATTAACAGTAAAAAACCAGAATTAACCAGCTTTCAAGATTTTCAAAGTATTCATCTAAGTGATTGGGAATTTATTACATTGCTTTTTATATTGATTTTGGTAAAACCTATTGCAACCTCATCTACTTTACATGCTGGAGGGGTTGGGGGAATTTTTGCCCCAGCACTTTTTATTGGTGCTTCTTCAGGTAATTTTTTTGCTCATTTTTTTAATAAAATAGGGTTTAATATTTCTGTGAGTAATTTTACTTTATTGGGTATGTGTGGATTAATGGCAGGTGTTTTGCATGCTCCTTTAACCGCTATTTTCCTTATTGCAGAAATTACAAGAGGTTATGATTTATTTATTCCTTTAATGCTCGTTTCAGCTATCTCTTTTGGAATGACACGGTATTACGTTTCTTATTCTGTTTATACTAAAGAATTAGCTGAAAAAGGTAACTTAATCACCCATAATAAAGATCAAGCTGTATTGAATACACTGGATATAGAAAGTGTAATTGAAAATAATTTTATTGCTATTTATCCTGAAATGACATTGGGTGAAATGCTTAAAAAAGGGGTCGTTCATTCTAATCGAAATATCTTTCCTGTGGTTAATATTCAAAAACAGTTTCTAGGGGTTGTCTTATTAGATGATATCCGACATATTATGTTTGATCAGTCCATGTATGATAAGGTTAATGTACAAGCTTTTATGCACAAAACTTCAGAAGTTATTTTTTTAGAAAAGGATTCTATGGAAATTATTATGAAAAAGTTTGAACAAAGTAAAGCTTGGAATTTACCTGTTGTGAAAGGAAATATTTACACAGGGTTCATTTCTCGATCAAAGCTTCTTACAGCCTATCGTGAACATTTGGTTGCCGATTTTGATAATTAAAATTTAAAATAAATCATTTTATAGGTTAAAGCTGTACTTTTATCTATTTTTGTTAATGAATAGCTGAAAAAATTATAATATTTGATATAATTGTTAAAAACAAATATCATGAAGCGATATGTTATATTTTCTTTTTTCTTCTTTATATTATTTGTGCTTAATGCACAAGTATCTATGACTGAAATTAGGGTAGATTTTTATGAAATAAAAACAGAAAATCAATTGGATTTTTTTATTGAAAAAACCAAAAAGTGTTCCAGTCCAGAAGCTGTAGCATACTTAGCCTCCTCGTTAATGTGGAAAGCTAAATTTTCTTTTTTTCCTAACAAAAAATTTTCTTTTTTTAAAAAGGGAAAACAATTGTTGGAAAATTTAATTGATCAATATCCAACTATGATAGAGGCTCGATATATAAGAGCTCTACTGAAATCTCAGTCACCTAAATTTTTAGGATATCATAATGGTTTTCAAGAAGATTTAAATTTTGTGAAAAAAAACTTAGAAAAATCAGATTTACCTAAGGAGTATAAAAATAAAATAAATTTAGTTTTGAAAAAATATAACCTTTTATAGATGCTAAAACTTTTGTGATGATCATGTAAAAGTACTTGATTTTTGTATTAAGGAAGCCAAAAGGTCTCATCGTAATGGTTGTCGTGACCAATCTTTCTAGCAAGTGTAAATAAATAATCAGATAAACGGTTTAGGTACTGAATTAACTCTAAACGAACTTCTTCTATCTGAGATAGAGCAACTGTAATTCGCTCTGCTTTTCTACAAATTGTTCGTGCAATATGAATTTGAGAAGTCGTTTTATGTCCTCCTGGAAGAATAAAGTGGGCTAGAGGGGGTAAGTTATTGTCATAGGAATCAATCTGTTTCTCTAAAAATTGAATTTGAGAGGTATTAATGATTGTTTTTAAACGATTTTTACCATTAGATAATATTTTTTTTGCAGGGTCTAATGCCAATTCTGCTCCAATATAAAATAAATCTTTTTGAATTTTTAATAAAATTTCCTGATCTACAGACATAGAAACTTCATGACGAATTAAGCCTATCCAAGAATTTAATTCATCAATGGTTCCGTATACATCAATACGCATATGGCTTTTTGAAACACGCGTTCCTCCATAGAGAGCTGTTGTTCCTTGATCACCTGTTTTTGTATAAATTTTCATAAAAGTTAAAAGATTTATATAGAGACTATTACTCTCGCTCAATTTTTTTGTAGATAAAATTTTCTCCCAAGTAAACTTTTCGAACCATATCATCATTGGCTAATTCTTCTGCTTCGCCCGATTTTAAAATACTTCCTTCAAACATAATATAGGTACGATCTGTAATGGCTAATGTTTGAGAGACATTGTGATCTGTAATTAAAATTCCTATATCCTTCTTGACTAATGAAGCGATGATTTTTTGTATATCTTCAACTGCGATAGGGTCTACTCCAGCAAAGGGCTCATCTAATAAAATAAACTTGGGGTTTACGGCTAAACAACGTGCAATTTCTGTACGACGACGTTCTCCTCCTGAAAGTAAATCACCACGGTTCTTACGAACATGTTGCAAACTAAATTCTTCGAGTAATTCCTCATATTTCAACTTTTGTTCTTTTTTAGAAAGCTTGGTCATTTCTAAGACACTTTTAATATTATCTTCAACCGACATTTTTCTAAAAATAGAAGCTTCCTGTGCTAAATATCCAATTCCATTTTGAGCACGTTTGTACATAGGATAAGTGGTAATTTCTTTATCGTCTAGGAAAACTCTCCCACCATTAGGTTTAATTAAGCCTACAATCATATAAAATGAAGTGGTTTTTCCTGCTCCGTTAGGACCAAGAAGTCCTATGATTTCTCCTTGTTTGACTTCTAATGAAACCCCTTTAACTACATTTTTTCCTCCGTATGCTTTTACTAAGTTTTCGCCTCTTAAAATCATAGTTGCAAGATAGACATTTTTATGATTTTATCAAGAAGGTTTAAGATATAATCACCAAATGATTTTTAAAGGTAAAAAGGGTTGCATTATAATTAAGTTATATATTTATCGATTGTTCTTTCTAGATCAATATCTTGAAATCGAAACCCTGATTGAATAATTTTATTTGAAGAAATTCGTGTTCCGTTTAATAAAAGTTCTGCTCGTTCTCCTAGAATCATTCTTAAAACAAAAGCAGGGGTAATAGGTATTTTTAGCTTTTTTAATTTTTTAGCTAGTAGAGTTGTAAATTCTTTATTAGTCACAGGATTGGGAGCAGTAGCATTATAAACCCCTTTTAGATTATCATTTTCAAGTAAATGAATGAATATATTTGTTATATCATCTATACTAACCCAAGGAAACCACTGTTTTCCACTTCCTAAAGGAGATAATATAGATTGTGATTTTAAACGATTTAAAATACCTCCTTTATTTCCTAATATGAGGCCTATACGTACTTTATTTACGCGTGTTATTTCTGAAAATAAATCAGCCTTTTCTTCCCATTTTTTACATAAAAATGTGGTGAAACTTTGATCTTGAGGAGGCGTGTTTTCATCAAAGATTTTATTTTGAGTAACATTTCCATAATAACCTATTGCTGAGGCAGATATAAAAGAGTTGAGTTTTATGTGATGATTCTGAATTGTATTAAATAAAAGATCTATGGGATGTGTTCTGCTTTTTATCAATCGTGCTTTATTATAATTATCCCATGGCTTTTCTAATATGTTAGCTCCTGCAAGATGAATCACATCGGTAACTCCTTTTAAAGCTTTTTCATCAATAAAATTTTTAGAAGGATTCCACCAAAAAGTATGAGCAGACTTCACAAATTCTTTTTTACGGCTTAATATATTAACGGAATAACCTTTTTGATTTAGTTTTTTAATTAAATTTTCTCCCACAAACCCTGTTCCGCCTGTGATTAATACTCTTCTCATAAACTTTAATTTACGCATCAAAAGTACTATTAAAGTTTGAATTATGCTGTATCGATAATTAATTTATTTTACATAAAAATATATTACAAAATATTTTATGACAATAAAATAGATAATAAAATATGGAAGAGAGTTAAGTTGAAATATAGTATCTTTGAGATTAAAAAGAATTCTTAAATACAAAACTTTAGTGAGGAGTACGTTTGAAAAATATAATATGAATAGGTTAAAAAGTGCTTTAAACAAAATTATTTTTGAAGCAG
>JBKDZS010000125.1:0-14643 GCA_047971445.1 Flavobacteriales bacterium
TTTTTTGGGGTAATATTGTATTTCTTTTTAAAAGCACTTATAAAATGACTAGGATTATCATAACCTATTTCATAAGCGACATCTTGAACACTCATAGAACTGTTTTTCAGTAGTTTTTTACTTAATTCAAGTTTGTAATCTAGCAAATAAGAAAATAGAGTGGTGCCGTAGATTCGCTTAAATCCCTCTTTTAATTTGTATTCGCTTAGTTCAATTTTCTCAGATAACTCTTTAATTGTAGGAGGGTTTGTTAAGTTTTTAATCAATATATCTTTTGCTCTTTTAATTTTTAGAACAGTTTCTTCGTTGTTTAGGAAAGGACAATGTGTTTCCGTTTTTACTTCAGGTGTATAAAAGAAATTAACAAAAAGTTCATGAATTTTAGCTTGGTAATAAATAGATTTGAAATTTTCATTTAATTGATATTTCTCACAATCTTTTAAAATAGAAAGAATACTTTTAGATAGTTTAAAATCCTTATAAAATTTATTATTAATATTTTCATTGGTTAGAAAAGGAATCTCCTGACCTGTTTTTATAAAAATTGAATGGAAATGATCTACAGTGATTAATAAAATAAAGACTTTAGATTTCTCACCTATGTTTAGATTGATAGGAAGTTCATTATTAGGATTGTATAGTAAAAAAGCACTATTAAGCATAATAGGCAATTTGTAAGAGCCGTTATTAAAATTTAAAGTTGCTCCGCCCTTTGTGCAAAAATAGAACTGAATGTATTTTCTACTAATGGGCTTATTAATTGTCTCAGTAGAATCGGAATGATTATGTATATAAGCAAAATAAGTTTCATCATTAATTTTGATGTCATGTATATTACTTTTAAAGGTATTTTTTAAAAAATTTAGAATCATTACAAATAATTTTTTTTAACTTTAAGTGCTTTTATAGCAGCTTTTTAATAGTGTTTTGTGTTTTGTAATAAGGTGTAAATATAATTAATTTTTAGCGTTATTTTTTTCTAATAGCGTTATTTTTATTCTAATCATTGAAATAACTTTGTGTTCGTATAGAAAGATTATGCATGACAGAATACAACGTAACAGAATCTAAACATTTTTATTTATTAGGGATTTCATATAAAAAAGCAGATGAAAAAGTTAGAGGAAAATATACGATCTTTCCAAATACGGTTTCGGATTTGGTTATGGAAGCAAAAAGGAATCAGATTCATCATTTTTTTGTAGTTTCTACGTGTAACCGAACAGAGGTTTATGCTTTTGCTGATGATTATCACCAAATTATTAACACACTGTGTGCTGTAACAAGAGGTAATGAAAAAGAGCTAGAGTCAATATCCTTTATCAAAAAAGACTTTGATGCTATTAATCATTTGTTTAGAGTAGGATCCGGTTTAGAAAGCCAAATCATAGGTGATTTTGAAATTATTGGACAAGTAAAAACATGGTTCAGTAGGTTTAAGAAAAAGGGAACAACCAATGCTTTTCTAGAAAGATTGGTCAATACTTCAATCCAAGTTAGTAAGAAAGTTAAACAACATACAACATTAAGTTCAGGGGTTACTTCTGTATCCTACGCAGCGGTTAATTATATTTTAACACAGGTTGATGATCCGTCAACTAAAAAAATCCTTCTTTTTGGGACAGGTAAAATAGGTCGTAACACATGTGAAAATTTGATTAAGCATACGAAGCATAACTATGTAACATTAATTAATAGGACACAAGAAAAAGCCGAGCAAGTTGCTAAAAAGTATGAAGTAAACAGTAAAAGCTATGATGAGTTGGAAAGTGAAATTAACCTTTCGGATATCATTATTGTAGCAACAGGGGCACAAACACCAACAGTATGCAAGGAATATATTCATACAGGTAAAGAATTGTTATTTATTGATTTATCAATACCAGCAAATGTAGATCGATCGATAAAAGATTTATCCAATGTTACGGTTTTAGGAGTAGACGAATTATCCTTAATCATAACAAAGAATATTGAAAGCAGGAAAGAGCAAATTCCTGAAGCTGAAAATATTATTGTAGAAATGGAAAATGAATTTAAAGATTGGTTAGAAACAAGAAAATACGTGCCTTTTATTCAGGCTTTTAAGGAGCGATTAGAAGATATTCATCATATTGAGCATACAACCTTAAAGAAAAAAGAGGTAATAGAAACGAATGAAACTATTTTAGCAGAAAAAGTAATTCAAAAATTAACCAATCATTTAGCTAATCACTTAATCGAAAATAAAGGGAATGCTAAAGATACAATAGAGTTAATTAATAAAGTTTTTAAAGTACATATTTAATGAGGACAATACGAATAGGAACCCGTGATAGTCAATTGGCTATGTGGCAGGCAGAAACAGTACAAAAAAAACTAAAAAAATTAGGATTTCAAACAAAAATTATTGCTGTAAAATCTCAAGGAGATAAAGAACTAACAAAACCTTTATATGAGATGGGAATTACAGGTGTGTTTACAAAAGTTTTAGATGTTGCTTTATTAGAGAAGAGAATTGATGTTGCGGTTCATTCTCTCAAAGATGTACCAACTTCTTTGCCAAAAGGGACTGTATATGGTGCTTTTTTAGAAAGAGGGAGTTATGAAGATATTATTGTGTATAAGGGGAATGATGATTTTTTACGAAATAAAGATTCAGAAGGAACAATAGCGACAAGTAGTTTAAGAAGACAAGCTGCATGGCTGAATAAATTTCCAAATTATAAAGTTGAAAACCTGAGAGGAAATGTGAATTCCAGACTCAAAAAACTTGAGAAGAGTAACTGGAAAGGCGCTATTTTTGCAAAGGCAGGTTTAGAAAGAATTAATTTGTTAGAAAAATTACCAAAAATGGGACTAAATTATCAAGTGTTGAACTGGATGGTTTCAGCTCCTGCTCAAGGCATTGTAACTGTTACATGCTTAGAAGAGGATAAGGAAGTTTTTGAGGCTTGTCAAAAAATAAATAATGTGATTTCTGAAATAGAGGCTACTGTTGAAAGAGATTTTTTAAAGAAATTAGAAGGAGGCTGTACAGCTCCTATTGGAGCAAAAGCTACTGTGAAGAATGATACCATTGACTTAACAACTCGCTTATACTCTAAGGATGGAAAAAAATGCAATCAATTGGAATTAAAATCTGATATAAAAGCATACAAATCTTTTGGTACAAGTTCGGGAAAAACTTGTCTTGAGAACGGAGGTAAGAGTTTAATGTGATTAGTTAAAAATAGGACTACTTCAAAAACCATTTTAGATTTTAATATATTTTTTTGTTAAAAAAATGCAATATATTTTTTTATAAGCAATTATTTTATATATTTGTGTAAAGGCTATGTAGGTATAGCTTTTCATGGTTTAAGTTAGTTAGAGTTTTTCTCCGTAGGTATTTTTTTACTTACGGAGTTTTTTATTATTATATAACTGATTAAAAACGTAAAGAAATTTAATGCACTATATTGAATTCTGCAAGATTATTTTGCTCTTTTACAGTTCAAAGAATAATTTATTAGGTTTTATCTACCCCGTTGATATGTATGTCGAAAAGCATAGGTTATTATATGATTATAAAATTAAGTTTGAAGTGAAGTTCTATAGAAAAATAACTTTTTTTCATTTATTTTTAAGTTTTATTAGATTTTTACTCCGTGATTTTTATTCACGGAGTTTTTTGTCGTTTTCTGATGATTTCTTTAGAGTATATTTTCTATCTTTAGGGGTTGTTACATTACAAAAAAAAGTAAAATGAAATATACACCAATTGACAGCTCTTTATTTATTAAGAATAGAATTAAATTCACTAAAGAGTTAAAGGCAAAATCAATCGCTATTTTTAATTCAAATGATATTTATCCTGTAAGTGCTGATAGTACACTTCCTTTTGAACAACACCGTGATATTTTTTATTTATCAGGAGTTGATCAAGAGGAGTCTATTTTAGTTTTATTTCCTGATGCTTGTGATAAAAAACATCGTGAAATATTATTTTTAAGAGAAACGAATGAGCATATTGCTGTATGGGAGGGGGAAAAATTGACCAAAGAAAAAGCATTTCAAACTTCAGGTATTAAAACTGTATATTGGTTAGAAGATTTTGATAAAGTGGTATACGGCTTAATGCGCGAAGCGTCAACAGTTTATTTTAATATAAACGAACATTATCGTGCAGCAAATGAAGTAGAAACCAGAGAAGATAGGTTTATTAAAAAATTTAAAAAGGAATACCCGTTACATGAAACGGAACGAAGTAACCCTATTCTACAGAAGATACGAGGAATAAAAGAGGCAGAAGAAATTGCTTTGATTCAACATGCATGTGATATTACTAACAAAGGTTTTCGTAGGGTGTTGAACTTTGTAAAACCTGGTGTAATGGAATTTGAAATTGAAGCTGAGTTTGTTCATGAATTTCTTCGAAATCGATCTAAAGGTTTTGCTTACACACCAATTATTGGTAGTGGTTACAATGCTTGCGTATTGCATTATATAGAAAATAATCAAGAATGTAAGGAGGGAGATTTAATTTTGATGGATGTAGGAGCAGAGTATGCAAATTATTCTTCTGATATGACACGGACAATTCCTGTTTCAGGAAAATTTTCAGAAAGACAAAAAGCAGTTTATAATGCTGTTTTACGAGTGAAGCATGAGGCAGCTAAAATTTTAACGACTGGGAATAATTGGCATGATTATCATATCGAAGTAGGAAAAATCATGACGTCGGAATTGTTGGGGTTAGGGTTGTTAGATAAAGTTGATGTACAAAATGAGAATACAGAATGGCCTGCTTATAAAAAATATTTTATGCATGGAACTTCTCATCACATAGGATTAGATACGCATGACTATGGGGACTTAAGAATGCCTTTTAAAGAAAATATGGTTTTTACAATTGAACCTGGAATTTATATTCCTAAAGAGAATATGGGGATCCGCATAGAAGATGATTATGTAGTAAAAAACTCAGGAGAACCATTTAATTTGATGAGAGATATACCGGAAGAAGTTGATGAGATAGAAACATTAATGAACGCGTAGTAGTTATAAAATATTTAATAGGATGTTAGAATCAAAATTACAATATATACGAGAGGAAACGAGTAGTATGTCAATAGAGGAGACTCTTTCGTATCTTTCAAAAGCATATCCTAATCGTATTGCTTTTTCAACTTCCTTTGGAGAAGAAGATCAAATAGTGACAGATTTTATTTTTAAAGCTGACCTTCCAATACGAGTATTTACATTGGATACGGGGAGATTGTTTAAAGAAACATACGATGTGTTTTATAAGACAACTTTGAAGTATAAGAAGAATATAGAAACGTTTGTCCCAAATACGAAAAGTGTTCAGGATTTGATGACAAAGAGAGGGCCAAATAGTTTTTATGACTCTGTTGAAGCTCGAAAAGAATGTTGTAGTATTCGTAAAATAGAACCTTTAGGACGTGCGTTAAAAGAGGTTGATATTTGGATTACAGGTCTTCGAGCAGAACAGTCAGAAAATCGCCACAGTATAGAGAAATTTCAATACGATACAAAGTTTGGTTGTATTAAATATAACCCCATTATCGATTGGAGGTATGAAGAAATGAAATCTTTTATAACAAAAAATGGAATACCTTATAACGTGTTACATGATAAGGGGTTTTTATCAATAGGGTGTGCACCTTGTACTAGAGCTATAAGAGAAGGTGAAGACATTCGTTCTGGACGTTGGTGGTGGGAAACTTCTAAAAAAGAATGTGGGTTGCATGGCTAAAAAGTTTTATACTAATTAAAAAACTATAATGTATGAGTGTAAATCTTATTTTGTGCATATAAGATATGATAGATACGTTTAAACACAAAGGATTACGAAAAAAGTTAGTTGAAGAGTTGCGTCAGTTAGGAATTCAGGATGAGAAGGTTTTAGAAGCTATAAATTCAGTTCCTCGACATTTCTTTTTAAATTCAGTCTTTGAAAATTTCGCATATCAAAATAAAGCCTTTCCAATAGGAGAAGGACAAACCATCTCTCACCCCTATACAGTGGCTTTTCAATCACAGTTACTTGATGTACATAAGAATGAAAAAATATTAGAAATAGGAACAGGATCTGGTTTTCAAACAGCAGTTTTACTGGAGATGGGAGCAGAGGTTTATTCTATAGAGCGTCATAAGAAGCTACATGATGAAGCTAAGAAAATGTTTAAGAAATTAGGATATAAACCCCGTTATATAACTTTTGGTGATGGTTATAGAGGTTTGCCAACCTTTGCACCTTTTGATAAAATTATTGTAACGGCAGGAGCACCGTTTGTCCCAAGAGACTTGTTACTTCAGTTAAAAGTAGGAGGAATATTATTAATTCCAGTGGGGGAAAGGGATCAAATAATGACTTTATTTTTTAAAACAGGAGAAAAATCTTTTGAGAAAATGGAGTTTGGAGATTTTAAGTTTGTTCCAATGTTAAAGGAAAAGAAAAAATAAAAAACCTCTCTTTTTAACATGAGTTAGAGAAGTTTCTATTACTTGATTGAAATTAAACGAAAAGCTTAATAGTATGTATAACGTCTGACTTTGGCAATATGTTTTGCTAAACGTATAACTTGACGACTGTAACCGTATTCGTTATCATACCAAACATATAGAATGATGTTTTTGCCATCTTTACTTACGATGGATGTATTACTATCAAAGATTGAAGGGGCAGAAGAGCCTATTATATCTGAAGAAACCAATTCGCTTTCAGCAGAATATTTAATTTGTTCAACCAATTCACCTTCTAAAGCATATCGTTTAATTGTAGTATTTAGATGCTCTAATGTTGTCTCTTTTTCAATATGAAGATTTAAAATAGCTAATGATCCGTTGGGAACAGGTACACGAATAGCGTTAGAAGATAGTTTACCTTCTAATGAAGGTAATGCTTTTGAAACCGCTTTTCCAGCTCCTGTTTCAGTTAGAACCATATTTAATCCTGCAGCACGACCTCTACGGTATTTTTTATGCATATTATCCACTAAGTTTTGATCATTAGTATAGGCGTGAATTGTTTCTAAATGCCCATGGATAATGCCAAATTCCTTCTCGATAACATTTAAAATAGGTGTAATAGCATTAGTTGTACAAGAAGCTGCTGAAAAAATATTAAGTTCATCAGGGTTATTTTCTTCATGATTAACGCCATAGACAATATTAGGAATTCCTTTCCCTGGAGCGGTCAACAAAACCTTGGATGTGCCATTGGCTTTTAAATGACGACTTAAAGCTTTATAATCCCTGAAAGCTCCTGTATTATCAATAATTAAAGCATTTTGAATCCCATATTGAGTATAATCGATATCTTCTGGCTGGTTAGAGGATATGATATAAACAGTGCTTCCGTTAATAATTAAAGCGTTATTTTTAAGATCAACGGAAACGGTTCCTTTAAAATAACCATGAACGGAATCGGTTTTTAGTAAAGAGGCTCTTTTTTCTAAAATTTCTTGTGTAATGTTACCTCTTGTTACAATAGCTCTCAGGCGTAATTGACTCCCTTTTCCAGCTTTACTGGTTAATTCACGAGCTAGAAGACGACCAATGCGCCCAAATCCATACAAAACGGTATCTCGGGGCTGTATAGCATCGGTTGTTTTTGCATTGTCTAATTTATTGGAAATGAAAATGTTGGCATTTTTTGAGTTTTCTAAATTAAATTCATAAGTTAGTTTTCCTAAATCTAATTTAGAAGGGTTTAAGTGTGCTTTCTGAATTGCTTTGGAAATTTTTAAAGTATCCTCTACTGTAATTCTCTTTCCCACAAAATCAGTTGCATAATGGTGCAAGTCAATAATTTCATTTACACTTTTATCAATAATTTGATTTCTAAATAAAACAAGTTCAATGGATTTGTCATACCATAAGTCATGAGCAACTTTGATAAGCTCAACAGTTGTTCGTTTATTTTCTGTTTGTGATTTTAATTCTTGTTCATAAGAATCGTGTGATGTCATACGGTTGTTTTTAAAGTACTTTTTAGTAGAGCAAAAATAAAATATTTATTTACATAAAAAAAGAAAATTGAATTTTAATTAGCTGACAATAAGTGTTTTACGTACACTTATTTTTTTGATGTACTGATGCTGAGTTAGAAAAGAAAGCAAATCACAATTTAGAATATATAAAAAATCTCCGTAAGACAAGCTTACGGAGAAAACCTAACTAATTTAAACTATGAAAAAGCTACCTTAAAGTAGTTTTTAATATTGAACTTCGTTACAAAGGTAATAAAAAATAATGATTAAAGGTAATAAAAGATGTGATTTTTGCTTTGAAATTGCTTTGGATTATAAATGAAATAAAGATGCTTTTTTAACTATAAAAAGGAAAACTTTTAGTAGGCAACTTTTTAGGGTTTGAGATAAAAGATTTATCTTCGCTAGAAAAAAAATATGGAATTATTGCAAGGGAAAAATGTAATTATTACAGGAGCTACTCGAGGAATAGGAAAAGGAATAGCTGAGGTTTTTGCTAAACAAGGTGCAAACGTAGCTTTTACATTTGCATCATCAGTTGAAAAGGCCAAAATAGTAGAAGAAGAATTATCAAAATACGGAACGAAAGTGAAAGGTTACCAATCTGATGCAGCAGACTTTGATGCAGCACAAGAGCTTGTGAATACAATTCTTGATGAATTTGGAAGTATAGATGTGCTAATTAACAATGCTGGAATTACAAAAGATAATCTTTTAATGAGAATGAAAAAAGAGGATTGGGATCAAGTGATTAAAGTAAATTTAGATTCAGTCTTTAATATGACGAAAGCAGTCTTGCGACCTATGTTAAAACAACGAAAAGGTTCTATAATTAATATGGCTTCTGTGGTAGGAGTAAAAGGAAATTCGGGACAGGCGAATTATTCAGCTTCTAAAGCGGGTATTATTGGTTTTTCAAAGTCGATTGCTCAGGAATTAGGATCACGCGCTATACGATGCAATGTTATTGCTCCAGGTTTCATTGAAACTGAAATGACAGAAGTTTTAGATGCCAATGTAAAAGCAGAATGGATTGAAAATATACCATTAAAACGAGGAGGAACTCCAAAGGATATTGCAAATGCATGCATATTCTATGCTTCGGATATGTCAGCCTATGTAACAGGAGATGTAATGCACGTAAATGGAGGTATGTATATGTAAGATAACGTTATAAAAACAAGGAGATTAGAAACGTTAAATTATAAATTTCTTTGAAAAAGCTATGATAGATTAACTATGTAGTGAGTTTATGGTCTTGGTTTTTTAAGTCAAGAAAGTGGTATTCGTTACAAATACTATAATTATCTTTTTCTTTTTTCCAAGTTTTCAAACCTTGTTGCTTGTTCAGGAGACAAAATCGCTTTTAAGGCATTTCTTTCCTCATTTCTTAGTATTTGTAATTTTTTAGATTTTTCATCTCTGGTTAAATGAGTATTCATCATGATTTCTTTAAATTTTGGTTTAAATTGTTCATGGATTACCTTTAATTTTTCTGTTTGCTCATCAGATAAATTTAATTCCTGTTTAATTTGATTGTTGTCTTTTTCTTGAGCAATAATTAGAGTTGAAAGCCCTAAAAAACTGGCTAAAATGATTGTTTTTATTGTTTTCATGTGTCAAATTTTATATTGTCCTCATTAACTAAGTCACAAAGGATATGCCAAAAGTAAAAAATAGTCATTCTTCTCTTTGTTTGAGTTTGTGAAATATACTGTTTTTACAATCTAAATAAAACTATATCTGTAACAAATAGCATAATAATAAGTGATTTTATTTTTTAATTCAAAATCTTAAATAATAACTCTTTTAAAATTTCTGATGGAGGAAGATTCGTCGCTCCCAATCCTTTGGATTTTAAATCAGCATCACGTAAATAAGAAATGATTTGGACACTTTTTTTTAAAGGATAGTGATTTGTAGCAGTTTGATAATCTTTTACGAAATAAGGATTGATACGTAGTTCTTTAGCAATGTTAGACTTACTTTTATCACTTAGAGAATGGTAAATTATTATGTTGCTGAAATAAGTATAAAGAACACCTAGTGTTACTACAATAGGGTTGTCCTTAGGGTTTTGCCCAAAATAATGAATGATTTGATTTGCTTTTAATATGCTCTTAGTTCCTAAAGCTTTTTGCAATTCAAAATTATTATACTCTTTACTGATTCCAATATTTTTTTCAATATCATCCACTGTTATTTTTTCTGAAATAAGGATAGATAACTTATCTAATTCATTCACAATACGTGCTAGATCGGTTCCTAAAAATTCCACCAATAGAAATTTAGCTTTAGGTTCAATTTGAAGACTTTTTGTTTTTAAATAGTTCTCAATCCAATCAGGAACTTGATTTTCGTACAAACGTTTACTTTCAAATAAAACTGCTTTTTTAGCTAACAATTTGATAACCTTTTTTCGCTTGTCTAAGGATTTATATTTGTAGTTAAAAACCAAAACAGTACTGGTTAAAGGGTTTTCAATATAATGAGCTAATTTATCTATAGTTCTTGCTAAATGTTGTGCTTCTTTTACGATGATCAGTGTATGTTCCGACATCATAGGGAATTGTTTTGCAAGACCTATGATTTCTTCAATAGAAGTTTCTTTTCCATAAAGAATGGTTTGATTAAATCCTTTCTCATCTTCATTTAAAACTTGATTTTCTAATTCCTTAGTAATTCGATCTATAAAATACGACTCATCACCCATTAAAAAATAAATAGGGGCAAATTGACGTTGTTTAATATCATTTAAAATTGATTCTATTTGCATAATCTAAGTACTTTGTAGATCTTTGTTTTCAATGGAACTGAATTTACCAAAATATGAATTCCGAATCAAAAATAAGGATAACCAATTATATATTTTCGATTCTATCCGAAAAAAATATTATAAATTAACTCCTGAAGAGTGGGTTCGTCAGCATTTTGTTCAGTTTCTTATTCATGAAAAACAATATCCTAAAGGTAGAATAGGAGTTGAAGTTCCTGTTCAAATAAACGGAATGATGAAACGTTCTGATATCTTGTTTTATAATAGGGAAGGAAAGCCTGAGTTGGTTGTGGAATGCAAACGTCCGCTTGTATCCATAACACAAGATACATTTGATCAAATAGCACGCTACAATATGGTTTTAAAGGCTAAAATATTAATTGTAACTAATGGATTACAACATTACTATTGTACAATGGATCATAAAAATATGCGGTATTCTTTTTTAGAAGATATTCCTCACTACAAATGATGAATTAAAAATACATTATAACTATATACTAGTAACTTATACCTTCTAGATTTAGGGTCAATACTCTGTTTTTTATGGAGAATATTGAAAATAGGTTTTCCTTTTTCAAAAATTAGCAAGAATATACCATCACTTTTTGGAATATTAGTGAAGATGGTATTACTTGTATATGGTAAAGCATAGCCAATATTTTTATTATATTAGTATAAAGAATTTAATAAAAAAAGTTAGCAGGGATATATTCTAATTATTGTTTCGTTCCTATAATCTTATAGTATTTTGTAACACCTTTTTGTTCAAAACCCAAAACAATTTCATTTTCATTTAAAATAAATTTATTATTATTTTGTAATGTGTTTCCAAATTCCTTTTCGGAGTCTTTATGCAAAACCATATGATGGCTACTTTTTCGTGGAATTAAAATTTTTAGTTGATTTCCGTCCGCTTTGATGTACTCAGAAAATTTATCTCGAAAATAAACGATTGTAGGGTTTGGTGTAATGTTTTGATCACTTTCAATTTGTAAGTTATAAAATGAGTCATTAACATTATAAATGGCCTTTTTTATAGAAAAAGGAGTAGTGTTTTCAAATTGTGAAGGAGCACAACATACCATAAAAAAAGTAAGCAAAGTTAAAACACCTGTTATTTTAAGTAGGAATTTCATATTGTATTTTTAATCAATGGTTCAAAGTTTGTACCAAATATTTTTTAAATTTTATCAAATCCAGTATACGGCCTCAGCGTTTCAGGAATTTCGATTCCATCAGTGGTTTGATTATTTTCTAATAAAGCGGCCATAACTCTAGGTAATGCCAAAGCACTACCGTTTAGTGAATGACATAAAACAGATTTTCCATTTTTATCCTTGAAACGTAGTTTTAAGCGGTTGGTTTGATAATCCAAACAATTTGAAACGGAACTTACTTCTAACCAACGCTTTTGTGCAATAGAGTAAACTTCAAAATCATAGGTCATAGCTGATGTAAAGCCAATGTCTCCTCCGCAAAGACGTAAAATACGATAAGGTAAACCTAAGTCTTTTATTATATTCTCAATATGTTTTACCATGTTATCTAGAGCATGGTAAGAATCTTCTGGGGTGGTGATTTGTACAATTTCTACTTTTTCAAATTGATGCAAACGGTTTAACCCTCGAACGTGAGCTCCATAAGATCCTGCCTCTCGACGAAAACAAGGGGTGTGAGTAGTAGCCTTAACAGGAAAGTCTTTTTTATTTAAAATAGTATTACTAAAAAGATTCATTATGGGTACCTCTCCCGTTGGAATGAGGTATAGTTGTTGTGAGTCAGGACTATTCCCAATTTCATACATTTGACCTTCTTTGTCTGGAAGCTGTCCTGTTCCTAAGCCTGATTCCTCATTAACCATATAGGGTAAAAAGAACTCCTGATAACCTGCTTGTATATTTTTTTCTAAAAAATAGTGAATTAGTGCTCGTTGTAGTCGTGCTCCTTTTCCTGTATAAACAGGAAATCCAGCTCCTGTAATTTTAGCACCTAAGTCGAAATCAATTAAATGATATTTTTTAGCTAATTCCCAATGTGGAAGAGTATTTTTGTCTAAATCTTGAAAAGAATCTACCGTGAAAATAACTTCATTATCTTCATCTGATTTTCCAGGCTTTACCAATTTATGAGGAATATTGGGAATTTGAAACAAAAAGAGGTTTAATTGTTCTTTTGTTTCTTTTAAAGAATCTTGAAGTTTTTTAGCAGTTTCTTTTAACGGAAGTGTTTGTTCTTTCAATAAATTAGCTTCTTTCACTTCACCTTGTTTATACAAAACACCAATTTTTTTAGAGATTGTATTGGATTCGGATAAAACATTTTCTAGATCCAATTGAATTTCTTTACGACGGTCATCTAATTCAATTACATTATCTATAAGGTTTGTATTTTTCCAATTACGAAGTTTTAATCCTTCGATAACTTTTTCCTTATGTTCTCTAATAAAATTTACCTGTAACATTTGCTGTTAAAATTTACGTTAAGACAAAGATAGTAAAAGTGAAAAGCGAAAAGTGAAAAGTGGAGAGTTTTTTATAATTTTGTTTTATGTTTTCAATAAGTTTCATTTTTAATAAAGTACGTTCAAAAAAAGCATTTTTGAACGAAAAAGAGCAAAGTATGCAAAAATTTTTAATTGTAGGTTTGGGTAATAAAGGAGAAGAATACAAGTATACCCGACACAATATTGGGTTTGATGTTATAGAAAATTTAGCAGAAGAAAAGGATATTAAATTTGAATCAACTCATTTTGGTTGGATGGCAAAGGTACGTCATAAAGGTCGTTTGTTTTTGTTATTAAAACCTGATACTTATATGAATTTGAGTGGAAAGGCTGTTAAATTTTGGATGAAAAAAGAAAAAATAATATTAGAAAACATCATGATTGTTACGGATGATTTGAATTTACCTTACGGAACACTTCGTATAAAAGGGAAAGGAAGTGATGGAGGTCATAATGGATTAAAAAGTATTCAGGAAGAATTGCAAACAACAAAATACGCTCGTTTTCGTTTTGGAATAGGAAATCGATATGAGCAAGGAAGGCAAGTTGATTTTGTTTTAGGAAGATGGACAAAAGAAGAGCAAGAAAAATTACCAGAACGTTTAAAAAAAGCTTCTGAGGCTATTCTTTCGTTTGGTCTTCAGGGACTTGCAAGAACTATGAATTTTTTTAATGGACAATAAAAAAAGCCACTACACAATGCAATGGCTTTTTTGTGAAAGTATTTTAAATTAAAATTTTCTACCGATACCAAAGCTTACAACCCAAGGATCTAAGTCTACATCTGCCCCAACAACAGCTCCTAAAGCATCTGTTGCATCAACAGTAACATTGGTGTTTAACCAAATTTTCTTGACATCAAAGTTTAGAAAATATTTATCACTTGCAAAAATATCCATACCTGCTTGAGCAGCAAAACCAAAGCTGTTATCATAATCAACACTATTTAAACCAGGGCCTGCTTCAGCATCATAAAATACGGTGTAATTTACTCCAGCCCCTAAATAAGGCTTTATTTTTCCTTGTAAAGCAGGGTGGTGGTATTGAAACGTTAAGGTAGGAGGTAAAACACGTATTTCACCTAAATTTAAATCTCCTACTGCTGTTCCTAGTGCTCGCACATCATGTTTGGAAGTTCCTAAAATTAGCTCAACAGCAAAGCGATTTGTGATAAAATAAGTAAAGTCTAATTCTGGAATAGCAGCCCCACTTACATCGGCTTGTCCACCAATTGCTTCAATGGTTGAACTGGTATTAGGAATAACTCCAGTAGCTCTTAAACGAATTAGCCAATCTCCTGCTTGAGTTTTAGCACCCAAATTTTCTTTCACCTCCATTGAAGTGGTTGTTACTTCCTGTGAAGAAAGTCCTAATCCTACAAATAA
>JBKDZS010000126.1:0-19876 GCA_047971445.1 Flavobacteriales bacterium
TGTACTAATTTCATGATGTATAGTATTAAAATAAATAAGGTAAAATAAAATGTGTCATCAACAATCCTCCAATAAAAAAACCAATGACTGCAATAAGAGAAGGAAGCTGTAAATTACTTAAACCACTTATAGCATGACCTGAAGTGCATCCTCCTGCGTAGCGCGTTCCAAATCCAACAAGTAATCCACCCACGATAAGAATACTAAGTCCTTTTACTGTTTTTAGAGCTTCCATACCAAATATTTCTTGTGGAAGATAGTGTACTCCAATATTGCGAAATCCTTGTGTTTCTAAAAGTTCTATAGTAAGATTGTTTATTTGAATCGGCTCTTGAATACTCATGAAATGAGCTGCAATAAAACCACCTAATACAGTACCTAAAATAAAAATTAAGTTCCACGACTGTTCTTTCCAATTAAAATTGAAAAAATCAGAATACTTTCCAGCTCCACACATACTACATAGAGTTCTTAAATTGGATGAAATTCCAAAATTTTTTCCTAATAAAATAAGCATTACCATGACCCATGTAATTAAAGGTCCTGCTATATACCAAGGCCAGGGATTTTTTATGATATCGTACATAGTTCTAATTTTTACAAAACAAAAATAAATAGAATATCTATTTGTAGCAAAAATTTAAGTTTATTATAGACTTATGGATAAATTTAGATAAAGATACTTAAAATTTATTAGAATTCAATTCCTGGGATAACTTTTGTATAATGTTATTGATATCAATTAAGAGGCTTAGTGTATCAATTTTGCTTATTTTTAGAAAATAAAGCTGGCTTAAAAAGGTATTTTAATAGGTTTTAAATTCGTGACACAGTCTTTTATTTAAAAAAGTGTATTTGATATTCATTATTCTTTAGAAGTTTGTTTTTCTAAAATTTTATAACTACCAAATATAAACTCTAGTTCTGTTAATAAGTCACGTCTATAAAAGATGGAAGATGTATTTGTATTTCCGCTTGAAGAAACAAAAGTAAAGCCATCAAACATAAATAGTTGATCTCGATTTTTATCTATGATAACATAGTTTACAAAAGCTCCTCCTTTAATATCATGTTTCATACTCCACATGCCTGAAGTTTTATATACTCTTTCTTCGGGAGAATCTTTAATAACTTCGCAATATAAATAGTCATCAAGTAAACGATGGGTTTCCATATAACTATTTTCTTCACTACTTTTTATATGTTTTCTTCCTATTAAATCCCGTAAACTGATGATATCTTCTAAATCTATAGAATCTAATCCATAGGGTTTTCTAATAACCGTTAAATTTGCACTACGGATTCGAGTTTTATCACTAACATCATATTGATAATGAACAAAATCTTTTTCTCTTTGAACTTTTCTATACGACAAGGGTATTCTAAAAAAAACGCCCATTTTATCAAGTTCTGGATAAGCATCATGGTATTTACCAATATGATGAGATAACCACATTTTTTCATCATTTTGATGGAACTTTTTAAAAATGGTTGTTTTATTACTAATTAATGTTTTCTCAATGGATTGTAATGTTTCTCCTGAAATGGTTACAACTGTTTGCCCTTGAGCTAAAACGTCTTCTTCAAATTTTATATTTTCTTTTCCTTTTTTTAATATAATATAATTGGGAAATTTTTTATAACTCTTAGCAGTTGCTAAAGTTGAAAATTGACGTACGCTAAATTCGGGTTCTGAAAAGAACATTCCTTTTCGAGATTGGATTAACGAGTCTAGCATAAATGTTTTAAACCCTGTGTTCCACGTTTTTTCAGAAGCAATTACAATAATTTGATTTAATGGAGCACGCACTTTTAATAAAGGAGCCTTTTTTTCCCTTTTTGAATCACCACATCCAATGACTAAAATACTAAAAAGAATACTTACAAAATATTTTAGGATACATTTCATGATGATAGGATTTTATTTTTTAATCAATAATTTTTGACCTATTTTTAAATGATTAGATTTTAAACCATTTAATGCCTTAATATTATCTGCTGAAATACCTGGAAACTTCTTGGCAATAGTATACAAGCTTTCACCATTTTTTACGGTATGATAAATAGTACCCGTCTTCTTTTTAGAAGGTGATTTTTTAGCAGAAGAAGTATTAGGTGGTTTTTTCCCGTGTACAAAAAGTTTCTGACCTATTTTTAAGCTATTAGAATGTAAATTATTCCACTTTTTCAAGTTTGTTACAGAGACGTTATAACGATTAGCAATAACGCCTAGTACTTCTCCTTTTTTGACGGTATGAATGGTTTTTTGTTCTTTAGGACTTACTTTTTTTATTGGTTTTGATTTTCCTTTTTTCCCAGGGTAAACAACTAACGTTTGCCCAATCTTTAATGAGCTTGATTTTAAGTTATTCCAATTTTTTATATCGGATACATTCACACGATATTTGTTTGCTAGAAGTCCTAAAGTTTCTCCTTTATGTACTTTATGTGTAACTTTATCCTTTACAACCTTATTGCTATAAATGGTTAATTTTTGCCCTGTATATAAGCTAGAAGATTTTAGTTGGTTCCAAGATTTGATATTTGATTGAGAAACGCCATATTTAGATGCTATTTTTGCTAAAATATCTCCTCTTTTAACAATATAGGATTGTTTTTTCCCTTTAGGCTTTTTAGAAAAAGTTGTTTTTTCTTTTTTAGCTTCCACTACTTTAGGAGTGCTTTTTTCAGCTTTTTTTGAAACCTCTTCATGTTGTTTGACTTTCGTATGAATAACGAGTTCTTGCCCTGTAGAAAGTGTTTCATCTAACAAATGATTCCAATCAATAATATCCAAAATGTCCACACCGTATTGATGAGCAATCATTACCATGGTTTCATTTTCTTGTACTTTGTGTGTTTTTTTAACCTCTTTCCAGTTTGAAGAAGACTTTTTAAAAGGTTTTGCTTTGGCTTTCTCAGCTCTAGCTGTCATTGAATAGATATAACGCTCTCGATTAACAAAATTGTTTATATCTTTTTGAGGTAGTCGTAGCGCGTATTGTTTTCCTAATGTTCTTGGAACATAATTGTTCTTATATTGAGGGTTTAGGAATTCTATTTTTTCATAAGGAACTCCTGTAAATTTCGAAACCTGTGAAAAGGATAACTTATTTTTTACTAATACAGTATCTGTTTCATAAAAAGAAACATCTAAACGATTGGGTTTTAAGTTATGTTCTTGAGCATATTCGAAAATATAGGTCATGGCTATAAAAGCAGGTACATATCCTTGGGTTTCACGAGGTAAATAACGTCTTATATTCCAATAATTTTTATAACCTCCTGATCGTTTAATTGCTTTATTTACATTTCCTGCTCCTGAGTTATATGCTGCCAACACTAAATTCCAGTCTCCATAAATGTTGTAATGGCGTTCTAGATATTGACAAGCTGCTTCTGTAGATTTTAAAGGATCCATACGTTCATCTACGTAAGAATTAATCTCTAAATTATAGATTTTTCCTGTAGAGTGAATAAACTGCCATAATCCTATAGCACCTTTGTGCGAGCCTGCTCTTGGATTTAAAGTGGACTCTACAATAGCCAGATACTTAATCTCTAGTGGAATCTTATACTGAGCTAGTTTAGCTTCAAACAGGGGGAAGTAATATTCAGCCAAGCCCATTACTTTACCCATCCAAGGTCCCATTTTTAAATATTTTTGAACATATGCTTGTACGACTTCGTTGTATTCAATATCTAAAGGAGTTTTATTATTAAGCCTTTCCAATCGACTTTTTAGTAAATCTGGATCAATAGTCTTGATGATATCGGCACTATTACTTGAATAATTATTATATAGTAGGGTTTGATTTAGTCGTTCCGACCATTGGGAATCTACTCCTTCTAGATATTGCTTATCGGTGTTAGATAGGTAAATACGTTTGGTTTCTTTGTTTTCAATGGAAATAGGAGCTATTTTATTTTCTCCAGTATGCGCACTAGGAACCTGCGCTATAATAATACTTGAATACAGAATGCTTAATAATAGAATCGTTTTTTTCATATTAAGGTTGCATACGAAAAGGCAAAGCATTCCATAGTTACTCAGGAATGCTCTCGCGTACATAATTTTAAATTATTATTTTACTTCATTTTTGTCTATGCTATTGTGCTCTTTATTTTCTTCTTTGGTGGCGTTTTTAAATTCTTTAATACCTGAACCCAAGCCTTTCATTAATTCAGGAATTTTTCTACCTCCAAATAATAACAGTACGATAATGGCTATGATCAAAACTTCTTGACCTCCAAACCAACCTAATATAGTTAATAGATCCATTTTTATTTATGCTTTAATGTCAGACAAAGGTATGGATTTTTGTCTAATTGTTAATCCAATAAGTAGGATTTTGTTTTGATGAGTTTTTCCAAATTTGAAAATTCAATGTTGTTTTATTTGTTTTGGAGTCTGTATATACTTTTCCTAACGATTGTTTTGTTTTTACATTTTGTCCTTTGCTGACGTAAATTTCTTCTAAATTATTATAAACTGAAAAGTAATTTCCATGTTGAATTAAAACAGCTTTATTTCCTCCTGGAATGGAAATAATAGCAGATACTTTTCCTTTAAAAACGGTTCTAGCTGATGCTCCTTTATGAGTTCCTATATCGATTCCATTATTGTTGACGTAGATATTACTTAGTCCAGGGTATTTTTGTCTTCCATACCCCTGTGTAATATGCCCTTTGGCAACGGGCCAAGGTAATTTTCCTTTATTAGCAACAAAGCTGGAAGCTAATGCTTTTGCCTCTTTGGTTAAAGGCATAACGGTTTTTTTAACAGGAGTGGTTTTAGGTTTGGGGAGTATTTTCTTTCCTTCTTTTTTTTCTTTTTCACGTGCTTTACGTGCCATAGCTTCCCTTGCTAATCGAGCTTCTCGCTCTGCTTTTTTACGAGCAATCCGTATTTCTTCTTTTATAATAGCTTGTATCTGAGTCTGTACTTTTCGAGCTCGGGTTTCTTTTATTTTTATTTGAGCTATGATTTCCTTTTTTTTAGATTCTAACTTTACTAGTAATTGTTGTTGCTCTTTCTTTTCTAAGGCTATTTTTACTTTTTCCTGTTGTTGTTGCTCTAAGAGTTTTACTTTTTCTTTTTTGTCTTTTTCCAGTGCTAGAATATTTTTTTGAACGACCGCTTCTTTTTTCGTTATTTCGTTTACTTGATTCTTTCGATAATGGGCGTATGTCTTAATATACTGATAGCGACGGTACATTTGTGAAAAATTATCTGCAGAAAGAATAAAAAGTAAAGAATTTGTTTCGTTTTTTCTTTGATAAGAATTAATTAAAACTTGCTTATATTGATTTTTTAGTTCAGTTACTTCATCTTTTAATTGTTGAACTTGTTGCTGTTTTTCTTGAATTTCAGTTTGTAAAATGTTTTTTTCTTGTGCAATATTTTGGATGATTTTTTCTCGAACTTTAATTTTGCGGTCTAAATTTTGAACATAATTCAGCAGGGTAGAAGCATCCTTCTTATTTTGACTTAATTTGGTGTTTAAATTTTTTATTTCCGACCGTAATTTTTTGTTTTCAACCTGCAATCTTGCTTTATTACTTTGAGAAAGTAATAAAGTAGAAAAAAAAATAGTTAGTAATAAACTAAGTCGAAAAGAATACCTCATCAAAAATCAATTTTCTTATAATTTGTAGGTAATTTGAAAGGTGTTTGAATCAAAGTATTGACTTTAATAGTTTTGTGTTCCATATGAATCTCTATGTTTTTTTTGTCAAATACTTTAATATACATTTTTTTAGGGAAATAGTGCTTTCCAATCAATACAAAATTTGAATATAAGATTTCTACCTTCGTATGGGTATCAGGTTTTATAAACGATTGTTTGGTAACTACGAAATCTTCATTTACTTCAATAGTTCGCACTAAATTGGTTTTTGATTTTTTTTCAATCAATTTATCATTCTGCTTATATGAAAAAATGTAGCCTTCTACGGTCTTTTTAAAATGATAATCTTTGGTGTTTAACTCGAAAAGAGGACGACCCGTTAAGAGTGATTCTATTTGTTCGTACTTCAAATCGTTTAATTGAATTTTTTCTTCAAGAAAAGAATAATCTGAGTCAAAATAGACTTTTTCAGGAAATTTGGCATATCCTTTTGCTCCGTTGGGGGTAATTAAGGCTCTTCCTAATGGAACAATCATAGAAGCATTGACCCAAATTAACTCATTATTACGAATATTTGTTTGTGTACTTATTTTAGGTTTACTACGTCCATTTTTTACATACTGTAACCGGCTATTAAAGGCTATGGTAGAATCTTGGATATATGTTTTTTGAACCTGATCTAAAATGGCTCTAAAATCTCGATCTTCTGAAGAAGAATCTTCTTTATTCGTTATTTTTTTGTGCGTTCCACAACTTATAAAGAAAACAATTGTGAAAGTTATATAAGCTATTTTTTTAATCATTTTCTTTAAAATCTAATATTGAATAATCTCCTAAACTTACATTACGAGCAACACCTACGTATGTTGCATTATTTCCAATCATGGCTTTATTTAGGTTAGCATTGGTAATTACCGTGTCCTTTTGAACTAAGGATTCTGTAATGTTACAATCTTCTATACGGGTTCTTTTTCCTATAGAAACGTAGGGGCCAATTTTAGAATTTTTAATTACAGCACCTTCTCCAATATAACATGGAGGAATAATTAGCGTATCTTCGATTAAAGCAGATTCATCAATTAATTGTTCGATACCATCTTTTAACTGTAGTGTTTTAGAATTAGTCTCTATAGTCACTTTTTTATTTCCACAATCCATCCACTCGTTTACTTTTCCTGGAATAAATTTCGTGCCTTTTTCTTTTAAATTTTCTAAGGCATCGGTTAATTGATATTCTCCATTAACCATGATTTTGTTGTCAATTAAATATTTCAATTCATTTTTTAGAGCATTTCCATCTTTAAAATAGTAAATTCCAATAATTGCTAAATCTGAAATAGGTGTTTGAGGTTTTTCAACTAATTCTGTGATAAATCCATTATCATCTAGCTTAACGACCCCAAAAGCACTTGGATCCTCTACTTGTTTTACCCAGATTACACCATCAGATTTTGATTCAATTTTAAAGTCAGCGGTAAATAATGTATCTGCAAAAGCTACTACAATTGGTCCGTCCAAAGAATTCTTAGCACAATAAATTGCATGAGCTGTTCCTAAGGGTTGGTTTTGCTGATAAATTGTTCCTTTAGCACCAAGCTGTTCTGCTATACGAATTAAATCGTCTTCTACTTCTTTTCCAAAGTCTCCTATAATAAAGGCGATTTCCTCTACTTTTTCATTTAAAACTTCTGTAATATCTTCAACCAATCGTTGTACAATGGGTTTCCCTGCAATAGGAATTAACGGTTTTGGAACAGTCAATGTATGAGGGCGTAATCGCGATCCACGCCCTGCCATAGGAACAATAATTTTCATTTTTATATCTGTTTTTTACTATTTTAGATTGCTTTAATTATCTAAAAATAAATTGATTTTTCCTTTTATAAAGGTAAGATTTAAACTCCTGTACTCCCAAATCCTCCAGTACCTCTTACTGTTTCATTTAGGCTACTAACTTCTTTCCATTCAGCACGCTCATGCTTGGTTATAACCATTTGAGCTATACGCATTCCATCTTCTACAATAAAATCTTCACTGGAAACATTAGCTAAAATCACGCCAATTTCTCCACGATAATCAGCATCAATGGTTCCAGGTGAATTTAAACAAGTAATTCCTTTCTTTAGGGTTAACCCACTTCGTGGACGAATTTGTGCTTCAAAACCTACTGGGATTGCCATGAAAAGCCCTGTTGGAATTAGTTTTCTTTCTAATGGTTTTAAAATAATATTTTCTTCTATATTGGCATGTAAATCCATTCCTGCAGAAGCAATTGTTTCATAGGATGGTAAAGTATGTTTGGATTTATTTATGATATTAATTTTCATTTTTTTAATTGTTTTAGGGTTTTAAATTCTACCAAAAGTATAGTGATTAAATAAATTGTCAAAATTATGTTATTCATGATTATTCCTAAATCATAGTTAAATAGGATGTATGATAGAATAGAACTTATCAGTAAGTGACTTAAGACTTTATTAATTTCATAGGGTATAGGGTTCTTTTTTCGACTTAGCATATACGAAAGAATTAACATAATAGAATAGGCTGTTAAGGTAGTCCAAGCTGCTACCATAAAGTCTTTTGTTATTACTAAAAGGCCTATATTTCCTATTAATGTAATCATAACGCCTGTTAAGGAAAAAAACATACCGTAATACGTTTTATCAATTACTTTATACCAAATGGAGATATTACGGTAAATCCCTAAAATTAAATTAGCTAATAAAATAATTGGAACAATTGTAATAGCCGTGAAATAAATTGAATTTCCAATTACAAGATTCTTTAACCACTCTAAATTTGCCATTACACCTATATAAACTATACAACCTAGGATGGTGTATACAGTAATTGCTTTGGCGTAAATTTGATCTTTTTCTTTATTCTTCATTTGTTTAAAGAAAAAAGGTTCTACTCCCATTCGAAAAGCCATTTCGTATAGCATAATAAAAACGCCTAGCTTATAACAAGCACCATAAGCTCCTGTGATTTCCTCACCCAATGTTGTTTTCATAAAAAGTTTGTCAAAGGCTTCATTGAAGGCATAAGCTATCGAGGCTAATGCGATAGGTGCTCCAAAACGAAACATTTTTTTGGATAAGGATAGATTAAAGACCCCTTTTTTTAAAATTGTTACAAACTCGCTACTGATTAATAAAAAACTACAAAAACTGGCAATCAATGTTGCTAATATAATCAAGCCTCCTTCATTTGTGTGTACTCTTATATTGTTTATGAAAGGGGTGTTCCAGTGGAATAGTAAAACTAAACTTAATGTATTGATGACAACATTTAAAAATTTCAGAGTTGAAAATTTAATAGATTTTTCTTGTAGCCTTAAATAGGTATAACCTAAGGCTAAAAAAGTATCAAAAGTTACAATCAAAATAGCTAACAAGGCATATTCACGAGGATAATTTCTAAAAGCAGCTAATTCGGGGTAAAATAAGATTCCAAAAATTAAAAATACAATTACTCCGACTCCAACTGTATAAATAGCTGTTTTTGTAACAGTATGTTTATTGTTCTCCTGTGATGAAAAACGAAAAATAGCTGTTTCAAATCCAAATGTTAAGACTTGAATCATCAAAAAATCAAATAAAAAGACATCGTTTACATTTGCAAAAGCTTCTTTAGGTAAGATTTTTGTAAAAAAATAGGTAAAGGCTAAATTTACAGCACGTGGTAGAGCTATTCCTGATCCGTAAATAAAAACATCCTTAATGAGTTTTGTATACAACTTGATTTTAAATTTAATTAGTACAAATGTAGCAGATATTTTATCATAAAAATAATTTGAATGTAGAATTCCCATTGTCGTAATTAAAATAACTTTTGTTTATATTTGCTTTTATGAATTTAAAAATTGGTGTTATAGGAAGTGGAAGTTGGGCTACAGCTATTGTAAAGATGCTCACAGAAACTCAAGATGAAATTTATTGGTGGTTTCGATCAAAAACTTCTGCTGATTATTTGTTAAAGAATGAACATAATTTACATTACTTAAGTTCTGTTGAGTTTGATTTAGAAATGCTTAAAGTTAAGACTGATATCAATGAAATTGTTTCAGCATGTGACTATTTAATTTTAGCGGTTCCTTCCATTTATGTAACCAATGCTTTTAAGGAACTTAACGTTTCTTTAGAAAATAAAATGATTTTTTCTGCTATTAAAGGAATTATTCCTGAAGATAATAGCATTGTTGGAGATTTCTTGAATAAAAAATATAAGGTTGATTATCAGCGTGTTGGTGTGATTTCAGGGCCGTGTCATGCAGAAGAGGTAGCCATGGAGCGCTTATCGTATTTAACGGTAGCTTGTAGGCAAGAAAATCAAGCACAATTTATGGCTAAAGCTTTAGCTTCTGATTTTATTAAAACTAAAATTTCAGATGATATTTTTGGAACAGAATACGGTACTGTTTTAAAAAATATTTATGCTATTGGTGCAGGAATTGCTCACGGACTGGGTTACGGAGATAATTTTCAGGCAGTACTGATGTCTAATGCTATCCGAGAGATGAAGCATATTATTCAGCAAATTTGCCCTATTGACCGGGATATAAAAAACTCTGCTTATCTAGGTGATTTATTGGTAACAGGATATTCCTTTTTTAGTCGTAATAGAATGTTAGGAAATATGTTGGGAAAAGGGTATACCGTTCGTTCTGCTATTTTAGAAATGAGTATGGTTGCTGAAGGATATTATGCTTCAAAAGGAATTCATAAAATGGTAAAAACTCAGAATGTTAAAGCACCGATCTCTGAAGCTGTTTACCGTATTTTATATAAAAATAAGAACCCGAAGCGTGAATTTGAAAAGCTTTGTGACTTATTAGATTAATCAAGAGGTATTTCTAAATAACATAGCATAAAATAAATTAATTATCAGAAGTTTATCTAATATTTCTTTTCTGAAATAGGGCATTACTTCGTATTGTATTTCGTGTGGAATTATGTTTACTCCTTTTTTAACTGTTATTAAAAATTGATTTATTATCGGTTTTTGAATTATTTTTGTCTAAATATGAAAATTTCGAAGAAAACATTGGTCGATTTAGAATTTCATCATGTAATGAATGAAGTACTGTTTCATTGTAAAAGTGATTTAGCTAAAAAGAAAGTAAAACAGATACAACCTATCAAAAATAGGAAAAGAGGAGTTGCAGAATTAAAACTGGTCAGTGAATTTTTAAGTTCCTTTGAAAGTGAAAATGTTTTTCCTTCAGTTGAATTTGATGAGGTAACAGAAGAAATCAGAATGTTGAACATTGAAGCTTCTTTTTTAGAAGCGGATTCTTTCTTAAAAATTAAACGATTATCAGAAAGAACTAACGAAATCATACAGTTTGTTGAAAAATATAAGGAATATTACCCAACGCTTCATATTTTAACTTCAAAAGTTCCTTTTACAAAAGAGATTATTAAGAAAATAAATAAGGTATTTAATCGATTTGGTGAAGTAAAAGATGATTCAACCTCCTTGTTAAAAGAAATTAGAAAACAGCTTATCAGCCAAAATAGAGCTATATCTGATAAATTTCGTCAAGAGTTAAAAAAATACGGATCTAAAGATTATTTAGATTCTATTCAAGAATCAGTGGTGGATAATAAACGTGTTTTGGCAGTTAAGGCAGCTTATAGGAAAAAAGTTTTAGGAACTGTTTTAGGACAATCAAAAACAGGTTCTATTGTGTTTGTAGAGCCTGATTCTATGATACGAGTGAATCGTATGCTACAGCAATTAAAAGATGATGAGAGAGAAGAGGTGATTAAAGTGTTAAAAGCTTTGACAGAAGAACTCCGTGTTGATATAGATTTGTTTGGGAAATACCAAAGCTTGTTGACTCATCTAGATTTTGTCAGAGCTAAAGCATTGTATGCAGAAGAAATAGGCGCTATACTTCCTGAAATTAATCAAAATCAACATTTAAAGTTACATGATGCCTATCATCCAATTTTATATAAAACCAATAAGGAAAAAGGAATAAAAACGATTCCCCAAAGTATAGAGCTTCACACAAAACAGCGAATTATTGCCATTTCAGGACCAAATGCTGGAGGAAAGAGTATTTCATTGAAAACTATAGGTTTGCTTCAGGTTATGATTCAAAGTGGCTTGTTGATTCCAGTTCATTTTAGAAGTTCCGTTTGTTTCTATGATAAAATTTTAACGGATATAGGAGATAATCAATCAATTGAAAATCATCTAAGTACTTATAGTTACCGTTTAAAGCAAATGCGCTCTTTTTTAAAAGAGTGTGATGAAAATACTCTTTTTCTAATTGATGAGTTTGGAACAGGATCAGATCCGGAGTTAGGAGGTGCTTTAGCGGAAGTGTTTTTAGAAGAATTTTATGAACGAGGGGCAGCAGGTATTTTGACTACGCATTATACCAATATTAAATTGAAAATTGAAGAGCTTCATCAAGCTATTAATGCTTGTATGTTGTTTGATGAGAAAACATTAGAGCCGCTGTATGTTTTAGAAATAGGACAAGCAGGAAGTTCCTTTACATTTGAAGTTGCTCAAAAAAATGGAATTCCATATTCTTTATTAAATCGAGCAAAGAAAAAGGTAGAGCGAGATACAGTTCGTTTAGACAAGACGATGGTTAAGTTACAACAAGAAAAGTTTCGAGTAGAAAAATCAAAACAAAAGTTAGAAGCAACGGAGCAAAAAGTAGCTCAGAAACATGAAACCCTGGAATCTATAAAAGAAAAAATAGAAGCCAAGTTACATCAGTATCAAGAAGCTTATGATCGAAATCAAAAATACATTTCACTAGGTAAAAAGTTAGATACACTTGCAGAAAAATATTTCTATAACAAACGTAAAAAAGACTTGATGAAAGAAGCTTTTCGAATTGTAGAAATGGAAAATGCAAAACGAGAGAAAACACCTCAAAAAGAGAAGAAAAAACGTAAAGCTCAACAAGCACAAATTGATAATGAGTTAAAGCAAAAAGCAGTTCCTCTTCGTGAGAAGAAAAAGGCCAATGAAGCCTATGTAAAAGAGTTAGAGGAAAAAGAATTAAAAGATTACATTAAAAATTTAGCAATAGGAAATCGTGTAAAAGTAAAAGATGGAACTTCTATAGGGACAATTGATAAGATAGAAAAAAAAGTAGCTTTTGTTAACTTTGGTATAGCAACTATGAAAGTAGCTCTAAAGGACTTAAAAAAAATTAATTGACATGAACGTTTAAAAACCCATACGTAGCTAGTTTTTATCTTTTTAAATTCACTTTCTTTACTTAGTATGAAATATCAGTACTTAAAATTTAGGTTTTCGTTTATTTAAAAAGGCATCCACACCTTCTTGAAAATCTACATGATTAAATCCTTTTCCAAAATTTTTAATTTCTTTTTTGAAACCTTTAGATCTTCCTGCTAAATTAACAGCTTCAATAGCATTTTTAATAGCATTTCCAGAGTTTTTATTAAAGCGGTTAGCCATTTTTTCTGCTTGAGTTAATAGCTCCTTTGAAGAAGTCTTTTGATTGATTAAGCCAATAGCTAAAGCTTGATCTGCACCAATCATTTCTGCTGAAAAAATTAATTCAAAAGCACGTCCTTTTCCAATCAGTTTAGGTAATCGTTGAGTTCCTCCATATCCAGGAATTAAACCTAAGCTTGTTTCAGGCAAACCCAATTTAGCATTCTCTGAAGCAATACGAATATGGCACGCTAAAGCAAGTTCTAAACCCCCTCCCAAAGCAAAACCATTAATTGCCGCAATAATAGGTTTTGGAAAATTTTCAATTTTATTAAAAATCTTTCGTTGATTCTCTTCTGCTAATTTAGAACCTTGTTCAGCATTGAAATGGGCAAATTCTTTAATATCAGCACCCGCTACAAAAGCTTTTTCTCCACTTCCCGTCAAGATAATGGAACGAATATCTTTTTCTTTTTTTAAATTTTTTAAAACCTTTTCTAGATCTGAAAAAACGAGAGTGTTTAAAGCGTTTAAGGCTTTGGGACGGTTAATGGTTACAAGGGCATTTTGATCTTTTTTTTCTACTAATAAGGTTTCTAGATTCATGTTTCTTTAATTTTTGCTAATATTTTTTGTGTAAATTCTGATAAAACCAAACGACCGGAAGTTGATGCACGATTTTCAAATAAGGCTTCCATATTCTCAGTACCTTTCCATAAAACGTTTTTAATTTCAGCTGAAGCTTCTAAACTGTAATGAGTCATTTTTTGGGCAAACTTAAAACTTTCATTTTGAAGATCGTTTGAAATTTTATGAAACAGCCCTTTTTTCTTTCCCCATTTTGCTGAACGCCACTGAGTGGGGTTTAAAGTGAGTTCTGTAAAAGCATTTAACCCAATTCGTCTACGAACGCTAGGTTCGATGACAAAAGGGCCAATACCTATGGATAACTCTGAAAGCTTAATAGAAGAGTCTTGGGAAGCAAAAGAATAATCACATGCTGCGACAATTCCAACACCTCCACCGACTGTTTTTCCTTCGATACATCCTACAATTATTTTAGGGCATTTTCTCATAGCATTAATAACATGAGCAAAACCCATAAAAAAGTTTTTTCCTTTTTCAGGAGTGTCAATTGTTAGTAGCTGATCGAATGAGGCTCCAGCACAAAAAACGCGTTCTCCTTTGCTTTTTAAAAGAATTACTTTAACATCGGCGTTTTGCCCCAGCATGTCAAAAGATTGAGCTAGTTTTTTAAGCTGAGAAGAAGGCATAGAATTACTTTTTGGATGAAAAAATTCAATAATTCCCACCCCTTTTTTTATCTCACTATTTACATAGGGTTGTTTCGTCATCAAAATATTATTTGTATTGATGTCTAAATTTAAGAAATAAAAAAGAACTTCTAATCATCATCCAAACAAAAAATGCTACCCAAATTCCATAGAGTTTTAGTCCCAGCCAGTCGGTAAGGTATAAGGTAGGTAAAAAACCTATAAAAGTAGCAGTTAATAATACATTACGTAATGTTTTAGCTTCTCCGAGTCCTTTAAAAATTCCATCGAATAAAAAAGCAATGGCACAGATAGGTTGTATCAAGATAATCATCCAAAAATGCTCTTCAAATAAAGTTAGAAGATAAATGTTTTGAGTGAACAATAGTCCTAAAGGCTTGTATAACAGGATCATGAATAGCATAATAATACTGCTGCAAATGAACATGATTTTAATTAAATCATGACTTAAGACTCGAAGTTTTTTAAAGTTATTTTCACCTTTTAATTTTCCTGAAAGTGCATTTCCTGCAACAGAGTAGCCATCTAAAAGAAAGGCTGATAGTAGCCAAATTTGAATTAAAATAGAATGCACAGAGATGTAACCTTCCCCATAACCCGTAGCTAATTTATTGGCAAACCAAAGGGCAATATTTAAAGAAAGGGTTCGAATGATTAAATTAAGACTCATCATGATTAACCCTTTGAAGTCAGAATGTATTTTAGAATACCACTTTAGATTAAACGGAGTCTGATTAAGGAAAATATATAGCGATCCTAAAAACATGATCATTTGAGCAATAATACTAGCATAAGCGATTCCTTGTATGCCCCATTTGAAGAAATAAATAAATAAAATATCAAGAAAAATATTGGTTAGACCTCCTATAAGTCCGACATACATAGCCCATGTGGTATTTTGATAGCCTCTAAAAACCCCAAAAAGGGTGAAAGTTAAAAGAGTAAAAGGAAATCCCCAAACCCGAATTTGAAAATAGTCTGAAGTCAATTGTAGAATGACTCCCTCAGCACTCTGTGCAGTAAAAATGAATTCAGTGAAAGAATAGGCCACTAAAGCTATGACTATTCCTAAAACTAAATTCATATAAAAAGTTTGGGAAATTAAAGCATGTAAGGAACTTATTCGATTTTTACCATAGCTAATGGCCACATAAGAAGAAATAGCAGATCGAGTTTGTGCAAAAATCCAAATAAAGGCAGATAGTAAAGCTCCTGCAAGACCAATAGCTCCTAAATAAGGCAGATTGTTATGTTCAATTAAGTTGATTTTTCCAGCAATAATGGTATCTGTCATTGATATCAAAGGCTCAACAATACCAGCAAAAATAGCAGGAATAGCCAATCGATTAATTTCAGGAAGAGAGACTTTCATAAAAACAAATTTCGGAAATGTTTTATAAAAGAATACAGATTATTTTGTATAATTAGTATCTTTGACAAAATTTAAAGAATGAACCTTACACGGGCGTTTATTATTTTTGTTGGAATTTCAATACTTCTTATACCAATACACTTTATAATAACTTATGAGGTATCAAGTAACGATATTCCTGTTTTGTACAATATATATGGTTTTGTTTATTTGGTGGGTGTTCCTGCTTTTTGGATGTATCTTTTTGTACAAGAGAAATACCGCAATTATATAGGGCATATCTATTTTTTTTGTAGCTTATTAAAGATGGTTTTGTCTATCGCTTGGGTTTTGTATTTGATTAAATTATTGGAGTTGGATATTAAATATACTTTTTTGAATTTTTTAGTGGTCTTGTGTGTTTTTATTACAGCAGAATTAATTCCACTTTTTAAATTGATGAATAAAAAGAAAAAATAAATTTTGTAATTCAATTGAAAATATTGAATAGTTTTTTACTATGAAAAATCAGTATACGAGTTTTCCTTCTTACATCAACGTAAAAAATGTTGAGCATTTTGTGTCACAAGCTCTAAAAGAAGATATTGGGGATGGTGATCATTCTACCTTAGCTTCTGTTCCTCCAAACATTGAAAAAAAAGCCCGTCTTTTAGTTAAAGAAGATTGTGTTATAGCAGGAGTTGAAATGGCTAAAATGATTTTTCAACATTACGATAAAAATTTACAGATAGAAGTATTTATAAAAGATGGAGCTCATGCAAAAGAAGGGGATGTCGCTTTTTGTGTAAAAGGAAATGCACAATCCATATTAATAACAGAGCGATTGGTATTGAATACTATGCAACGAATGAGTGGTATTGCCACCCATACTTATGAGCTGAATCAGTTAATTAAAGGAACAAAAGCCCAATTGCTAGATACTCGAAAAACAACACCCAATTTTAGATTATGTGAAAAGTGGGCTGTTGTAATAGGAGGAGGAATGAATCATCGTTATGGTTTATATGATATGGTGATGCTAAAGGATAACCATATTGATTATTGTGGAAGTATAAAAGAAGCTGTTAGCCAAACGAAAGCGTACTTGTTGAAACAAAAAAAAGAATTAAAAATAGAAGTTGAAACTCGTAATCTGGAAGAAGTGAAAGAGGCTATACAAGCTAAGGTTGATCGAATTATGCTGGATAATATGACTCCAGAATTGATGAAAAAAGCAGTAAATTTAATTAAAGGAAATTGTGAAACGGAAGCTTCTGGAGGAATAACTCGAGATACGATTAAAAATGTAGCTCTATCAGGGGTTGATTATATTTCTGTAGGAGCTTTGACACATTCTTCTAAAAATAAAGACTTGAGTTTAAAAGCATTTTAAATGATAAAAAAACAAGATAATTTTTTTTAACGTTAAAACTTTATTATTAACGTTGAATTAACACGAAATGATAAAACTTACAACATTTTTGTACTATAAAATTCACAAAAAACGTCAAATATTTTATAATGAGAACAAACTTTACGTTTATAGCAACAGTGTTGCTGACTTTAATGACAACTTTTGCTTTTGGGCAAAATAAGATTACAGGTACTATAGTAGATGGAAATGGAGAGCCATTACCTGATGTAAGTGTAACAGTAGAAAGTACAGGAAAAACTGTGTCAACTGATTTGAATGGGAATTACTCAACTGAGGCCTCAGATGGAGATCAAGTACTTTTTGTAGAGTTCTTAGGGTTGGAATCAAAGAAACAAAAAGTAAATGTTGATGGAGATACAGTTGTCGGAAACATTATCTTAACAGATGGGGGAGCTATTGAGGAAGTTGTTTTTATCGGCAAAGGTATTGTTGATATTGCAAAGGATAGAGAGACTCCTGTTGCTGTCTCAACCATTAAAGCAGATGTGATTCATGAAAAATTAGGAAATCAGGAATTTCCCGAAATTTTGAAGACGACACCTTCTGTATATGCTACAAAGCAAGGAGGAGGATACGGAGATTCTCGTATTAATATTCGTGGATTTGATCAAAGAAATACAGCCGTTATGATTAATGGACAGCCCATTAATGATATGGAAAATGGACAGGTTTATTGGTCAAATTGGTCGGGTTTGCAGGATATTGCGACTGCAGTTCAAATACAAAGGGGATTAGGAGCTTCAAGTTTAGCAGTTCCTTCTGTAGGAGGTACGATTAATGTGGTAACCAAATCAACGGAAAAAGAAGAAGGAGGTATCGTTAGCTTAGGTGTTGGAAATGATTGGTATCATAAAACAACAGCAGGTTATAACACAGGGATAAATAATGATGGTTGGGCTGCAAGTTTTTTATTGAGTAGATGGCAAGGTAATGGTTGGGCAGAAGGAACTAAAGGAGAGGGTTATACGTATTTTGCATCTGTAGGGTATAAGCCAAATGATACTCATGCCTTTAATTTAGTATTCACGGGAGCTGGTCAATGGCATGATCAAAGAAGAACCAATATCACAATTAATCAGTTTTTAGAATCAGGAAGAAATGATTTTAGAAAATACAATAGAGATTGGGGGCACTTAAATGGAAGAGAATATTCACTGAGAAGAAATTTTTACAATAAACCCATAGGATCATTTAACTGGGACTGGAATATTAACGATCGTTTGTCCTTAGCAACAGTTCTGTACGGTTCATGGGGTCGTGGTGGAGGAACAGGTTCTAGAGGTGGAGGAAAAATTACCCGAAGAGAAGATGGAACTATTAATTTTGATGCAATTGTAGCGAATAATCAATCAGGAACTGCATATACAGGATCTATAAGAAATTATGAAGGAAAAACTATTGGTTCTAGAGGGTATTCTGATGACGGTGTTAATTCAGATGCTATTATTAGAAGAGCTGGAATTAATTCACATGATTGGTACGGAGCTATTTCCAATTTAAAATATGAAGCAGACCGGTTAACTTTGGGTCTTGGTGTAGATTTAAGAAGTTACAAAGGCTATCACTATACAGTTGTAAATGATTTGTTAGGTTTAGATGCTTATTATAGTGTGGGTAATGCAAATGATAATGGAAGAATTGTTGGAACAACAATAAAAGCCAAGCCGTTTAATAATCTTGAAGAGGCAGAAAAAATTAATTATCATAATATTGGAAAAGTTCAATGGGCAGGTTTGAATGGGGTTGCAGAGTATAAAACAGAGGTCATTTCTACGGTTGTTCAGTTGGGTGTATCAAATCAACATTATCAAAGAATAGATTACTTCAAAGAGCCTGCTGTAAGCGCTGAGAGTGATAAAGAAAATATAATGGGAGGTTATGTTAAAGGAGGAATTAATTATAACATCAATGAGAACCATAACATATTTGGAAATGCTGGATTTGTATCTCGACAACCTTTATTTGACGCAGTTTTTCCTAATTTTGGAAATAATGTAGCGGAAACTGAAAATGAAGAGATTACCTCTTTTGAATTAGGATATGGATACCGTTCTAATATATTCAATGCCAATGTTAATTTATATAGAACTACATGGGGAAATCGTTTTATTTCTAGAGGAATTTCTTTAGAAGGCCCAGGAGGGGAAGAGCTTCAATATACAGCAAATTTTGCAGGAATTGAACAGCTACATCAAGGAGTTGAAGTTGATTTTATAGTGAAACCTCTTCATAAATTGGAAGTAAACGGAATGTTCTCTTATGGAGATTGGAAGTATACGAGTAATGTTACGTCTAACCTTTTTGATGATAATCAACAACCTGTGGGAACAACATCAACACTATATTTAGAAGGTGTTAAAGTTGGGGATGTTGCTCAGTTAACAGCTTCATTAGGATTAAACTATGAAGTGATTGACGGTCTTTCATTTGATACAACATGGAACTATGCGGATAATTTATATTCTGATTTTGCTCCGGATGATGATGAGTTTCTTAAGGAAGACAATCAAGGTGCTTTAGAATTACCTAACTATCATCTTTTTGATGTAGGTATGACATTAAAAAAAGAGGTGCTACAGGATAAAAAATTAATTTTTAGAGTGAATGTTAATAATGTATTAGATACTGAATATATTGCTGAAGGAAATACCAATATTCATTCTGGATCCAGTAGTGATGATGCTACAGGAAGAACCTATCAAGGAATCGATACAGGAAACCAAGT
>JBKDZS010000127.1:0-20203 GCA_047971445.1 Flavobacteriales bacterium
GCTATTGAAAATGAAAATGCTACCGTAGAATGGTTTACCGTAGATGATAACCGAAATAAAGTTATAATAGGTACTGGGTTTCAATTTCAACTTGAAGAAAAACATTTCGATGGTCTAGTAGCTCACTTTTTCTTTGGTGCTACAAAAACCTGTCCCAATGGTGTTGTTGTTGTAGATCCAAATTCTTATAGTTCTATTACTTTTGTTAAAGCATCTCTACCTACGCTTTCGGCTTCTACACCGGCATGTAACCCTGATCGTACGTCCTATTCGTTTACTGTTACAACCAATGCCTCCTCTTTAACCGGTGATCATGCATCGGCTACCTTAACCAATAACAACGACGGAACATGGACCGTGTCCGTTCCGGATTTAAATAACATCAATCTAACGGCTAAAAGTGCTCAGAATTGTGAAAACACCTTAGCTGTTACAGCGCCTAGTTGTCCGTGTCCTACTATTGAGGTTCCTAAAGTATCCGTAACTTCGTATCAGTATTGTGAAAATCAAACCGCGCCTGCTATTGCCGTGGATGCTGATTACAACCCTAATGATATCGTATTTAAATGGTACGATAATACCGATACCCTAATCAATACCGGAAAAACACTTGCCTTGCCTAATGGTGTTGTAAGCGGTACTTTCGCTGTAAAAGCATACAATACCGTTTCCAATTGTTATTCTCAGGCTGTACAGGTAACCCTTACGCAGAATTCATTGCCTGAATTAACCGTTGTCGGATCTCAACGCATTGAGTATTGTAGTTCTCAACCTTTACCAAGTATTCAAATTCAATCTAATGCTGATGAAATCAAATGGTATTTTGAAGGAAGGCTAATCGAGTTCCAAGGACAAATCTATCAAAATGCGCAACCAGGTAATTACTCCATTAGAGCCTATAGCCATTATTCTAATTCAGGAAATCAAAACGTTTGTGAAAATCAAATTGATGTTCAGGTTATCCAAAATAATGCCCCTACTATAACCAGTAACGGTGATCAAAACTATTGTATAGGAAATCCTATTCCTACGCTCTCTGTTAATGCTGTAAACTACAACCAAATTAATTGGTTTGATGAGCCTACTATGACTAATCAAGTAAACTCAGGGTTAACATTTGATAACGCAAAACCGGGTACCTATTATGTACAGGCAGTTAATAACTCAACACTCTGTAAGTCAGAAATCATACAAGTGTCTCTAAATCAAGTCAATATTCCACAAATTAACATCGCTTCTAACTACCAGTACCTGTTCTATGGGCAAACTTTACAGCTCTACAGCAATGCTGATAACGATTCCCTAGAAGCTATCACATGGAATGGACCTAACAATTTCTCATCCCATGAATATGACCCTACTGTCCTAATCAACAGACCTGAACAACAAGGGAACTATTCCCTAAGTGTTGTAGGTCAAAATGAAGACTGTACCAATCATGATCAAATATACATCTTTACTCTGCCTAATGTACAAGATACATTACCAGATCATGTTTATCTATGCCATGATGAAACTACTGCTTTAGAATATCCGCAACACAATAATTTTATATACTCATGGAATGGTCCTAACGGGTTCTCTAGCAATAATCATAGTATTGAAGTAACACAAGAAGGTACGTACTCCTTAACTGTAACTGCTCCGGATGGGAACCAATCCATTGGATCTGTCAATGTACAAAAAAGTGATCTTGCTCTGCAAGAAGTCTCCTCTTGTTTCAATCAAGTTATAGTCACTCCTACCGGAGGTAAAAAACCCTATGAGTTCTCAATAGACGGTATCAATTGGCAAGCCTCGCCTATATTCCTAAATGTTAACAACGGCTACTATCAGGTAAAAGTACGGGATGCTAATCAATGTTCTGTATCTTCCAGTAAACAATACATTAAAAACCTTAATATATTTCAAACTTTTAGCCCCAATGGAGATAACATCAACGATAATTGGGATTTAAGCAACCTTCAAGGATGCCCGAATATTAAGGTCTCTGTTTTTGACCGATACGGAAGAATTATTCATAATATGAACCGTAATAACTTAATCTGGAACGGAAGAGTTGACGGTAAACCCGTACCGTCAAATACCTATTGGTTCGCTATTGATTTTAAGGATAATGTTACCCCTACTATCAAATCTCATATTACATTAAAAGAGAAAATGAACTCTAATTAAACAAAAGGGCGATCATTTTGATCGCCCTTTTACTTTTTAAATAAATCTAATTATTCTTAATCTTGTGCCATATATTCCGCAATATCGTGTATATTTTTCATTTTTTATTTTTAATTATGAGTTTACACCTATCTTTGCGGAATCAAACTCAAAAGAATGCGCACAAAATCAATTAAAAGGAATAAAATCAATATGATTACCTTAGGTTGTTCTAAAAACCTTTACGATAGTGAAGTGATCATGGGACAATTAAAAGCTAACGGAAAAGAAGTGGTCCACGAGGCTAAAGAAGGAAATATTGTTGTCATCAACACTTGTGGTTTTATCGATCGTGCAAAAGAAGAAAGTATTAATACAATTTTACAATATGCAGAAGCTAGAGAAAAAGGAATTATCGATAAATTATTTGTTACCGGCTGTCTATCAGAACGCTACAAGTCTGATTTGGAAAAAGAAATTCCCAATGTAGATCAATATTTTGGAACACGTGATTTACCCTTATTATTAAAAGCCTTAGGAGCGGATTATAAACATGAATTAATAGGAGAGCGCTTAACAACTACACCTCGTCACTATGCCTATTTAAAAATATCTGAAGGATGTGATCGAAACTGTTCTTTTTGTGCAATTCCCTTAATAAGAGGAAAACATACTTCAACTCCTATTGAAAAGTTAGTTACGGAAGCTACAAACTTAGCTAAAAATGGTACAAAAGAACTTATTTTAATTGCTCAAGATCTAACTTTTTATGGTCTGGATATCTACAAAAAGAGACGCCTAAAAGATTTATTAAAAGAACTGGTAAAAATTGAGGGTATTGAATGGATTCGATTACATTATGCTTTTCCAACTGGATTTCCTCAGGATGTTTTGGAAATTATGAGTCAAGAACCCAAAATATGTAATTACCTGGATATTCCTTTACAACATATTTCAGATCCTATATTAACATCCATGCGTCGAGGAACTTCATTTCAGAAAACCAATCAACTTTTGGCAACATTTCGCGAAAAAATACCTCATATCGCTATACGAACAACTTTAATTACGGGATATCCTAATGAAACAGAGGAAGACTTTGCTGTTCTAAAACAATGGGTAAAAGACCAACGTTTTGATCGCTTGGGTTGCTTCACCTACTCTCATGAAGAAAATACATATGCTCATCAATTAACCGATAATGTTCCTGATAGTATAAAAAAAGAACGTGCTAAAGAGATCATGACCTTACAAGAAGAAATTTCTAAAGAATTAAATCAAGCCAAGATTGGAAATACCTATCGTTGTATATTTGATCGAAAAGAAGGTGATTACTTTATTGGTCGAACTGAATTTGATTCTCCTGATGTCGATAATGAAGTTTTAGTTAACGCTGAAAACACTTATATTTCCATTGGAACATTTTGTAATATTAAAATTATTGATGCTGATGCATTTGATCTGTTTGGTATTGTTATTGATTAAGTCATAACCCATTCATATAATAATTTATAACCATCTCTATTGAAATTAACTACACTAAAAGTCAATCGGTTTTTTATTTATTCTAGCACCTTTAACTTTATCATTTTAAAAAATCATGTTATATTTGAACTTTTCTAAAAAACAATCTATTCTTAATATGAAAAACACATTGTTATCTATACTGATTTTCACTTTTTTAACACCAATAAAAGCCCAAAAAAAATATCCTCAAGATTTTTCTACTCCACTTAAAATTCCTATGATTTTATCAGGTACTTTCGGAGAATTACGTACCAATCATTTTCATGCAGGATTGGATATCAAAACACAAGGACGTGAAGGCATTAACATTCACTCCATTGGAGACGGTTACGTATCTCGTATTAAAATTTCACCTAGAGGATATGGTAAAGCAATTTACATCACACATCCCAACGGATATACTTCTGTTTATGCCCACCTAAAAGAATTAAAAGGAGCTATAGCAGACTATACCCGAAGTCAACAATATTCAAGACAATCTTTTGAGGTAGATCTATTTCCCAAAAAAGGAAGCTTAAAAGTTAACCGTGATCAGATCATTGCATTATCCGGAAATTCTGGAGGTTCAGGAGGTCCTCATTTACATTTTGAAATTCGTGAAACTGCTTCAGAAACACCTATAAACCCCTTGAAATTTGGGTATCAATTTGCTGACACAAAAAAACCTTTAATTAATGGAGTTTATGTATATCCCATTAAGGGAATGGCTGGAGGAAATAATAAAAGTGTATACAAAGTGGGCTTCAGTAAAGGAACGTTAACACGAAACACACCAATACCTGTTTCTGGAAAAGTAGGTATTGGGGTCAAAACATACGATCAATTAAACGGTGCCTCTAACAAAAATGGTATTTATTCTATTGACTTATATGTAAACCATCAGCATACTTACAACTTTACAGCTGAAAAGGTTTCTTTTTCCCAAACCCGCTATATTAATTCACATACTGATTACCACCATAAAAAAACCCGTAATGGATGGATTAATAAATGCTTTTTAGATATAGGAAACAAACTTAATATGTATGAAACGAAGGTTAATAGAGGAATCATTGATGCAAAAGCTGGACAATCCTATGATATTCGTTTAGTTGTAAAAGATTTTAAAGGAAATGAAAAAGTAAGTAATTTCACTTTAATAGCTCAAGAAAACATTCTTAACACTGAAACTCAAAATTTTTCTAAAAAGTTCAAATGGGATACTCCTAATGATTATAAAAATGAAGGAATTAAATTGCATTTTCCTACCCATTCTTTTTATAAGGATATTGATTTTACGTACTCAAAAACAGAAAGTACTCACAAAGTAGGGAAAACCACTATTCCCTTACATAAATTATTTACCATTTCTATAAAACCTGAAGGAATTCCTGCTCAAGATTTAAATAAAACTGTATTAACACGAAATGGACGTAGCATTGGTGGAGTATATAAAAACGGTTGGATCACTGATAAATCAAAAGAATTTGGATCTTTCGCTTTAAAAGTAGATCGTACGCCTCCTAAAATTGTATCAATTAATTTAAGTAACGGTTCTACGTTTACATCCAAGTCAAAAATCAAATTAAAAATTTCTGATAACCTATCAGGTATAGCTAAATATGTCGGAAAAATTGATGGAAAGTGGGTATTAATGGACTATGATAAAAAATACCGATTGTTAACTTTTGATTTTAAAAATGAATCTATTAGTACAGGGAATCATACCTTTGAATTAACCGTTACTGACAAAAAAGGTAATCAATCCCATCTTAAAAGAACGTTTGTGAAAAAATAGTTCCATGAAAAAATATACAGCGCTTCTAATTTTAATGCTTCTATCTTCCTATGTTTTTGCACAGACGCAAACCGCTGTACTTGAAGGAACGGTTATTAACAATATACAAAAGCCTTTACCCAATGTAAAAATTCATATAAACGATCAAACTTATAAAACCGATTCTCATGGAAAATTTACAGTTCCCATTCCTCTAAATAAGGAAATACAAATAACACTATTCTTAGAAGGGTACTTACCTTTTCAAACTACTCTAACTTCTCATTCTGAAACACATACTCTTAATGTTCTATTGCAAGACGATCCTAGTATTAACCTAGATGAAGTTATTTTTTATGAGAAAAAACAAGATAAACCTATAGGCAGTTTCCAAATTACAACAAAGAATATTGATAAGCTCCCTTCTATTACCGGAGGAATCGAAGAAATTCTAAAAACAAACCCCATGGTTAACTCCAACACAGAGTTAAGTTCTCAATATATGGTTAGAGGGGGTAACTACGATGAAAATTTAGTCTATCTTAACGGTATTGAATTGTACCGTCCTCAATTAACTCGTTCAGGGCAACAAGAAGGTTTAAGTTTTTTAAACCCCACTATGGTTAAGTCAATTAATTTCTCCGCAGGTGGATTTGAAGCCAAATATGGAGATAAAATGTCTTCTGTTTTAGATATAATTTATAAACAACCTAGGGATTTTGAAGGCGAATTTGAAGCCAGTCTTCTAGGGGGAAGTTTAACCTTAGGGCATGGAACACAAGATGGAAAGCTTTCTGCCATTGTGGGAGCTCGTTATAATGACAAACGACTATTAGTTGATACACAAAATTCTGATGTTGACTTTGAACCCATTTATTTTGATGTACAATCCTATATTACCTATCAATTAAATGAAAAACTAAAATTTAATTTTCTAGGTAGTTTTTCTAAAAATGACTTAGATCTATACCCAAAATCACGTGAAGCAACATTCGGAACATTAACCAATCCTTATAAATTGGTTGTATATTATACAGGTCAAGAGAATGATTTATTTCAAACTACTTCAGGAACTTTTTCTACTGTATTTGAGCCTAATAAACGTTTAACTTTAACCGCTGACCTTTCTACCCATCATTCAAAAGAGCAAGAATACTTTAGTATTAACAGCTCTTACATTTTAGGTGAAATTAATCCTGAAACAGGACATTATACTTCTACTTTAGATACAGCTAAACAAATTGATCATGCTCAAAACGATTTAGATCTATTGGTAACCTCTTTTCAACATAGGGGAAAATATAAAATCAAAAATGGGGATATTGAGTGGGGATTTAAACTTCAAAATGAAGATATCCGAGATCGTTTGAATGAATACCATCGCGTGGATTCTTCTGGATATATTCGTCCCCTAACCTCTTTACCTGGATTTGATTACCTATACAATGTAACCAATATTGATGTACAAAATAATTTAAGTTCCAATCGCATTTCAGGTTATGCCCAATACTCTAAAAAACATCAATTAAACCATGGTAAATTAATGTATAACATTGGCTTACGCACTACATATTGGAGTTATAATAGAGAAATAAACCTTTCTCCTCGTGGTCAAATTGCCTACAAACCTGATTGGAAGCACAATCTATTATTTCGTTTCTCAACCGGCTTATACTACCAACCTCCTTTTTATAAAGAAATTCGCAATGTATACGGCAATTTAAACGCTAACATAAAATCACAACGTTCTGTTCATTTTATAGCTGGAAATGATTATGAGTTTGAAATGAGAAAACGCCCATTTAAATTAACAACTGAAATTTATTATAAAGCATTAAATAACATAATTCCTTACTATGTAGATAATGTCCGTACCGTTTATACAGGTGAAAATAACGCTACAGGAAGTCAATATGGAATCGATATGCGTTTAAACGGAGAGTTTGTCCCTGGGGATGAGTCTTTTATAAGCCTTTCCTATGCTCGTTCTCAATGGGATATTAATCATCAAGGAACTATTCCCATGCCTACCGATCAACGATTAAAAGTGGGATTATTTTTTCAAGACCATATGCCTACCTTTCCTTCTTTTAAGGTGCATTTAAATGCTGTTTATGCAGCAGGATTACCTAATGGAGCTCCTTTATTCACAAATCCTTATAATTATTCTGGTACATTAAATGATTACAAACGTTTGGATATTGGTTTTACTAAAACTTTTATTGATCAACATGAAATGAAACCTAAACCAAACCGATTTTGGAGTCATTTTAAAGAGTTGTCCTTAGGATTGGAAATTTTCAATTTGTTTGATATTGAAAATCATATTAGCAATTTATGGGTTCAAGACCTAACTAACTCACAATATCATGCTGTTCCAAACCGACTAACAGGCCGTTTTTTCAATGCCAAAATTTGGATAAAGTTTTAAGTTTACATGTCCTACCCGAAATTTTTAATAAAATTAAATTTTCTAGTTTTAATCTAAACTAGGTATTTATACACAGTAATTTTTGATGCTATTAAAGCAAATGAAAAATGCTTTATTCTTCGACTCCCTACCTTACTAAAGTTAATAATAGCTTATTCGGGAAGCGTAAAAGAAACTTTTACAGGATAATGATCTGAAATCTTTTTATCGACAACCTCATAACTATTGGTTTCAATAGTAGGTGAAACAAAAATGTAATCAATTCGAGTGGGAATAGGGATGTAATGATACGTATCTACTATACCGTTTCCTTTACGCTTGTACGTATCATCTAAATATGAAAGAGTCTTAGAATATTCATATGAAAAAGGCGTATTGTTAAAATCACCACATAAAATAACAGGATAAGGTGATTTTTCAACCTCTTCCATAATTGTATCTATTTGCTTCTGATGCAATTGAAAACTATTCACTATACGGCTGTAAACTTTATAGTATCGAGCAAAGATTGAATTTGTCAAATCTTTAATTTCTTTTTTTCTCAAGGTAAGCGATTCCATGTGAAGATTAACCACTCGAATAGTATCTTTTTTAATTACTATATCTGCAAAAAGATTATTAGTGTATTTTCCCTTAATTTTCACACTGTAGTGGTTAACAATAGGATATTTAGAAAAAATCATCAAAGGGCGATTCACTTTATCTTGTAATTTTGAGTTTAAAATATAATAAGGGTAACGCAGTCTTAACTTACCTCCTCTTTCTGAAAACTCTTGTAAACATAATATATCAGGACTTTCTTCTTCTATTAAGGTTCTATACTTTTTATTGAAAAGATATAAATCTTCTCGTTGATAAACATCTTGATAAGGTGTAAATTCTTTAATATTATAACTCATTATAGAAATATCTCCCTGTGTTTGTTCACTTTCTCTAATTTTAGAGAAGCGATCTAAAATAAAAAGGCAAAAGATAATAGGAACAAGTGATATTAGAATATTTTCTTTAGACTTGTTATAAAAAATCCATAAAAAAATAAATATAACATTAATAGAAAAAAAGAACGGTAATCCTAATGCTAAAAATGAAAAAAAAGTAATTTTTGTAAAACAAAAACTTCCCGCCCATGCTAAACTCAACAAGACTGAAAAAAGAATATTCCCAAAAAAAAGAATTCGTTTTACTAATTTATTCATAAAAATCCAAAGTTATTCATTATTCCCTTACAATACGTTCACTCAAAAGAATCCCAACTTCATTTATATATCCCTCCTACAATATACGTATTTAAAATAATTTATTTCCCTTGTTTAAACAAGAATTCTTTTTCAACTGTAGTCAAGCTTTCATAACCTGATTTGGAAATTTTATCTAAAATGATGTCAACCTGATCTTGATTCTTCTTTCTTTGGTAATTAAAATCATAGTCATCTCGGGGAGGCATTTTATTTTTCGTTGTTTTAAAGGTTTTTTTTCCTTTAAAAAGATTAGAAACAAAGGAAAAAAACTGTCCTAATTCATCTCCTTTATTAAATTGCCTTAAATAAAGGTATCCTGCTACAGCTCCTCCTAAATGAGCTAAATGTCCTCCAACATTTTTTCCACTAGCAATTTGTAATAAATCCATAATTAAAATAAATCCTGCCAATTGCCACAATTTTAAAGATAATACTCCAAACAAACGTATTTCTTTATTAGGCTCATAAGCAACGATAACTGCAATTATGGCATAAATAGCAGCAGAAGCTCCTATTAACGAATAAAAAGTATTTCTAAAAACAGGAAATATATTGGTTAATAAAATAAAAAATAATCCTCCTACTAAGGCTCCTGAAAGGTAAACTCTTAAAAACATCTTTTCTGAAAAATAGTATAAGAAAAATTGTCCAAAAAAGTGTAAAAAAATCATATTTGACAATAAATGAAAAATACCTTTTGGTGAATGAAGAAAAGAATAACTCAACAATGTCCAAGGTTTATAAACCCATGAAGTATCATTTCTTAAAACAAAACTATCTAATAATGAAAAATTCGTTCCACTTAAATTTATAACACTTCCTATCAATAAAGTTAAAATAAACAATGTAATATTAATATAAATTAATTTTACTGCAATATTGGCTTGTTGAAACTGTAACTTTTGTTGTTCAAAAAAAGTCATATCAAATTCTTTTAATTTACTCTAAAACGGTTTTGTTTCCACTTTCGTATGAAAATAAATCCAAATAAGGCACCTCCTAAATGTGCTAAGTGTGCTATATTGTCTCCCTCTATATTAGCTTTTTGTTGAATTAATGCTAATATAATTAATCCAGGAATAAAATATTTAGCTTTAACAGGTACAGGAAAAAACAATAGCATTAATTCTGCATTAGGGTATAAAACACCAAAAGCAACTAATAATCCATATAAAGCTCCTGAGGCTCCAACCATTGGTATCGTATAAATTTGCGACAATACGCTTAATAATTCGTTACTTTCAAAATGAACGTAAGGTGGTAAGTTTTGTAGTTCTTTAACATCATTAGAATTAAGATTTAATACATGAATTAAACTTTCAGCATCATAATAATGATATAGGTTATATAGTAGAAATGACCCTAATCCTGCAAAAAAATATAACAGTAAGTAGTTTTTTGCTCCAATAGTTTTTTCAACAGTGCTACCGAACATCCATAACCCAAACATATTAAAAAAAATATGCCCAAAACCTCCATGCATAAACATATGGGTAATAATTTGCCATGGTTTAAAATTATTTGAACCTGGGTAAAAAGCACCTAATTCAATGGTCAAATCACAAATATTTACTTCTTGAAAAACGAAGGTTGCAATAAAAAACAACGCATTGATTATCAATAAATTTTTTGTAATAGGTGGTGTTATTCGATCGTATCCTCCAAACATTATCCTAATTGTGTTTTAATGAAATCTAAAGTCAAATTTAAGAAAATACTTTTACCTTCAGGTGAATAATTTGGATTTGATGTAGCAAAGAGTTCGCCAATAAGATGTTCCATCTCTTGTTTCGTTAAATTTTGACCTCTTTTTATAGCCGTAGAACGTGCAATACTTAAAGCAATATTTTCCATTTGATTCAATTGATCCTGATACGATACTTTTTCCATTAAATTTTCAATAATTTCACTAACCTGTTTTTGCTCAACCGTAGTTGGAATGGCTTTAACTAAAAGTGTTTCTTCTAAAATTTCAATATCAAACCCTAGTTGAATTAAAGTAGGCTCTATTTCTTCTGCTACGCTTTTTTCTAATTCTGTAACTGAAATGGAAATAGGAAACATCAACTGTTGACTTAATGCTTTTTGCTCTACGAGTTGTTCCAAATAACGCTCAAACAAAATACGTTGATGAGCACGGTATTGATCAATAATCATCACCCCCAATTTTGCTTGGAATAAAATATATTTTTGATGAATTTGTAAGCTTTTAGCAGAAGAAATCATCTCTTCATCAAAAAGGTTTCGACTGGACTCCCCTACTTCAAGATTTTGATAAAATGTATTTTCTGTAGAAGAGCTTTCTTTTTCTACTTGATCATTTGGTTTAAAGGACTCATAAAACTGAGTCGTTTTATGAATTTCACTTGAGCTAGGCTTAGTGTTTTCAAAAGGATTAAAATTAGGGTTTACTTTTATAGAAGGCTCTTTTATAAAACCTTGAGGTAATTTAGAAGTAACTTCTAAGTCTGGGTGAACATCAAAATCCAAACTGGGCGCAATATTGTATTGTCCTAATGAATGTTTTATTGCAGATCGTAATATCGCAAAAATGCTGTACTCATCATCAAATTTAATTTCTGTTTTAGTAGGATGAATATTAATATCAATACGCTTTGGATCTATTTTTAGATGAATAAAATAACTCGGATGATATCCATTAGGTAATAAATGGTCAAAAGCTTCTAAAATTCCTTTATGTAAATAAGCACTTTTAATAAAACGATCGTTTACAAAAAAGAATTGTCCCCCTCTCTTTTTCTTAGAAAATTCAGGTTTGACAATAAATCCATTTACAGAGACTACTTCTGTTTCCTCATCGACAGGTACCAAATGTTCGTTATACTTTCGCCCAAAGACTGCTACAATTCGTTGTCTAAAAGTCCCTTTGTAAAGCTTAAATAATTCATTGTCATTATGATACAAAGAAAACTCTAAAGTAGGATGTGCTAATGAAACCCGATGAAATTCATCCATAATATGACGCATCTCTACTTGATTACTCTTTAAAAAATTACGTCTTGCAGGAACATTAAAAAAAAGATTTTTTACTGAAATAGATGTTCCTGTTAAAGTTTGAACAACACTTTGTTCTTTAACCTCACTTCCTTCAATTCGAATAAAATGACCCAAATCCTCTTCATCCATTTTGGTTTTCATTTCTACCTGAGCAATCGCAGCAATAGAAGCTAACGCTTCTCCTCGAAATCCTTTTGTTTCAATAGAAAAAATATCTTCTGTAGTCCTAATTTTTGATGTTGCATGTCGTTCAAAACTCATACGAGCGTCTGTAGCAGACATTCCTTTACCATTATCTACTATTTGAACGAGGGTTCTTCCAGCGTCTTTAACAATCAATTGTATTTGACTAGCTTTTGCATCAATAGCATTTTCTAATAGTTCTTTAACAACCGATGCGGGACGTTGTACAACTTCTCCTGCAGCAATTTGATTTGCTACAGAGTCTGGCAATAATCTTATAAGGTCACTCATGAATTTATGGATCAATAAACAGCGTTAAATCAAAACCAAACAAAGCCAATAGTAAAATAATTAAAGCTCCTAAAATTAATAGAAACATCTTAGAACTACTATATTGATGTCGATCGTTACGTTGAAATTGAATTCGTTTTTCAGTAGAAATCTTTTTTTCATTAGAGTCAACTTCCGAATGAAAAAAACGTTTTTCATCAAACTTTTTATTTGCGTATGACTCAGCATATCCCATACGTCCAATAGATCGGTAAACTAAATTAAATTTTTTATCATCACCATACCGAGGCATATAATGAAATGGTTTAGCTGTGCGTTGTTTTGTAAATCGTTTAAGAATCATATGTTCAAAAATACGAAATAATTAGGACTTTATAATAATTCGTTTTTTGATAAACTTTAAAATAAAAAAATTTTAACTCAGCATACTATCCTCTAAATTTTCCCATGTCAGAATACTTATTATGACGTTCTTCTAATAATTCTTTAACGGGCATTTTCTTAAACTTTTTTATATTTTTTAAAAGAACCTCTTTAACTAATTTAAAAGTCTCTGTTGGATTGGCATGAGCTCCCCCCATAGGTTCTTTAATAATTTCATCAATTAATTTATTTTTTTTCATATCATAGGAAGTCAATTTCAAAGCCTCTGCGGCTTGTTTTTTATACTCCCAACTTCTCCATAGAATGGAAGAACAACTTTCAGGTGAGATAACAGAATACCATGTATTTTCTAACATAAATGTTTTGTCTCCAACTCCAATTCCTAAAGCTCCTCCACTTGCTCCTTCGCCAATAACAACACAAATTATAGGAACTTTTAGCATAGACATTTCCAGTAGGTTTCGTGCAATTGCCTCTCCCTGACCACGTTCTTCTGCCTCTAAACCAGGATAAGCACCCGGTGTATCAATAAAGGTAACAACAGGTATATCAAATTTTTCAGCCATTTTCATAAGGCGCAATGCTTTTCTATACCCTTCCGGATTGGGCATTCCAAAGCGTCTGTACTGACGTTCTTTTGTATTTCTTCCTTTTTGTTGACCTATGAATAATACAGGTTGTCCCTCTATTTTTCCAAAACCACCTACCATAGCTTTATCATCAGCAACTGTACGATCTCCATGCAATTCAATAAAAGTATCTCCACTTAAAGCGTTGATATAATCTAACGTATGAGGTCTACTAACGTGACGTGATAATTCTACACGCTGCCAAGGAGTCAAATTATCGTAAATATCTTTAATCGTTTTTTCCAATTTTTTTTCGAGCTGTTTACACGTTTCTTGAACGTCTACACCACTCTCCTCTCCTAAAATCTTACATTTGTTATATTGTTCTTTGATTTCTTTAATTGGTAATTCAAATTCTAAATATTCCATTTAGCACAAGCTTTAAAAGTTAAAACAAATATATATATTTTGGCAAGATTAAGCTGTTTTAGAAGGTTGTTTTTTATTTTTCCTGATTTTCTTTTCATATAATTCGTTCAAAACCAAGGTTAATAAAATGATTATGGTAGCGATATAAAACTCCAGTGACATCTGCTCTTGATCTCCAAATAAAAGAAAAGCAATAATAATTCCATAAACAGGTTCTAAGTTAACACTTAATATTAAGGTAAAAGGTGTAATTTTTTTCATCAAGTTCATCGATTCAACCATAGGAAAAGCAGTAAGTAAGCCTCCTAAAATCATAATCCAAAAAAAATCTTTTACCGACGTCTCCAGTATAACCGTATAACCATCTGTTGGAATCATTAAAAAACAAAGAAGAATCCAACCAAATGCTAATTCATAAAAAGTCGTAACAGAACCCGAAGCTTTATGAGCTATTTGCCCATTAATTAAAGTAAATAATGCCGAAAGAAAAGCTGATAAAAGTCCAAAAAGAATTCCTAAATAATGTTGTTCTTCCGATTGAAAAATAGTCCCTATACAAACTACAACAATAAAAGAAACCAGTACTTCATTTATTTTAATTCGTCTTTTATAAAACAACGGTTCTAAAAAAGCTGTAAAAATAGTTGCTGTGGAAAGCATGCTTAGTCCAATTGCCACATTTGAAACTTTAATAGAATGGAAAAAAGCATACCAATGAATGGCAATAAAAACACCGGCAATAATCCATGTTTTTAACAAGCTCTTCTTAGGTAAAATTGATCTTTGGGTTAAACGCATGTATCCGTAAATAAAAACCATCGTGAATAATATACGTAACCACACTAAAGACAAAGCGTCAATACTAATCAACTTGCCTACTACACCTGTAAACCCCCATAAGAAGACTACAAAATGTAACCGTAATAATGGATGTACTTTTTCCAACTTGTCTATTTATTTAACCGAATCTACTCAAAAATTTCATTTAAAACTTTTGCTAATCGAACACCTGCTTTTTCTATTTGTTTTTCAATAATAGGAAAATAGTTGTACATGTAGCGGTAGTTTAGTTTCGTTGTTTCTTTTATAGAAGGGTATACTGTTTTCTCTGCTAGTTCTCTCGATTCATAAGCCCAATCCAACAAAGTTCCTTTTTCAACAACAAGACGTTTTTCTCTTGTAAGAGGCACAAAACTGTTTGCTAACTCTACGTAACTCATCTTATACTGGTCTAACATTCCTTCATCCCAAACCCGATGTAAATTGGATTTTTCTCTAAACCATTCTACTTTTAAAGTGTTACCTCCTAAATTTTCTTCATCCCCAACATGCAAAGGTTGGTGTAAATCTCCTATAAAATGAATCAATAACTTTAGGTGAAATGCTTTTTCTTTTTCTGAAGATTTTTTATCCTCCAAAACTAAAATGCAATGGTTAATAGCGTAGATAACATCACCTTCAGGATTCTTAGTTGCTTTTAAATAATCTTCACTGTATTGAAAATTCACATAATGCCAAGATTCGTATTTTTTATATTCCTTATCTGAACGAATTACATCTGCGTAAGTAGACCAATAAGCCATATTGTGTTGATCAAGAAGTTTACTAATTTTACGTTTGGCTTTTTTAGATAAATAATTTTGGGCTACTTCTGCTATAGCACGATGTCCTGTAGGACCCCAAGCAAATAACAAAGAGGTTGCAAATAATAAAATAAAAAAAAACTCCCTTTTTCTTGGGTAAAAATTATACTTAATATTCATACTAAAAATACGAGTTTAAAATGATTATACTTGAATGCTTCTATGAGTTGTTTTTTTCTTTTCTTTCGCTATATAAAAATCAATTTGACCCAAATAGAGACCGCCCCATCCTACTTGGTTTATAAGAACGTTTTCCCCTTGATTATTTTTAATTAGAGTAGGCTTATCTAAAAATGTATGTGTATGACCTCCAATAATCAAATCAATTCCATGTGTATTTTGAGCTAATTTCATATCCGATACGGTGTCATCTTTATACTGATAACCAAGGTGTGATAGACAAATTATCAAATCACACTTTTCTTGATGCTTTAAATGATCTACCTGATCTTTCGCTATTTCTATAGGATCTAAATATTGAATCTCCCCATAATGTTTAGAATCAACTAAACCTTTCAATTGAATCCCAAGACCAAAAATGCCAACTCTAATACCTCCTTTTTTAAAAATTTGATACGGATTTACAATTCCATCTAATTTCGAATTTTTGAAATCGTAATTTGCATTGACAAAATTAAATTGAGCATGAGGAAGTTGTTTGATAAATCCTTCAACCCCATTATCAAAATCATGATTTCCCAAAGTGGCTAAATCATAACCTAATTTTGACATCAATTTGAATTCTAATTCGCCTCCAAAAAAATTAAAATAAGGGGTTCCCTGAAAAATATCACCTGCATCTAAAAGCAATACATGTTCTTCTTTTTTACGGATTTGATCAATTAGTGTTGCTCTTGATGCAAAACCACCAGCTCCTCCAAATTTTTTATTAGATGCTTCAAAAGGCTCAATTCTACTATGTTGATCGTTAGTATGAAGAATAGTGATTTTTTTATACGATTCTCTAGATTTCCCCACTAAAGAAGCTCCAGGAAGTAATGTTAAAGCTCCAGAGGTCGTTAATGTTTTAATAAATTGTTTACGTGTTTGCATGAAAATTATTGGTATCGAATCGTTTTGTTAATAAAAAGGGTGTCTATTTTTTCAAAATAATGTAGGTACATATCACGTGCTAAAATATTCAAAGGGTATACTTTAGCCTTTTTAAAAAAAGTCATATTGTCCCCACCCCTCTGCAAATAATCTGTTGTTGCAATGTAATAGGTTTTATCAAAATCAAAAGGTTTTTCCTGAATCGTAATCTTACGCTCTTTCTGTATCACTCTTAATTTCGATACAGGCTGAGGCTTTAAAGCCAAATAAGAACATAGTTCCTCCATTTCTTTTCCTTGTAAACCTACCACAACCACTTTATTATCAAAAGGCATCACTTCGTAAATTTGCCCAACTGTAATAGCGCCTTGAGGAATAATAGCTCGCAACCCTCCTTTATTAACTAAAGCAAAATCAACCTCTTTTTGGTACATTTTTTTAAATAAAATAACAGATTCTTCATACGTAATATCTGCAAAGACATTTTGTAAGTTATAATTTTGTTTCGTTAAATCTTCAGGAGTAAAGGCTAGAATATCTTCTGTTTTCTTTTTTAATTCTTCTTTGTAAGGTATAATAAATTCTTGAAATGCCTGATTTTGTTGAAAACCTTCAATTCGTGTATTTTTTTTCTTTATTTCAGCAATCGAATAAGTCGATTGACATGCTATAACAAGCAAAGAGATGAATATTATATAAAATGCTCTTTTTATATTCATTAGATTGGTGTATTTTTGTTAACTAAACCCACGAATTCTGTGCTCAACAAAGTTAAAAACATTTTATTAAAACAGGCCATAAAGAATCATAAAAAATCTTTACAACCGTTTGTTCTATCGGAACTTCAAAAAGTTGTTTTTCTAATCGATAAACATCAAAGTATTGCCTCAGAAGTTAGTATATTAAAAGAAGTCCTTCCCAATTCCATTTCCATTGACAAAATTGCCTTTACTAACACACTTAATGATCAAGAACTCATCATGCATACAATGCTATTTTGTCCTCAAGATTTTAATTGGTATCAAAAACCTGTGAAAAAGGAACTGGTTACTTTTTTACAAGAAAATTACGATTTGATTATTGATTTAACTCAAAAAGAAAACCAATACCAATCAATACTTCTACAGTTTATGAACGCCAAATTAATTGCAGGATTCAAAGGACTCAAAGAGTATTCTGTAAACATAAATATTCTTGATAATAATTTATTATTTGTTGAAGAATTATTACGATATTTGACTACGTTTAAAAGATAACTTCATGTATAAATTTAGAGGTACGGGTGTTGCCTTAGTCACACCGTTTAAAAATGATTTTTCTGTAGATTATAGTTCTTTAGAGCGATTGATCCATTTTAATATTGAAAAGGGTATTGATTATTTTATCGTTATGGGTACAACAGCTGAAGCAGTCACACTTTCAGCAAACGAAAAACAACAAGTAGTTGATTTCATTATTAAGCAAACAAATAATCGTGTACCTCTAGTAATAGGAATAGGAGGAAATAATACAGCAGAAGTTATTAAAACGATTCAAAACACCCATCTAACTCCTTTTGACGGTATTCTTTCTGTTTCTCCCTATTACAACAAACCTACTCAAGAGGGTATTTACCAACATTTTAAAGCCATTGCAGAAACTACAGACACCCCTATTATTTTATACAATGTTCCCGGTCGAACTGGTGGAGAAGGAATTTCTCCTCAAACAGCAATTCGTTTGGCAAAAGAGTTTAACCATATTGTAGCTATTAAAGAAGCAACAGGAGATATGAGCATTGCCATGGAATTAATTCAAAATCGTCCCGAAGGGTTTTTAGTTCTTTCTGGAGATGACGAATCTACTTTACCTTTAATTTATCTAGGTGGAGATGGTGTGATCTCTGTTATTGGAGAAGGTTTACCCAAAGAATTTTCTACCATGGTAAATCATGCTTTAAAGGGTGATATAAAAGAGGCGAATGCCTTACATTATCAGTGTTTGAAAATGATTCACCTTATTTTTGAAGAAGGAAATCCTGCTGGAATTAAAGAATTGCTGAAGCAACGTCATATTTTGGAAAGCAATCAGGTACGTTTGCCTTTGGTTTCAGCAACTGCTGATTTGCAAAAGAAAATCAACAATGAATTAAAAAACTTTTAAAAACTAAAAAGCCTATCCAGTTAAATATTCGCTTACTCCTAAAAGCTCTGATAGGTATTTTAGTTTACGCCCAGTTCTTCCATACAAATCTTTACCACTTCTACAAGCAATGTTTTTTTAACTGATTAGTTGGCTTCTTTGTGATACTTTAAGGTATCGTTTACATAATGGTAATCTCCTAAATAATCTGTTTTTGTTTCCTTATTTCCTTCTAGCACTTTCTTCTGCAACTTTAATCCCCTCGCATCGTAAAGATATTCTATTTTTATGGCAAACGGAGCGTGAAGTGTTTTTATTCACTAGATTTCTAGTAAAATAACTATTTATTCAAACTCTTTTTATCTATAGAACAATCAATATAATATTATTGTAATTTTTTATATTTCAATTATATTTGAACAAACAATCTTAATAATGAAACACGCAGGATAAACTCATCCTTGATAAATCCCTTCCTTATCTATGAACTACTTGCATGTTCCTTATTTTTCTCTTTTAAACAAACGAGGAATAAGTCCTTTTTCAAAATAACACTAAAACAATTAATGAAAGTACAACACTGAGTAAGAAACTCTACATAATTTGTTAAACACCTAATATAATACTAGTTATGGATCTTTATGATTTAAGTTTTCTAGGATCTTGCCTAGCATCAAACACTTGTAAAACCCAAACTTCTCCACCTCGCACTTTATATACGATTTTAAAATGCTTATAGATAACTCTATATTGATCTAATTTCAGATTCTCTTCTGTTTGATGTAATATATTTGGAGTGAGTGCATCTCCAGTCTGTTTAATCCCTTTTATTATACTATTAGCACCTGTAACTGTCTTAAGACTTTTAATATAAAAATCTCTAATCTTCTTTAAGTTTGTAACAGATCGTTTAGACCAAACTACTCCCATGTAGAAATTTCCTTCTCTAATTCTTCTGTAGTAAAATAATCTCCTGATTCTATTTCTTTTTCAGCTTGTTCTAATTCTTTTTGATATTCAACTAGTGTCAATGGGTTTCCATCAACCGTATAAGCAACAATTTCTTTCGCTTGTTCTTTCTCTATAATAGATTTAAACTTAGCCAATACCGATTTCTTATTGGAATTAAGAAGGTATTGCATTATTTCTAATTTTGTCGCTTGAATATTCATAATAAAAGGATATTGATTAATACAAATGTACGAAAATCATATTATTTTTTATAATCATTTAGATCAATCACTTCACTAAATTATTTTTTAACTTGTAAAGTGTCTATCTAAGGACTACTTTTTTTATTAAGAATTAGCGTCTTATCTTTATTAATAATTAAAAAGACTCAATTAAAAGCCCTTTATTATTCAAATACATTTTCAACCATAGTATGTATTAACCCTACTAATCCC
>JBKDZS010000128.1:0-9652 GCA_047971445.1 Flavobacteriales bacterium
GTAAAAAACTACTGAAAAACAGTTCTATGAGTGTTCAAGATGTCGCTTATGAAATAGGTTATGATAATCCTAGTCATTTTATAAGTGCTTTTAAAAAGAAATACAATATTACCCCAAAAAAATACAGCACATAATATAAAAACACTTTTTGCAGTTCATTACTTTTTCCTCTCTTTTAAATTACAAGAGTAAAAGAAGTATTCATTATTAAAAATTCATATACTAAATAGAAAATAAAATTAATTTTATTTTCTTCTAAACCAAATATGTATAGGCACTCCTGTAAAGTTCCATTTTTTTCGAATTTGATTCTCAATATACCTCTTATAAGGTTCTTTTACATATTGGGGCAAGTTAGCAAAAAAAGCAAACTGAGGAGCATGTGTTGGTAACTGTGTACAATACTTAATTTTAATATATTTCCCTTTAATTGCAGGAGGAGGACGACGCTCAATAACCGATAACATCACCTCATTTAATTCGCTTGTTTTAATTCTACGTGTTCTGTTTTCATAAACTTTTATAGCTACTTCTATAGCTTTGAACACCCTCTTCTTTGTTAAAGCTGAGACAAAAATAATTGGAACATCATTAAAAGGTGCTAATTTATACCGAATTTCCTCTTCAATTTTTTTCATGGTATGGGTATCTTTTGCAACTAAATCCCATTTATTAACCAAGATTACAATTCCTTTTCGGTTTTTTTCTGCTAATGAAAAAATACTTAAATCCTGACCTTCAAAGCCTCGTGTTGCATCTACTAACATTATACAAACATCAGAATGTTCAATTGCACGAACAGAACGCATAACGGAATAGAACTCTAGATTCTCACTAACTTTAGCTTTTTTACGCATTCCTGCGGTGTCTACCATTACAAAATCAAAACCAAATTGATTATAGCGCGTTTCCAAAGAATCTCGTGTTGTTCCTGCTACATCGGTCACGATATTTCGATCCTCACCTAATAAAGCATTTATAAAAGTAGACTTACCTGCATTAGGTCTTCCAATAACTGTTAAACGGGGTAATCCCTCAAATTCATCTACAAATTCTATCTCAGGGAAGGAAGCTACAACATCGTCTAAGAGTTCCCCTGTTCCTGCTCCTGACATTCCAGATACGCAATAATAATTTCCTAAACCTAACGCATAAAATTCAACAGCCAAATTTTGTTTTTCACCACTATCTACTTTATTGACCATTAAAAAAACAGGCTTTTCTGTTCTTCGTAATAGACTGGTAACTTCTTGATCCATATCAGTTATCCCGTCATTTACATCAACTACAAAAATAATGGATGTAGCCTCCTCAATGGCTAATACAACCTGCTTTCGAATTTCTTCTTCAAAAACATCATCTGATCCAACAACATATCCTCCTGTATCAATTACAGAAAACTCTACGCCATTCCAATCGCTTTTTCCGTACTGACGATCGCGGGTTACGCCACTTACCGAATCTACAATTGCCTCACGGCGTCGTAATAATCGGTTAAAAAATGTAGATTTCCCTACATTTGGACGCCCTACAATGGCTACCATATTATTTCTCATCTTTCAAAACTTTTACTTTTGCAAAAGTATGCAATACCGCCCAATAAAAAATAGGTCTTTTGTAAAACTATTTTAAAAAGTCACAATCCTACTCTCATGTTTTGGAACATAAAACCTTCCATTTTCTGCTAGAAAATTTCCTCCAAACAAAACCTCAACTCCTGCATCTTTAGGGATAATTTGATCAGCAACTTCTTTCGGCATCTCATATTTTTTTGTTCCGAAATTTATAATAACTGCTACAGGATTTCCCTGAGATATCATTCTTCTATAAATCAATACATTTTTATTCTTTGAGTCAATAAATTCAATAGCTCCCTTTTCTTTACCTGTCCAAAAAACAGGGTTTTTTTTATAAATTTGAATTAAACTCTTATAAAAGGTTGCTAAATTATCTGTATCTGCATCCCAATTGATAACATCTTTTTCAAAAAACTTCAATTCTTTTTTATTTCCAACTTCTTGTCCTGAATAAATTAAAGGCATTCCATCTAAGGTAAAAGCTAGTGTTGCAAAATTTTTATGGTTTTCCCCATAACGTTGGAACACTGTTTTATTCCATGAATTTTCATCATGATTGGTTGTAAAGTACATTAAAATATCCTCTTCTTGGTATAAACTATCTCGTTTTGCTATATAATCCTTAACTTCTGCGATTTGTTTTTTCTTACCAGCTACATCATTCATCAAATGAAGGAAGTCCCAAGCATAAGACATATCAAATGCTTCATGAATTTGAGGATCTCCCCATTCAGCCAACATAAAAACAGGTTTTATTTCATCTAACTTAGGTCTTAATTCTTTCCAAAAATCTAATGGAACCATACCCGCTACATCACAACGATAACCATCAATATTCGTTTCTTTCACCCAATAGAGCATAGCATCTTCCATAGATTTTCGTGTTGAAGGGTTTGCATAGTCTAAATCAGCTGTGTCTTCCCAATCTGTATCTGCAGGAACAATAGGACGATTTCCTAAGCTATCTGCTGTATACCGATTAATATCTTCTTCCACCCAAGCATTATCCCAAGCTGTATGATTTGCTACCCAATCTATAATCACCTTCATATTCATAGAATGAGCTTTTTTAACCAAGCTTTTAAAATCATCTAATGTTCCAAACTCTGGATTAACCGCCTTGTAATCTTTTACCGAATAATAGCTTCCCATGGAACCTTTTCGTTTTTTTTCTCCTATAGGATGAATTGGCATTAACCAAATCACATCAACTCCCAAATCTTTAATTCGTTGTAAATCTTCTGTCACTTTATTAAAGGTTCCTTCAAGAGAGTACTGACGAATATTTACTTCGTAAATTACTGCATTTTTTACCCAGTCTGGCTGTTTAAAACTTGTTTTATTCAAGTCAGGGTTATGTTTAATGTTCACTATTTCTGGATTTTGGGCTTCATTCTTAACTTCTTCTACTGTTTTTCCTTTACAAGAAAAAATAGTAAAACAAACAACTCCTATTATAATACTTTTTTTCATTATTTGAATGATGTTTTGTTATAGCCTATTCTTTTACAAATCGAACGTAATTATCTTTTTTCGTATAACATTGAATATGAGGTTTTGTGAGGGGTTCATATCCTTATTAGACCTATATTTTCTAGTTATACCATTTGATTTTTTTTATTCCTTTACTAGAACTTCAAAAGAGTTTCCTTTTAAGGTAATTTTTAATTGATTCTCTTTTATTTCAAATGATTGATCAAAATTAGACTTCAGTTTTCTATAAGATTTTGTCTGAGGTAATGTTAACACTACCTTTTCAGTTGCTTTTCCTGCATTAATAGCTGTAATAACTGTATTGCTCATATAATTACGCATAAATACTAATACATTTTGATCAGCGTACAAAATTTTAGTATCCCCATAAATTAATGCCATATTGCTCTCACGTAAATACGTCAATTTCTTTGTTTTTTCCAATAGTTTCTTTCGTTCAGTAATAACCCATGAACGCTTATCTAACCCTTTCTCAATATCAAACTCCATCATACGGCGATTATCAGGATCATCAGCTCCCGGCATTCCAAACTCATCTCCTTGATAAATCACAGGAACTCCTGGAGCGGTTAAATTAAAAGCCATAATAATTCCTGTTTTTTTGAAGCCTAGAGGACTTTTATTCAATATCTTCTTTACCCAAGCCGTTTTATGGGTATCTTCTCCCTCTGAAAAAGAGCCGTCCCCCATTGAAGTAATTCTTATCTTATCATGATTTCCTGAAATGTTTCCCATAACATTATGAGAACCATAATAAAATAAACTTTCTTCTAAAGCTACTTTCAAATTTTTCATAGAAATCTCTGGATTTACTACAGAATTACTTAAATTATGGTATAAACTAAATTCAAACTGAGCATCTAACATCCCATTATTAACATACGAATTTACCATTTCGTGAGACCCATACGTTTCTCCTATTTGATATATTTTTCTGTTTTCGGGTAAAATAACTTGTGTTCTCAGTTTTTTAGTAAGTGTTCTCCAAAATTCATTTTGAATGTGTTTGGTGGCATCATGACGAAAACCGTCAATATTATATTTTTTAAACCAATATACAGCGCTGTCTGTCATCTGATCTACAACTTCAGGTTTTGAAAAGTCCAATGAAGGAATGTGTTTATCAAACCATGTAGTGAAACGTTGTGTATCAAATTTTCGAATATTATCACTCCCGTCTGGTAATTTCCCTTTTGTTATCCAATCTGGATGCTCTTTTAAAACAGGGTGTTTTACATGAACATGGTTGGCTACATAATCTACCAAGATATTAATATCACGTTCATGAGCTTCTTCTATTAATTCTTTAAAATCTTCTTCTGTACCAAAACGAGGATCTATTTTTGAAGATGAAACAGGCCAATAACCATGATAGCCTGAAAATTTAGTTTTTATATAATCCTTGTCCAATAAACCATAACCTTCATCAGGATTTTGGACAATAGGTGATAACCAAATCGTATTAATTCCTAGGTCTTCAAAAAATCCATCTTTGACTTTTTCTATAATCCCCTTCAAATCTCCTCCTTGAAAATCTGCTTCAGGCTTTACTTCAGGCTCTCCTACTCGAAAATTATTAGATGGATCCGCATCTTTAAAACGATCAATCATTAAGGAGTACATAACGTATTTTCGCTTATCAGTACGAGGCAACTCATAGGTGTTTACAACAGGAATTCCTTTATGTAAAGGTATTAAGATGTCGTTAGAAACTCCTGACTCATTATATGCATAAACTCTTATGAAGGACTGAGATCTTTTTTTTGCCTCCTGAGGAACTTTTCCTTTTAATTCTTTTCCTTTAGAAATGGATATAAATTGGTTATTATAAAAAGTCATAAAATTAACTTCTTGATCTGCAATGATCCTCCAGTCTCTTCTACTACCAACAGTTGTAATAAAAGGTTTTAAAGCGTCTAAGTTTCCTACAGAAAAAGTAGAATTATACCCTCCTACTCCATTACTTATTTTTTTAGAGTTGGTTGGATCTATAAATTCTTTCTCTCCTTCCACGAAACAATACTGGTAATTTCCTGGATTTAACATGACGGTAAATTTATACTTTCCTTCTTTTAAAACTAACGGATTGGCATTTACATCCCATCCATTGAAAGATCCTTTAATCTGCAAGTTTTGATACTCTTTATCAGGTGTAAAACGAAATACATACGGTACACGAGACGTATTTCTGACAGGAATATCATATTGTTTTTGATTACATACTACTGAAATATAGTCAACCGCACTATTCATCTTCCCCGAAAGGGTTATGATTCCTCCATCACTTTCTGTTAATTGTAACCCTTCTGGAATACGAATAACTTTTGCTTTGGCTCCTTCAATAAAATAATCACTTAGATCAACTGTTGCACCTTCTACTCCCAACTGAATTAAGGAAGCAAGATCTTCCAAAATCTCCTTATTTTGAGTTTTTTCAGATTGTATTTTATTAGCCTTACATGCTAATACGAAAACCCCTAACATAATACTTAGAACAACTTTTTTCATCATATATAGTATTTTTTCTTTCATTAAATCTATTGAGTTCTAAAATTAAGCGATTTTCTCCATTTTTGATCAATCTTAAATCTTATACTTTTACTTGATTTAAATCAGGTAAAATATATAACTTATGGTACTGCACTAAACTATCTATTGGTTTTCGAACAACTACACCAATATTCAAATGAAATTCAGCTGCAACAGACTTTAGAGTCTCTTCATAGTAATAAGCTACCGAACCAATAAAGTTTATTTCAGAATTACGTGCTTCTGGATAAGGTAGTACTTGATTAATAAAAAACTCACGAAGAGATTCATATACCAATTTTTGAATAAAAGGCTCGTACTTATGATCAGCTACAAAACGACTAAAGGTTGCTAAATACTTATTAGCAAACTTACTTTTATATACATTTTCATTTAGATCATTAATCGTTATTCCGTAGCGCTCATCAAATGCTCTACTCAAATGCTTAGGCATCTTTTTAAGAAAATAAGCTTGTAACAGGCGTTTACCTAAATTATTCCCACTTCCTTCATCTCCTAAAATAAAAGCTAACGAAGGCGTCTCTTCTCTTAATGTATTCCCATCAAAATAACAAGAGTTAGATCCTGTCCCTAAGATACAAACTACAGCAGGTTTACCATTATATGCAGCATAAGCTGCTCCTAACAAATCATGGTCAACAATAATTTCTGCCTTTGAAAAAGTAGCTTTTAAAGCGTCTTCAACTATTTTATTCAAATGTGGAGCAGAACACCCAGCTCCGTAAAAAAAGATATGTGTGAGATTATCTACTATTTCCATTAAGGACTCATTATTTTTTAACTCTTTTATTATATCTTTTGAATTTAAAAAATATGGATTGAATCCCATCGTTTTAGTTCTAAATACCTCTTCTCCTTCTTTCTCGAGGATAATCCAATCACTTTTAGTGGATCCACTATCAACTATTGCTATCATAATTATGGATGTATTTTTCTATCCCGTAAAGATAAAAAGATCGCTTTTATAAAGCAAACTTTTTTTCGTGTACTTAACACACTTACTTTGCATGCAATTGTATTTTTTGACAGCTTCTTTTTTGACAAATCTTAAGGAAAGTGTTAATACCCCGCAAAACGCTATAACACCATTTTTTCATCAAGAATAAATGTTAAAATTAATCCTTACGGATGATAATTTATGACGTAAGAGAAAATATTTTCTTTTCTTATCTCATAAGAAATTCTACAAATATTATTTCGTACTTTCGCAACATGAAACTACACAAAAACTTGTGCCAAGCTGTTGTTGATGCACTAGAAGAGATATTTTTTGAAGATCGTTATGCTGACAAAGTGGTTCAGTATACCTTAAAAAAAGATAAACGCTGGGGAAGTAAAGATCGTGCTTTTATCGCAGAAAATGTTTACGATATTGTACGTTGGAAACGTTGGATTATGTCAGTTTCAGATATTGCCCTAGAACGCAAAAATTTATGGCGCTTTTTAGGAACCTGGCTAGCTTTAAAAGAAGTGCGATTACCTTATGACTGGAAGGAATTTAATCAAATTGATTTTAAAAAAATTCAACAGAAATCAAAACGCCTATCATCTAAACGAAAATTTCGAGAATCTATTCCAGATTGGCTTGATGAAAGGGGAATTCAAGAATTGGGCATTCAAGTTTGGGAGAAAGAATTGCGCGCTCAAAATGAAAAAGCCAAGATTATTTTACGAGCTAATCGTTTAAAGGTAAGTGTTCGACAACTACAGCGAAACTTAAGAGAAATTGACCTGCAAACAGAACTCATTGAAGGCTATGAAGATGCTTTACAACTAGAACGCCGACGTAACGTTTTTGTCACAGATGCTTTTAAAAAAGGATTATTTGAAGTTCAAGATGCATCTTCACAGCTGGTTACTCCTTTTCTGAATTTAGAACCTGGAATGCGGGTTATAGATGCTTGTGCAGGAGCAGGAGGAAAAACATTACATATGGCTTCTTTGATGAAAAACAAAGGAAAAATTATCGCATTAGATATCCATGAATGGAAATTAGCTGAATTAAAAAAACGTGCCAAACGTAATGGTGCAAATAATATTGAAGTTAAAGCCATTGATTCTAATAAAACCATTAAACGCTTAAAAGAAACCGCAGACCGTGTATTAATTGACGCCCCTTGTTCAGGAATTGGAGTTTTAAAACGAAACCCCGATACTAAATGGAAATTACAACCTGAATTTATCGAACGTATACTAAAAACTCAAGAGGAAATTTTAAGCTCTTATTCTACCTTGGTAAAACCTACAGGCAAAATCGTTTACGCAACTTGTTCTATTTTCCCCTCTGAAAATGAAAAACAAATAAAGAAATTCTTAAAAAAACATTCTGAATTTGAATTGGAAGATGAGAGAAAAATATTCGCACATCAAACGGGTTACGATGGATTCTATATGGCAAGACTTAAACGAAAATAAATTTATTTAACACCACAATTATAACGTTTTAATATAACTTCTTCGTGTTTTATTTTGAGTAGGATTATAAGCGCTCCAAAGTGCCTGAACATTTTTATTATCTTCTAACTCAGGATTTGTTTCCATATATTTGATTCCATATTTTTCGAATGTTTTTCCCATTTCATTAAATAAAATAGCGGTCACTCCTTTACTTTGATGTTCAGGCTTCACACCTACTAAATAAAAGGCTACTTTATTATTTTTTCTATTAGCTTTTAACAAATGATACCACCCAAAAGGAAATAGCTTACCCTTAGCTTTTTGTAATGCTTTTGAATAAGAAGGCATTGTAATGGCAAAGGCTACCATTTCACCTTTTTCATCTTCTACCGCTGACACATAATCAGGATTAATAAAATTAATGTATTTTCTACGGTAGTAATCAATTTGTTTTCGTGTAATCGGAACATATGATGGTAAAATACTATACGTCGCATCTAGCAACTCAAACATGGGATCAACTAGTTCTTTAAGTTCCGATTTATCTTTAAATTTTTTAGGTTTAAAGTTATACCTTTTAGAAATTACATCGGAAAACTTTACTATTTTAGGAGGTGTTACACCTCCTGGTAATACAATATTATACTCTACCCAATCTAAATGTTTATTGTAGCCTAGCTTTTCTAAATGTTCTGCATAATAGGGATGATTATATAATGTAACCATCGTCCCTATTTCATCGAACCCTTTTATTAAAAGTCCTGCTTTATCTAAATTAGAGAACCCAACAGGGCCTTCTACTTCTTTTAAGTTATTTTCTTTAGCTAATTTTTCAACCTTAGCAATCAATGCTTTCGAAACCTCTAAATCATCTACCACATCATACCAGCCAAAACGCATTTTAGAACGACCCTGATCCTTAACCTCTGCCCAATTAATAATAGCTGCAATACGTCCAACAATTTTCCCTTCTTTATGAGCTAAAAACAATCGGGATTCTGCATTTTCAAAAATGGGATTTCTAGTTTCATCCAACATTTCCATCTCATCTGAAATTAATGGTGGAATATAGCATGGATGCCCTTTATATAAATTCAACTGAAATTTTATAAAGGCTTTTTTATCATGTGTATTCTTTACTTCTCTAAGTTCAACTTCCATAAAATTACTTCTTCCAACTACAAAGATAATCATTTGTTACTAAAAATCCCCTTTAGATATTTTATGTTTGTTGCACTATGTAACACCTAAAGCATTTCGATACATTTTTTTATAAATTAAACGCATATACTAAAACGGATAAAAATTTAGATTTTCATCTCTCTATATACTAAATTTATAAAAAAAGCATCTCTACTATTTAGAGATGCTTATAAGCTCCAATTATTAAAAAGTATTATTAATGCAATTCATAAAAACGATCATTCGTGTCGACTTCAGCTTCCGGAACTTGGTACCAAAACCGAGAATCACCGGCTAAAACATCCGTCTTAGCATCTGATCTGTGGTTTGAACCAGAATAATTTCTAATAACATCTTTTCTTAAACGTTTATAATCAAACAACGATTGTCCCTCTCCCCATAATTCAATTCTTTTATGTAAAAATATTTCGTCTACCAAAGCAGTTCCCGTT
>JBKDZS010000129.1:0-3816 GCA_047971445.1 Flavobacteriales bacterium
TTCAAGATAGTGAAGGGCGTATTCAGGTATATTTTAACCGAGATGAAATTTGTACAGGTGAAGATAAATCAAAATACAATGACTTGTATAAGAAGTTATTGGATATTGGTGATATCATAGGAATTGAAGGAACTTTATTTACGACAAAGGTAGGAGAAAAAACCATTTTAGTGAACGATTTCACTTTGTTAACCAAATCTATTAAGCCTTTGCCTTTACCTAAAGTAGATGTAGAAGGAAATATTCATGACGGCTTTACAGATCCTGAAATGCGTTACCGTCAACGTTATGCTGACTTGGCTGTAAACCCTCATATTAAATCTATTTTTGTAAAACGTACCAAAATGTTCAGTGCGATGCGTCAGTTTTTTAATGATGCAGGTTATATGGAAGTAGAAACACCCATTTTACAATCGATTCCAGGAGGAGCTGCAGCACGTCCTTTTGTTACGCATCATAACAGTTTGAACATTCCTTTGTATATGCGTATAGCCAATGAATTATATTTAAAACGGCTTATTGTAGGTGGATTTGATGGGGTATATGAGTTTTCTAAAAATTTTCGTAATGAAGGTATGGATCGTACTCATAACCCTGAGTTTACAGCAATGGAAATTTATGTGGCTTATAAAGATTACAATTGGATGATGGATTTTACGGAGCAGTTATTGGAGCATGTAGCTGTAGCTGTAAACGGGACAACAGAAGCTATTTTTGGAGAACATAAAATCAATTTTAAGGCACCGTATAAACGTATTACGATGCGTGATTCTATTTTAGAATTTACCGGTTTTGATATTGAAGGAAAATCGGAAGAAGAATTGCGTGAAGGAGCTCAGTCTTTAGGAGTTGAAGTTGATAAAACAATGGGAAAAGGAAAATTGATTGATGAAATTTTAGGAGAAAAATGTGAAGGTAATTATATTCAGCCTACATTCATTACAGATTATCCAAAAGAAATGTCACCCTTAACTAAGATACATCGTGATAACCCTAATTTGACAGAACGATTTGAATTAATGGTTTGTGGAAAAGAAATTGCTAATGCTTATTCGGAATTAAATGATCCAATTGATCAACGAGAGCGTTTTGAAGCACAAGTAAAATTGGGAGAAAAAGGAGACGACGAGGCGATGTTTATCGATCATGACTTTTTACGTGCTTTGGAATATGGAATGCCTCCTACTTCAGGTTTAGGAATAGGTATGGATCGTTTGATGATGTTCTTAACAAATAATCCTTCTATACAGGAAGTATTGTTCTTTCCTCAAATGAAGCCAGAGAAGAAGCCTTTATCAATTAGTGAAGAGTCAAAAGGGGTTTTAGAAATTTTGAAGAAAGAAGAAAAAATAGTATTGGACGTATTAAAAACACAGTCGGGTCTTTCGAATAAAAAATGGGATAAATCCATCAAAGAACTAACAAGGCATACCTTAGCTAAAGTTGAAAAGACAGAAGAGAATCTTTTTGTAAGGTTAGTAAAAGAGTAAAGTTTGTAAAAATCGTATACATAACTTGAAATAAAAAAATCCTTCTTATTTTTTAAGAAGGATTTTTTTATTTATGCTGAGTACAATACAGCTTTAACAGCTTCTATAGTTTCTTCAACACTCGGCATCCAGTCTTGATATAAATGCGGTGAATAAGGAGCTGGTGTATCAGCTGTTGTAATCCGTTTTATTGGAGCATCTAGATAGTCAAAAGCTTTTTGTTGTACCATATAGGCGATTTCAGTAGAAACTGAGGCAAAAGGCCAGGCTTCTTCTACAACAACCAAACGATTGGTTTTCTTTACAGACTCAATAACCGTTTTATAATCTAATGGACGTATGGTGCGTAAATCAATTACTTCAGCATTAATACCTTCTTTAGCTAATTGTTCAGCTGCCTTTAATGCAACTTTCATAATTTTTCCAAATGAAACAATGGTTACATCAGAACCTTGTTCTTTGATCGCTGCAACACCTATTGGAATAATGTATTCCTCTTCTGGAATTTCCATTTTATCTCCATACATCTGTTCAGATTCCATAAAAATAACAGGATCATTATCACGAATGGAAGCTTTTAATAAACCTTTTGCATCATAGGGGTTAGAAGGGACTACCACTTTTAGTCCAGGGCAATTTGCATACCAGCTTTCAAAAGCTTGAGAGTGGGTAGCTGCTAACTGACCTGCAGATGCTGTAGGACCACGAAAAACGATAGGGACATTCCATTGACCACCTGACATTTGACGCATTTTAGCAGCATTGTTGATGATTTGGTCAATGGCAACCAAGGAAAAGTTGAAGGTCATAAACTCTACAATAGGACGACAACCGTTCATCGCAGCTCCAACAGAAATTCCTGCAAAACCTAATTCAGCAATAGGCGTGTCAATAATACGCTTTTCACCAAATTCGTCTAGCATTCCCTTAGATGCCTTATAAGCTCCGTTGTATTCTGCTACTTCTTCTCCACATAAGTAAATGCTTTCATCATGGCGCATCTCTTCGCTCATGGCTTCTGCTATTACTTGACGAAATGTTAATTCTTTCATATAATATTTGTATTACGAAGACTTGTGTTGTTAAATAAATAAAGGCAAATTTACTAAAAAAATATGGTTTTATAAAGTTGATTTTTGAAGTAAAATGTAATAAAGACACTTTTGTGATTTTTATAATAAAATGCATGACTATGTTGGTGAAATTTAATTAAGTTCTAGAAACCCTATTCAAGTAGCGTATACTTATACCCAAACTAAGTTGTATTAATAAGGTTAGGGAAATAGCAACTAGAGTAGTCATGCATTATATGATTTTCTCCAATATTAAAAAATCAGTTGAGATAGTTGTGTAGGTATTTAGTGGCTACTATGTTTAAAGAGATATGTAAAATATTACAATCAATCATTTATTCACGCTTTGAGCATGATAGATTTATTAAGTTTTCCTTACTCTTTTACGTATATGTTGAATTTTTTATGCGCTATACCTTTTCCAAAAACAGTATTGTTTCTGTAGTTATCATTACACAGTATTTCTTCTTTGTAGGGTTTCCTTAGGATATTTTTTGTTTCATCAAAAAATAAATTTTGATTTAGTAGGATAGAAAATACATAGAAGTGTTGATCTTTTACAAAGATAATATTAGAAAACAAGCATATAAACATGAAATTATCAAATAATTTTATAAAAAACGAATAATTTCTATGTTTTTTCAAAGTATTTGTATATTTTTATGTTAACTTGTTTGAAATAATTTGATTTTATAACTATAACCAATACTATAGCATATGAAAAAGGAGTTACGATATTATATTTTAATAATGTATTTTGGTGTATTGACTTCTCAAGAGATTGATTGGCAAAAGAGTTTAGGAGGTTTTCAAGAAGAATATTTATTTGATGCATTACCAACTCTGGACTACGGTTATATACTAGCGGGGAGTTCGGTGTCCTCTAGTGGCGGTACCAAAGAATTACGTTCTTATGGTAATTTAGACTATTGGATTTGGAAGATGAAAGAAAATGGTGATTTAGAGTGGGAGCAGAATTTAGGTGGCTCAGGTAATGATTTTCTGCGTAGCATTCGTTATACCGAAGATGGAGGCTATATTTTAGGAGGTTCTTCTGATTCTCCTATTAACGAAGTAAAAACCGATTCTTGTAGAGGAAAACAAGATTATTGGGTGGTAAAGTTAGACCCTAAAGGAGAAGTTCAGTGGCAGAAGACCTTAGGAGGAGCAGAAGACGATCAATTAGAAGTGATTCGTCCATTGAGTGATAATGGGGGCTATATTCTAGCAGGAACTTCCAGTTCCAGTACATA
>JBKDZS010000130.1:0-13064 GCA_047971445.1 Flavobacteriales bacterium
TATGGTGAAGAATATGGAAAATGGAATTTCAATATGCGGTCACGATATTGAAAATATAGAAAAAGGATTAATTGAGTTTTTAAATTTGAATATTGAGACTAAAGAAATCATGAAGAATAAAATTAAGAATGATTTTCATAAAAAATATTCAATAGAAAAATGTGTAAAACAATATATTGAAGTATATGGTTCTTAGTATATCTAGACATACAATTGATAAAATAAAATGGATTTTGTTTTTAATCATTTTTTATCTGTTTCCTATTGGAGATAATTTCAGAGTATACGTTGTAACATTATTTTTTTCAATAATTGTATTATTAATTAATTTTAGAAAAATACATTTTGATAAAATTGCTATATACCTGTTGATTTTTTTGGTCTACCTTTGTTTAGTAATAAACATTCGATATCTTTTTTGGCCAATAAGTTTTACCATAGAATTGTATATTAGGGAATACACAGAAGTCTTTAGAGTTCTAGTGTTGTTGCTGATTGTAATATGTGGGTTTAGGTTTAATTTTGAAATGTTTAAAGTATTTCTATATTTTTCAATTTTATATGTGTTTCTTGATTTTGTTGTGACTATAGGAGAACTCCAGTTTAATAATAATGTTGTTATACAATTTATTATTGATAATTACCATTCTGAAAGGCATGCTATAGCAGGTCAGTACATAAAAGGTTTTACACCAATGGGCGCTTTACATGCATTAATAATGAACATGTTTTTCATTGTTCATTTCACATTACTACCTTATGTGAAAAGAAAAATATTGTTTATGATTCCTTGTTTTTTAGAAATCTTTATAGTTTTGACTTCCGGAAGTAGAACACATATTCTAGGGTTAGTATTTTTTGTTATAGTGTTTGTCATAGTATCGTTATTTAGAAGAAGTAGAAAAACTATGAACGGACGAACACTTCAAATGCTCGTTATTTTCATAAGTATTTTAGCAGGGATTTATATAGTGATTAATTACTCAGAATACTTTTTTAAACTGAATTATTTAATAGATAATATAGAATCAGGTGATAGTAAGGGATTTGGAGGGAGGAAAGATATATGGGAAGTTATGGTAAAGTACTTATTGAAAATGCCTTTTTTTGTATTTATTGGATGGGGAAAAACCTATATGTTGGTAACATTCAGTACATTTTTTACGGATAATGATTATTTAGCCATTATCATTTCATACGGATTAATAGCTTTGATAGTACTACTTACAATAATTGGAAGCTTTATTTATAAAGCAACTTTAAAGATAGCAACGATAAAGCCGTTAGAAGAAATTATCTATTTTATTTGTATTCAAACCTTACTTATTAGTTTTGCTTCGTCAGGGTTTTATATGTTTTATTGGCAAGTATTTATCCTTCTTCTTCTAAAATTTTTAATAGAAGAGAAAAAAGGCCATATCAATTATGATAAGTTAAAAACCATATGAGAAGTAATTTGTTGATAATAGGTTCTTTACCACCACCAATTGGCGGTGTGACTCTTCATGTTAAAAGACTTTTAGAGTATCTGGAAAACGAAAAGTTAAATGTTGAATTTTTAGACTTAAAGAAGAAAAATATATTTCGAATTTTATGGGAAGTAATTTTAAAGTATAAAGTGATTCACTTGCATACTTCAAACCCCAAGCTTAGATTTATTACAGCTTTATTATGTCGTCTTTTCAATAAAAGGCTCTTAATTACATACCATGGTAATCTAGGAAGATTTAACTTGGTAAATAACTTTTTTGATTATGCTTCTATATTACTATGCAAAATACCCATTGTTCTGAATAAAGAGAGCTATAAAAAAGCAACTCAATATAATGAAAGTACAGTTAAAATTACATCTTTTATACCACCGATTTACGGAGAAACTAATTCTAATGAAATAGAAAAATGTGTGGTAAAGTTTAAGAAAGAGCATAGTAAAATTTTTTGTACTAATGCCTCAACAGTTTCTTACGATAAAGAAGGAAATGAAATATATGGAATTTTAGACCTAATAGAGATTTTTTCTAAATTGGATAATTTGGGACTTATAGTTTCAGATTCTTCAAAAGCATATAAGAAGTTGATAGGGGAAAAAAACATAAAACTTGAAAATGTATTACTGATTAGTGAAGAGCACTCTTTTTTTGAAATCACTAAATATTGTGATGGTATGATTAGAAATACTTCAACTGATGGAGATGCGATTTCAATAAAAGAAGCTTTGTATTTAAATAAACAAGTAATGGCAACGAATGTTGTTTCAAGAGATCATCAGGTTGAGGTTTACAATAGTTATAAACAACTAATGAAGTATTTATTAGAAAATAAGCCAAAGAAAAAAACTAATTATAACCATCACGCAGGTAAAGAATTATTAAAAATTTATAAAAACGTATTATGTTAATAGATATTATAGCAGGAGCTAGACCCAATTTTATGAAAATAGCACCTATTATAGCTAGTATAGAAAAAAGAAAATCAGCTGGAATAAATATTGATTATCGATTAATTCATACAGGGCAACACTATGATCAAAAAATGAGTGGGAGCTTTTTTGAACAATTGGGAATTCCACATCCAGATCTCAATTTAGAAGTTGGATCTGGAACACAAGGACAACAAACGGCTCGTATTATAGAAAAATATGAAGAAATTTTAATAAATACACCTTGTGATTTGTGTATTGTGGTAGGTGATGTTAATTCAACAATGGCGTGTACAATTGCAGCTAAGAAATTAAATATTAAAGTAGCCCATGTTGAAGCTGGTATTCGCTCTTGGGATTTGACCATGCCAGAAGAAATTAATCGAATGGTAACCGATTCTATTACAGATTATTTTTTCACAACTTCGGAAATAGCGAACGAAAACTTGAAAAAGTTAGGTTTTAAAGAAGACCAAATTTTTTATGTAGGCAATACTATGATCGATACATTATTAAAAAATATAGATCGATTTGAAGCTCCAGCTATATGGAAAAGTTTAAACTTACAGGAAAAAAAATACATTGTAATGACACTTCATCGCCCTGCTAATGTAGATGAAGAAGTTAAATTGAAGGAATTAATTGATGAGATAGTAAATAATGTAGAGGGAATTCCTGTTATTTTTCCTGTACACCCAAGAACAGCTAAAATATTAGAAAAAATAGGAGTCAAAGCATCAAATTTATTTATGATAGAACCACTAGGTTATCTACAATTTAATTATTTAGTGAAGAAAGCAAAAGCAGTTGTAACGGATTCAGGAGGAATAACAGAAGAAGCTACCGTTATGAAAGTACCTTGTATGACATTGAGAGATAATACAGAGCGACCAGAAACCATTACGATTGGGACGAATGAGTTAGTCGGGACTAATCCCAAAAACTTGAAACCTTATTTAAAAACCTTATTTAATAATGAATGGAAAGAAGGTGGAATTCCTAATCTTTGGGATGGAAAAACATCAGAACGAATTGTGGATCATGTTTTAAATTTGTTAGATAGTAAATAAAACTTTTATTCTTATGGAAGTAAGCATAGATAAGATAAAATCACTGATTAATACAATGTTAAATATGGGGTGGCGGTATATTATCTTTAGAAGCTTTTATGAATTAAAGCGTAAAGCAGGTTTATTACAAAGGAAATTTCCTACAAACCCTCCTTTTCAAAAATTCATAACTTTGTTAGAGTGGAAAAATTCTAAAACACAATTTTTTTTTAGCTCTAAAGAAAATTTAGTTTTTCCTAAAGTAGAAATGGAAAAATTAAAAAATGAATATGAAAAGATAAACAAAGGAATCTATACATACTTTAGTGCCTTAGATTTTGATTTAGGAGAAAATTATAATTGGCTTACAAATCCTGATACGGGATATGAATATGATATCAATAGACATAGTCTAAGTTTAGAAAGTTTGAATATCGATGCTGGCGATATAAAATATGTTTGGGAAAAGGCTCGATTTACTTTTTTATATACGATCATACGCTATGATTATCATTACGAAAAAGACTGTTCAAGACAAGTTTTTCAAGAAATCATAGATTTTATTGATAAAAACCCCATCAATCAAGGCCCTAATTATAATTGCAGTCAAGAAATTTCAATACGCGTTTTTAATTGGCTATTTGCTTTGAATTATTATAAAAATTCAACTTGCTTATCAGAGGCTATTTTTGAAAAAATTATGAATAGTATTTATTGGCAAATTCATCATGTTTACAATAATATTCATTTTTCAAGAATTGCAGTTCGAAATAATCATGTTATTACAGAAACTTTAGCATTATATGTGATACCTTTATTGTTTCCAACTATGCCCTACGCCAAAAAGTGGAAAGGATTAGGAAAAAAATGGTTTGAACAAGAAATTAAATATCAAATCTATGAAGATGGTACTTTCTTACAATTCTCGATGAATTACCATCGTGTTGTTATCCAGCTTCTAACATGGGGTATACAATTAGCTCATTTAAATAATGAAAAATTTGACTCTATTGTCTATGAAAGAGCTAAAAAGTCAATAAAATTTTTAAATACATGTCAGGATGATTACACAGGTTGGTTGCCAAATTATGGCGCCAATGATGGCGCCTTATTTTTTAAATTATCCAATACTGATTACAGGAATTATAAAGCACAATTATATGCTTTGGCATCTTTGTTAAATATTGAATTTAAAGGAACAATTTCGGATGAAGAGAAAGAAGACATTAATTGGTATCATATACAATCAGAGGCTCAATTAAAAGCTGTTGATAAATCAAGTAAATCTGTTTTTAAAAATAGTGGATATTATATTATAAGAGAAAAAGATGTCATAACATTTATTCGATGCGGCTCTTATAAAGATAGACCTATTCAAGCAGATAACTTACATTTAGATATTTGGATTAAAGGAGTAAATGTACTTTGGGATGCAGGTTCGTATAAATACAATACAAAGGAAGAAGAACTTAAATACTTTAACGGAACTAAAGCTCATAATACATTAAGAATTGGAAATTTTGACCAAATGAAGAAAGGTTCTCGATTTATTTGGAATAATTGGATTAAAAAAGCTAAGGGAAGTATTATTGAAAAAGAAGACACTTTTATCTTTGAAGGTAAATTTTGCGGTTTTAAGGAATTAGGAAATATTACGCATAATAGAACAGTAATTAAGGTAAAAAACAAACTAGAGTGGTTAATAGAGGATAGTGTAGAAGGTGATTTTTATAATAATGAAGTGGAAGTGAATTGGCATATAAATCCTATTAGTGAAAAGCAAATTAAAATAGAAAGTTATTCTAACCAAAAACCATTGACTTGGATAAAAACAAAGAGTTCTGTATCAAATTATTATGGAATTAAAAATGAAAGTATAAATTTGCATAAGAAGATTAAAGGGAATAAAATAAAAACAAGAATTGCATTTTGAAATTATTACTTATACATCAGTATTATTTAGAAGATAACGATCATGGTGGATCCCGTTTTAATGAAATGACAAAAATTTGGAAAGAACAAGGTCATGAAGTTAAAGTGATAGCAGGAATGATACATGCGAATGGACTAGAAAAAAAGTCTAAGTATAAAGGAAAATGGTTTAAAAAGCAACTTCAAGAAAATGATATTGAAGTTATGAGATGTCATGTTTCTGAATCTTATAATTCAGGTTTTTTAGGTAGGCTTTGGGGGTATTTTTCATTCGTTTTTTCAAGTATTTGGGCAGGAATGTTCAAAATTAAAAATGATTATGATGTAATCGTTGTGACCTCTCCTCCTTTGTTTTTAGGAATTACAGCTTATGTATTATCCATTTTTAAGCGAAAACCTTTTGTCTTTGAAGTACGTGATTTATGGCCTGAATCTGCTATTGATACAGGTGTGGTTACAAACAAAACCATAATAAAGTTTGCGTATTGTTTTGAAGCTTTTGTATATAAAAAAGCAACTCTAATTAATACATTAACACCTGCTTTTGAAAGAAAATTAATAAATGAAAAGAAAGTACCAGAAAAAAAGGTAATTATGATACCCAATGCTGCAGATTTTTCATTAGCTGAAAAAGTAATGCAGGATTTTAATGTTCAAAATTTTAGAAGAGAATTAGGGCTAGAGAATAATTTTGTTATTACATATGTGGGAGCTCATGGTGTAGCCAATCATCTGATTCAGTTGATAGATGCCGCAGAGCAACTTCAAGAAACCAAAGTCGTATTCCAGTTAATTGGAGGGGGAATGAAAAAAGAAGAATGGGTACAAGAAGTTAAAAAAAGAGGGTTGAAAAATGTGATTTTTCGGGATTCTGTACCCAAATCAGAAGTGTTTAAATATATTTTAGCGTCAGATATGGGAGCTTCAGTATTGAAAAAAGTAGATACTTTTAAAACTATATATTCAAATAAATCATTTGATTATATGTCTTGTAAGAAACCAATTTATCTATTAATTGATGGAGTTTCTAGAGAATTAATTGAAACAGCGGATTGTGGAGTATATATAGAGCCTGAAAATGTAGCTGAAATTGTCTCTAAAACAAAAGAATGTATGAATATGTCCATTGAAAAAATGGAAGAAATGGGGAATAATGGATACGAGTATGCAAAGAAATATTTTGATAGAAATTATTTAGCTAAAAAATACATAGAGGAAATTCAGAAAAAGGTATTAACTTAGTATGTATGAAAATTATATAAAAAGAAGTATCGATTTTTTAATGTCTTTCATAGGGTTTACTATCCTAAGTCCTATTGTTGTTTTTGTGACTATTTTTTTATTTTTTGCTAATAAAGGGAATCCCTTTTTTCTTCAGAAAAGACCCGGTAAAAATGAAAGAATATTTTCAATCATCAAATTTAAAACGATGAATGATAAAAAGGATAGTGAAGGAAATTTATTACCTGATGAACAAAGAATGACAAAAATTGGTACAATAGTAAGGAAAACATCATTAGATGAAATTCCACAATTGTTGAATGTGATAAAAGGTGATATGAGTTTAATTGGCCCCAGACCTTTGTTGGTTGAATATTTGTGTTTGTATAACGAGGAACAAAAAAAGAGACATAGTGTGCGCCCTGGAATTACTGGATGGGCACAAATCAATGGAAGAAATTCAATTACCTGGAAAAGAAAATTTGAGTTGGATGTTTGGTATGTAGAGAATATATCCTTACTATTAGATATGCAAATAATTTTTAAAACGATTAAAAAAGTTTTTAAGCAAGACGATATTAATTCTAGTGGTTCTGTTACAATGGAGCCTTTTACAGGAAAAAATTAGGAATATAAATGTATTTATACGGGGCTTCGGGACATGCAAAGGTGATTATAGAATTATTAGAGGATCATGATATTCTAATTGAAGGAATATTTGACGATAGTAAGATTATAAAAAGTATATTTAATTATGAAGTAAATGAGTATAAGGGCAAACTTGTTGAAATTATTGTTTCTATAGGAAACAATCAAACTAGAGGAAAGATCGCTGAAAAATTAGAACAATATAAATGTACTTTTGGCAAAGTAATATCGAAACAAGCAGTTGTTTCTAAAAGAACTATTATAGGAAAAGGTACTGTTGTGATGAGTGGAGCAGTTATCAATAGTAGTTCGAGAATAGGAGATCATGTTATTGTCAATACATCTGCTTCAATCGATCACGATTGTACAATAGAAGATTTTGTTCACGTATCACCCAATGCAACCTTATGTGGAAATATAACGGTAGGCAGGTATACTCATATAGGTGCTGGAGTAACAATCTTACCTAATATAAAAATAGGAGATCATGTTATAATAGGAGCAGGATCCGTTGTGACAAAAGATATAGAGTCTAATACTACCGTAAAGGGAATTCCTGCAAAAAGAGATAAATAATATGAAAGAAAAAATATGGTTATCATCACCTCATATGGGAGGAAATGAATTCAATTATATAAAAGAGGCTTATGATACTAATTGGATAGCACCTTTAGGGCCTAATGTAAATGGATTAGAGCATGATATTGAAAATTATACGAATTGCGGATATGCAGCAGCATTAAGTTCAGGAACTTCCGCAATTCACTTAGCTTTAATTCTTTCCGGAGTAAATCAGGATGATGAAGTATTATGCTCTTCGTTTACTTTCTCAGCCACAGCAAATCCTATTGTGTATCAAAAAGCAACACCTGTTTTTGTGGATTCAGAAGAAGATACATGGAATATTTGTCCTGAGCTACTTAAAAGAGCAATTGAGGATCGTATTTCAAAAGGAAAAAAACCTAAGGTGTTAATTTTGGTTCATTTATACGGTATGCCTGCTAAAATGGATGAAATTATTTCAATTTGTAAAACGTATGAAATTACTTTAATCGAAGATGCTGCTGAGGGGTTAGGATCAACCTACAAAGGAAAGGCATTGGGAACGTTTGGTAGATTTGGAATTCTTTCGTTTAATGGAAATAAAATCATTACAACTTCAGGTGGTGGAGCTCTCATGTCTTCTGATGAAAAATTAATTCAAAAAGCACGATTTTTAGCTACTCAGGCACGTGATGAGGCACCTCATTATCAACACTCTGAGATAGGGTATAATTATCGAATGAGTAATATATGTGCAGGAATTGGGAGAGGGCAGTTTGAAGTATTAGATGATCGAGTAAAGAAAAAAAGAGAAATATATGATTTTTATAGAAAAAAGTTATATGATATAAAAAATATTCGATTTTTAGAAGAACAAGAAGGAATGTTCTCCAATAGATGGTTAACAACCATAATTATTGAAGAAGAAAATATTTCTAGAGAAACTATTCGTTTAGCACTAGAAAAGGATAATATTGAGTCACGCCCTTTATGGAAGCCTATGCATTTACAACCTGTATTTGAACAATATCCTGCTTATATAAACGGTACTTCTGAAAGGCTATTTGAAAAGGGATTGTGCTTACCTTCAGATTCAAAAATGAATGAAAAGGATTTAAATCGGGTGGTGAAAATTATTAAAAACTTAATAAGTTGATTAAAAAAGTCTTAAATAATTACTCTAATAGATACCTGTCAGTATGGGCTATTTTAACTTTTGATTTACTTCTAGTTTTTGGAGTTTATATCTTCTCATTTTTATTACGTTACCGGTTTAATTTAAAAATATTAGAAGATGAATCTTATTGGTTGTATATAGGGTGGAAGGGACTTATAATAAAAGCTCTTCTTGTAACGATTGTATACGTAATGTTTTTTCTTTATTTCAAAACTTATAGAGGTATTTTAAGACATACTACTATTCATGAAGCCTATGTTATATTGAAGTCATGTGCTTATTCTGTAGTTGTTTTAATAGTAATTTCTTTGCTGTTTCATTTTTCTTTTAGAGATTATTTAAATCATCATAAAAATTCTGCTTTATACCTTCCAAAAATTGTTTTAGTATTACATTCTTTAGGAGTTATAACAGTTTTATTGATTTATAGAATTATTATAAAAGAAGTTTTTACAAAATATTTTAAAAGTCAAGTAGCCGAAGTTTATAAAGTGATCATTTATGGCGCTGGATCTTCAGGAATGATAACATTAAATGCACTAAAAAGTGATTTTAATATAGTTTATGATATTGTAGGATTTATTGATGATGACCCAAACAAAGTAGGTAAAAAAATTGAAGAATATACCATTTTTAATAGGAAAAAGGGTTTTGAAAAAATTGTAAGGGAAAATGTCGGACAAATTATTATATCCATTCAAAACTTAGACACAATAAAGAAGAGAGAAATCATAAAAGAATGTTTAAAGTTTGATATAGAAATAAAGGATGTTCCTCCAGTAGAGAATTGGATTAATGAAGAGTTGACAACAAATCAAATAAAAAAAGTAAATGTAGAAGATCTCTTAGGACGAGAACCCATTAAACTAGACAGTCAGAATATTTTTGATGAAATAAAAGGAAAAACGATTTTAGTTTCTGGAGCAGCAGGATCTATAGGAGCAGAAATTGTACGACAATTAATTCACTTTAAACCGAATAAAATTATAGGGGTTGATCAGGCAGAATCTTTTTTGTACGATTTACAAATAGAAATTAAAACCAATTTTCCTGAATTGTTTAGCCTTATAGAATTTGTAATAGCCAATATTAAAGAAAAAGATCGAATAGAAGAAATATTTGATCAATATAAACCAGATATTGTTTACCATGCAGCAGCGTATAAACATGTTCCATTAATGGAACAATTTCCGTTTGAGGCGTTTAATATTAATGTTTTGGGAACTAAAAATCTAGCTGATTTAGCAATATTTCATAATGTTAGTAAGTTTGTAATGGTATCAACAGATAAGGCTGTTAATCCAACTAATGTGATGGGTGCAACCAAACGTATTGCAGAAATTTATACTCAAAGTCTTCAAGAAATACAAAATGACACACATTTTATTACAACACGCTTCGGAAATGTTTTAGGCTCTAATGGATCTGTAATACCTCTTTTTAAAAAACAAATAGAAAAAGGAGGACCTATCACTTTAACACATAAGGATATTACACGGTATTTTATGACGATACCAGAGGCGTGTAATTTAGTTTTAGAAGCAAGTGCCATGGGAAATGGTGGTGAAATTTTTGTTTTTGATATGGGAGATAGTATCAAGATATATGATTTAGCAATTAATATGATAAAATTATCTGGTTTAGAGCCCTTTATTGATGTAGATATTCAAGAAGTTGGTTTACGACCAGGTGAAAAATTATATGAAGAATTATTAAATCTAAAAGAAAACACACTTGTGACTCATCATAAAAAAATTCTTATAGCTGAAACACGTAAGGAAGATAATGCAATAATTAAAAACTTAATTTCGAAAATGCAATTATTAAATAGAAATCAAGAATTTGAGTTAATCAAACTAGTAAAAAAAATTGTTCCAGAGTTTAAAAGTAATAACTCAAGATTTGAATCATTAGATTGAAAGTAATGAAATTTAAATTTATATATTTGCATCAAAATTTTAATAAAAAATAAAGTATAATTTGAAAAGGATCGTATGTTATATCGTTTTTCTAATGATAGTTTTACAGTCATGTATACCTGTTAGAAATTTAAAACCTTTTATAGAAGAAGAAGGTGTTGTTTTAACTGATGAGGGATATATTGAAACGAATAAAAAGCCTTATAAAGTTAAAATTGATGACGAAATTAAAGTTAAGATTTTAACAGAAGATCCTAACATTGCAAAGTACTTAGGAATAGAATTTGTGGACAAAGGAGTTGATAATCCTCTTGTAGGTACGGAGAGTTTTACGGGACGTGTTGTTGATAGAGAAGGTTATATTAATATTCCAAGATTAGGTGAGCTTTATGTTAAGGGGAAAACTTTTGATGAAATTAGAGATCTAATTAAGAATAGTTTAAAAAAATTATATAAAGGAGACCTAAATGTGAAGGTTGGTTTGGTAAGATATGAGTTCTATATTACAGGAGAGGCAGGGGTTTCAAATAGATTCTCATCCTATAAACAGTTAAATTTAATGGAGGCTTTAGCTATGAGTGGTACAATGCCTTTAACTGCGGATAGAAGTAGCATACGAGTTTTTAAAAAACAAGATAACGGGTATAGATTGGTTAAGTTGGATTTAAATCAAATGTCAACTATAAACTTAACGGAGTTTTATGTTGATAACAATGATATTATTCAGGTAGATCCTATAAAAACAAAAACGTTAGGTACGGGAACAAGTGGCTTACAAACCATTTTGACTATAACTAGCTTTATTACGAGTATGGCAACCTTTTATATTTTTCTACAAAATTTATAAAAATGAATGATAATATAAATAGTGATTCTTCTGATCATGTTAACGTTGTTGACTTCGATTTTAGACGTTTTTTCACCAAAGTTATAAAAAACATAAAATACTTGATTTTATTTATAATCATGGGTTTAGTATTTGCATGGGTGAAAAATAGGTATGCTAAAAATATTTATAATGTTAGCTCAAGAATTCATATAAGTAAGGATGCTAAGAACCCTTTTTCCTCAGGTGTTGGAGTAAATTTGATATGGGGAGGAGTAAGTGATAAGGTAGATTTTATCCAGAACAGAATTATTTCACGACCACATTTAAATAAGGTAACGGATCAGTTAAACTTAGAAATTCAAGTTTATAAAATAGGGGATGTAATTGAAAGCTTGATTTATGGTGAAGAAGTTCCATTTGAGATTAGTAAAAAGCAAAAAGGTAATGTTAAATTTATTTTAGCTAATGTAGAAAATAAATTGATTGTCACTCATGATAATAAGAGTTTTGAAATTTCAGATAATGTACCTTTTAAAATTAATGAAATTGAGTTTGTTATTAAGATTACAAAAAAAGATAGTTTCAAGGGGTCTTATTCTATTGTGTGCCACTCTCGTGATCAAATAGTTACAGTTTTAAAAAATAATATTACAACCAGGCCTGTAGGAGAGCAATCATCAATCATTAATATAACATATGAAGGGGAGAATAAGCTCCAAATGCTTGATATTATTAATAGATCTAATGGAGTATTGATTAATGAACGGCTGGATAAGTCAAGTTACCTTGCTAAAAAAACTTTAGAGTATATTGATCAGCAACTAGTTCGTTTTAATAAACAGGTAGATAGTACTTCAATAGAGTTGGGTAAAATAAAAAAGCAGGAAAAAATAATTAGTTTAGATCAAAAAATTGAATTTATACAGCGAGATCTACTTAGGTATGATAATGAAATATATGATGTAAAACGACAGTTGAGTATATTAGAAAGTTTTAAACATTCTTTAAAAGAATATAACATTGAAAGGTTAGTTATTCCAACCATTGTTGAAATTAAAGATCAAAATGTAATAACGAGTATTTCAAAACTTAGTAGGTTATTTCAGGAAAGAAAAAAAATGTTGGAATATTTAACAAAAGAACATCCTGATATAGAGAGAATCAATGTAGAAATAAGAAATGCTCAGAGAGTTGCTCAAAATGTTACGAATAATTCAATGTTTCAACTCCAATCTCGATTAACCAGATTGAATAGTGAAAAAAATCAAGTGTCACGACAAGTTTCTGGACTACCTGAGAAAGAGCAACAATACCTGAAAGTTGACAG
>JBKDZS010000131.1:0-6890 GCA_047971445.1 Flavobacteriales bacterium
CATCCCTAAAATAGAGAAGGCGACTAAGGAAGCCATATAGGCTGTGATAATCCCATAAATACCATAATCCTCAGGTGTTAAAAATTCTGTAATAAACGGTAAAACCAAAACTGAAACAACTTTTGGAACTTGAGGACCTAATCCGTAAATAAATGAGTTTGTAAATAATTTTTTAAACATATAATATCAGTACACTATGTATTACATCCACTGTCTATAGATAAATTGACTCTTTAAGGTAAGCTATATTTTGTAGTAACAAAAACTCTATTCATTTGCATGTCAACATTTACTTTTCATCATTCTACCGTTAAATTCTCCAATTTATTTAAACCGATCTAAAAAACCTAAAAAATTCTGTTTTAAAATTGGTTTTTTATAGTATATTTGCAGTCCTACAGAAGGATTTTTTTATTTTGCGAGAGTAGCTCAGGGGTAGAGCACAACCTTGCCAAGGTTGGGGTCGCGGGTTCGAATCCCGTTTCTCGCTCACTGTTTCCTTTAAATAATCATTATTTTTTTCTTTACTTTCTTTAGTTTATTTTTTTTCCTTTTTTACAGCAGTTTCTAAAAATAAGGTTTCCTTTTTATTTAAAATCTGATTTAAAGAATCTTGGCGCTCTTTTTCTTTGGTTTCTTCTTTTAATCGGTTACGATTAGTTTTAAATAATTTTTGTCTCAACTCCTTAAAAGTATTAAAATCTTCATGGTAGTGTACTCCTCCTCCCCAAACTTGTGAATAATTATCTGATGCATTAAAATTTTCTATACCAAAACTAGTAGGTCTACTAAAAACCTTTAGCTTTAGCGTTCCATCATTTCGCTTTGAAATATCATATTCAACTTCCACACTTCCTGTAACAGATTGGGTATTTGTTGCTATCTCTTCACTAGAATTATTTCCAGTCACAGCAAACCCTCCAGAAACATTGACCGATACCCGAGGATTTACATCAACGGTTCCTTTAACATTGACAATATCGGAAGTGTTGTATTCTTCAGACCCCTCTGTATATCCTAAGTTTAAGGTTATATGACGACTAATATTTGATAGTAAGGACGATAACTGCCCAAAAGCTAATTCATAAGCTGTTGTAGTTAATCCACTAATGTAATTCGTATCATCTGGAGGTAAGAATTTTCCAAAAAGCAATATCCCCCCCCATTGTCTTACTTCTTCATCCTTATCACTAAACTTCAGTGCTAAATTACTCTGGACAGATTCAGAAGCATCAGGTGTTAATACATTAAACTCAATTTCAGGTGAATTTAGAGATCCTGCCAAAGCAACTTCAACTTCTGTTTGTAAAGATTGTGCATAGCCTGATATATATTCTCCTATATTGGATACATTTCTTTCAAAATAAGCTTTTACATCCAATTGTGCATCATATACATCCCCAATCCATTTAATGGTACTATTAGGTCTTATTTTAAATATTTTTTTGATTGCCCCTCTAGCAAAATTATAATAGCCATTGGTTATCTCAACTTCTCCGTTCATAATCATGTTCCCTTTCAAATCAACCTCTAGATGAACATCTCCCTTTCCGCTTGCTACAATTTTATCATCATTTTTTTCATCAAGAATTAGGTTTAACTTGGCGTCAGGCGTAATTTTCACATTCAATCCTAAATCCATACCTGTGACCTGTTCCGGAGGTATCAAAACACCCCCTTCAACCTCTTTGCTTCTATCTAAAACATTCACAAATTTAACCACTTCCGATACTTCCAAACTTTGTCCTCCTGTGTTAATAGTTAACGCAGTTTTTGAAGCCGTTGTAGCAATTACATTGATATCTAAATCTAGTGCAGGACCTTTAACTGTAGCATATAAATCATTTGCAAAAACTTTTCCATAAAATAGAGGGTTATTATCAAAGCCTGTATCCATGACCAAAAAATTATTTGCAAAAAGATCTAAATTTAATTCCCATACTAAAAAGTTTTTATGTGATAAATCACCTGTAAGATACCCCCTCGTATGATTTTTACTATCTTTCAATTCAATTCTATCATAAAAATAAATCAAGCCTGTAGAAACTAATATTTCAGGACTTCTTAAAATATCATAATCGGTACCTAAATATGAAATTTTCATTCCTCCTTTGTTCAGGCGTATACTTCCCTGATATTCTGGTTTTTCTAATGTCCCTACCAAATCCACTTCTCCTTGAATCGTTCCTCGAATATTTTCAGCAACATCAACCATAAAAGTATTTAAAATGGCTACTTCAAATTCATCAAAATGAACTTTTAAATCCAAATAGTCTTCTTTTTTATTTGGGTTTATGTAACCCGTTACAGTTACTTGATCACATTTATCTTTTTGTATCTTCGAATCTACTTTATATAAGTCATCTTCTATTTCAACATTCATAAGAATATCTCCAAAAGAATATTTATTATAAATAAAGTCTTGGATTTTTAAATCAGCAATAGGTTTAAAAATATCTTTTCCATATTCAATGGTAAGAATTCCGTTTGCTAAACCTTCTAGCTCCATATTTTCTAATGGAGGAAGCAAAGCCTCTAACTCGGTATTTTGCATCTCTAAATCAAGATTTAAATATGCGTCCAAATAAGATCCGTTAATTTCTAACTTTTGTAATCCTGATTCTACAACAATTTGATTGATGTAATATTCATTAGTTTCTATATCAAATAATGCATAATGCGTATGCTCTTCATTATCAGGATTTAAAACCCATTCGTTATCATTGTATTTTATTGTTGACTTTAAAAAACCTATTAAGTCTTTTCCTTGATCATTTTTTGTTTTATATAAGTTTAAACCAAATTCTTGTTTTGAAATTCCTCCAAAATGACCTGTAAACTTTGCTTTAACTTCCAATGTATCGTTATTATTGATCGTTAAAATTTTCACATTATCCAACTCGTAGCCACTCAAATTTACTTTATCAGAAACTAACGAAGTTTGAAAAAATGGATTTTTTGTATTTAAGGTTACTTGTGATTGCCCCAATTCATATTTATCATACCGTAATCCTGGTGTTTTCGTTTTTAAAATCAAATGATTTTCAGGTGTAATTTTTCCCTCTAACTTTGTTCCAGGCTTCAACGTTATCGCAGGATATAAAACCTCAAACAAATAATCTTTTATATCAAATTTAAAATTAAAATATTGTCCCTCCTCCATGGATTTAGGCTCATAATTTGTGAGCAATTTTCCAAATGCATTTTCAGAAACTTGTAAAACCTCAGATAGTTTAAATTGCCCCTCTATATAGCCGTCCATAATTTCTTCTGATCGAAAATTAATCAATCGCTTCCCCTTTTCATCAATAGACGAATTGATTAACATTTGATTAAAAGCCAATGATTGTGTAGAAGTTTGGTACAATGTGTTTTCTAATAAGACTTGTCCCAATAAGTCATCTATTGATCCCGCGTGTAAATCAATTGAAATATCCGTTGTCAAACGCGCAGCAGGATCTTTCGAAACACCTAATTTATACAAATCTAAGTTTTGTATTGTTGATTTAAAATTGGCATCATATATAGAAGAGGAAAAATCTATATTCCCATTAAAATTCAAAGCAATATAGGGGTCTTTAACATCCACCTCTCCACTAAACAATTGTTGGGCAATTGAACCGTCCACATGAATGTTAGAAAGGTGTTTGTTCATGAGATCTATTCCTTCTATGTCTCCCTTTACTTTAATTCGCATCGTATTTAAATCGTACCCTTGACCATCTACATCTAAATTAGCTGTTATTAATCCCAACTTTTTAATGCCTGTTAAGGTTTCTAAATTAAATTTTTTAGGCTGAATATTTCCTACATAACGAATGGATTCTTCAGCATAATCTTCAATGGTTATATCAGCTATTAGATTTCCTAAAGTTGAAGATTGGATGGACGATTTAGTTGTAAAATCCTGACGATCAACTTCAACATTACCTTGTAAAGTAACTTGACCATAATCGTTTATAAGACTTGGAATATCTTGACTAATCCTTTTAGGTAAAAATTTGATTAAATCATTGTAACTAGAAGTTACGTAAGCATCTCCCCCCTTAATACGAAAGTTTTGAGCATCATAAATTTCTTCCAAAACAATGTTCTTACCCGTTAACTTTGTTTTTAAAGTTCGTATTTCAACATCTTGTAAAGCCAGTTTTGATAGAACTCCTCGTATTTTCCCTTGAACACGTACCTTTGAAAAAGTATCCCAATAAGGCACAAAGTATTGTACATCCTTCATTCCTATATGAGAACCTTTTGCTATATCTACTTTCCAATTAATTTTGTTATAAAAATCACTAAAATCTTCAGAGGCATCATTATAAAGAAAAGCAAAGTGACCTTTTAAGTTTGAATTACTCGTCTGAATGTCAACGTCTTTAATTTCTAACAAATCATTCCGATAAGTAAAATCTCCTGAAAAACGTTTCAGCTCTGATTGAGTTTTTTTATTTCGTTGTGCTTTAAAAGTTAAATTTTCAATATGCGCATAGACATCTGCATCATCTAATTTGAAGTTAACTACTTCTAAATTTAAATTGGAAGCCTTTACCCAAACCTGTTCTTCTTTAGGTAAGTTTTCATTTATAATTTCTAAATATCCTTCATAAATATTTACATCTCCTTCTAAAATTAGTTTTGTAGAATCTTGACTTTCACTTTCTGCACTAAATTTATCAATAAAGTTTAAAAAATTATCCTGACCTTCCCCTTTGTATGTTTTCACATAAACCTTGGGCTCAAATAATGAGATCTCATCCAACTCATAGGGAGAACCTTTCATTAATTTAAAGTAATTTGGACTAGCTTGTATTTCCTTAATTGAAACTAACAAACTATCTCGTTGATCTAAGGCTGAAATATTTTTTAAACTTATAGCACCAAAAAAGGTAATATCAACCGCTTCAACATTTATTTTTGTGCCAAACATTTTATTTACTTCAGGCATCACATAATTATACACTATTTTTGACTGTACAGACGGAATTTGGATGACTGTCAAAATGCTTGTAATTGCTAAAAAAATAACAACTAAAAAAAAGAGGATTATTTTAAATATATTTTTTAACACAGTTAATTTTGTACTTTTGTTTTAATGAAAAAACATCCCATTATACTCGGTATCGAATCTTCCTGCGATGACACAGGAGCTTCTATTCTACAAAACGGAAAAGTTTTATCGAATATTATAGCTGATCAAAAAGTACACCAAAGCTATGGTGGAGTTGTTCCTGAACTAGCTTCTCGTGCTCATCAACAAAACATTGTTCCCGTAGTAAATGAGGCGATAAAGGTAGCAAATATTACTGAAAAAGATATAGATGGAATTGCATTTACCAAAGGACCTGGTTTAATGGGGTCATTATTAGTAGGCACTTCGTTTGCTAAATCATTTGCTATGGCCTTGGATGTTCCTTTGATTGAAGTCAATCATATGCAAGCTCATATCTTAGCTCATTTTATTGAAGATGCCAACGAAACAAAACCTGAATTTCCTTTTATTTGCTTAACGATAAGTGGTGGACATACACAGCTTGTTCAAGTGGATGACTATTTTAATTTTAAAATTTTAGGAGAAACTCTTGATGATGCCGTTGGAGAAGCTTTTGATAAAATTGCCAAAATAGTAGGACTGGAATACCCTGGAGGTCCTCTAATTGACCAATTAGCTCAAAAAGGAAATCCCAAAGCTTTTCAATTTTCTAAGCCTCAAGTGAAGGAATATAATTTTAGCTTTAGTGGCTTAAAAACTTCTGTTCTTTATTTTTTACAAAAGGAAATGAATAAAAATCCTAATTTTATTAAAAATAATTTAACAGACTTATGTGCTTCTGTACAATGTACCATTGTAGAAATTCTAATGAAAAAACTTCAAAAAGTGGTACAAAAAACAGGAATCAATCGTATTGCCATTGCTGGTGGTGTTTCAGCTAATTCTGAAATTAGAAAACAACTGTATTACATGGAAAAAAGGGGATGGAAAACGTATATTCCAAAATTTGACTATACAACTGACAATGCGGCTATGATTGCCATGGTTGGACAACTAAAATACGAACGAGGTGAATTCACTTCACAAGAAACAACAGCACATGCTCGATATAAAATAAATGAGCAATGAAGTATAAAACCTTATTTTTCACTAGCAAATTAATGAATGGATATGCGCCTGTTTATCGTACAAAATATTGACTCTAAGACCTTAACTTTAAATAAAGAAGAAAGCAACCATATTTCTCGGGTATTACGTATGAAAACAAATGACTTAATCCATTTAACCGATGGAAAAGGTATGTTGTGTAAAGCTAAAATCATCCTGCTCGCTAATAAAAAATGTAAAGTTGAAATCATTTCAACCATCCAAGATTTTGAAAAACGCGAGTATTACTTACATTTAGCTATTTGCCCCACAAAAAGTAATGACCGTTTTGAATGGTTTTTAGAAAAAGCAACCGAAATAGGTGTTGATGAAATTACCCTTTTAATTGGAGAAAACTCTGAACGTAAAAAAATTAATATAAATCGTTACCAGAAGATTATTACTACAGCTGTAAAACAGTCTTTAAAAGCCTATATTCCTAAACTAAATGAACCTATAAGAGTAAAGGACTTTGTCCTTAATAATGATTTTGAAGGGTCTAAAATGATGGCTCACTGTAATACACAATTTGATCGTAAAAATATAAAATCACTTCTACAAAAAAATACCCCTACTTTAATTATGATTGGTCCTGAAGGGGATTTTTCTCCTACTGAAATTCAATTGGCTACTCAAACTGGTTTTTTTGGAATATCACTATCGAACAGTCGACTTCGAACAGAAACTGCAGGGGTAATTACTTCGAATTACCTGAGTTTTCTTCATCTTTAACTATGATTTGTCTCTAGACTTTTCC
>JBKDZS010000132.1:0-1950 GCA_047971445.1 Flavobacteriales bacterium
CATATTTTTTTTAACAAAGTTGTTTTATTTTATCTTCCATCTTAAAAATTGTAATTTTGGTAGACTTTTTATTCAAAATTATGCAACAAGAGATTGAAAAAACATTAAATATCCTGCAAAGTGGGGGTATTATCCTCTACCCAACGGATACGATTTGGGGAATTGGGTGTGATGCAACAAATGAAATTGCCGTTCAAAAGATTTACAACTTAAAACGTCGTCAAGAATCCAAAAGCATGTTAGTTTTAGTACACAATGATTTTCAACTCGAACAAATTATTCCTGAGGTACCTGATACTGCTTGGGATATTATAGATTGGTCCAAAAAACCGACTACATTGGTTTTAGATAACCCACAAAACATAGCCTCTAATTTAATAGCTGACGATCATTCTTTAGGAATTCGTATAACTCAAGATTCTTTTTGTAAACGCTTGATTCAACAATTAAAAGCTCCCCTGGTTTCGACCTCTGCTAATATTTCAGGAGAAAAATCACCTAAAATGTTCAATGAAATATCAACAGATATTTTGCAAGGTGTAGATTACATCGTAAATTTGCGGCAAAACGAAACAGTACAACAAAAAAGCTCTACCGTAATCAAATTAAAGAATAATGGAGAGGTAAAAGTGCTTCGTCAATAAATCATTTATGAACTTAAAACACGCTATAGAGCATCCTGTTTTTGAATATATAAAACAAGCTTCCTTAGACATTTCTACTGAAAGCTTTGTAATTGGAGGATTTGTACGCGATTTCTTACTTAAAAAAAAACTAAAAAAAGATATTGATATTGTCGCCAAAGATAGCGGCATAGAATTAGCTTTAAAAGTAGCTCAATTACTTCCCCATAATCCTGAAGTTAAAATTTTTAAACGGTTTGGAACAGCCATGCTTCGTTTTCAAGGAATGGATATTGAATTTGTGGGTGCGCGAAAAGAATCTTATCGTAGTAACTCCCGAAATCCCATAGTTGAAGATGGAACTTTGGAAGATGATCAAAACCGTCGTGACTTTACGATTAATGCGATGTCCATATCCTTGAATAAAACTGACTTTGGTAGGCTAATAGACCCTTTTGAAGGTATTCATCATTTAAATGAGAAGTTAATAAAAACCCCTTTAGATCCAAACATTACCTATTCTGATGATCCACTTCGAATGATGCGGGCTATTCGTTTTGCTACTCAACTAGATTTCAAAATAGAACAAGATTCCTTTGAAGCTATAAAACGTAATCAAGAGCGAATCAAAATTATTTCTATGGAGCGAATTATGGATGAATTTAATAAAATTATGCTAACAGAAAAACCTTCTGTTGGGTTAGCTCTAATGTTTAATTCAGGCTTACTCGATTATATTTTACCCGAGCTTACTGTTTTACAAGGAATTGATGAAGTTGAAGGGAGATCTCATAAAGATAACTTTTGGCATACCTTAGAAGTTGTTGATAACATTGCTCTCCAAACTCATAAACTTTGGTTAAGATGGGCAGCCCTACTTCACGATATAGGAAAAGCACCTACAAAACGATATGATAAAAAAATTGGCTGGACCTTTCATGGGCATGAATTTATAGGCAATAAAATGATTTCTAAAATATTCAAACGTTTAAAACTTCCTTTAGGAAAGGACTTACAATACGTTCGAAAAATAGTTATGATGAGTTCTCGCCCTATTTCTTTAATTGAAGATAACGTAACCGATTCTGCAATTAGACGTTTATTATTTGATGCAGGAAATGATATTGAAGACCTTTTTACACTATGTAATGCAGATATCACAACTAAAAACCCAAAAAAGCAACGTCGTTATCAAAATAATTTTAAATACGTTCAAGAAAAAATTAAACAAGTTGAAGAACGCGATCGAATTCGCAACTTTCAACCACCTATCACAGGAGAAGAAATTATCAAAACCTTTAACATTCAACCTGGAAAAGAAATAGGG
>JBKDZS010000133.1:0-8782 GCA_047971445.1 Flavobacteriales bacterium
GCGGAGAAAGAGGGATTCGAACCCCCGGACCTGTGACAGTCAATAGTTTTCAAGACTACCGCATTCGACCACTCTGCCATTTCTCCTTTTACGGTTGCAAATATAAATCTTTTTTTACTTCTGCAAAATGCTTTTGATGATTTTTCTACATTTCCCTTTTCATTTATGACAAGTAAAAATTAGCCTCTATAAAGAAATCTCTATCTGGTTCTTGATCAAATCTTCAAAATCTTGCGGTTTTCGAATTAAATGAGCTGTACCATCCAAAATTAAAACTTCAGCAGGAATTAGCCGTGAGTTATAATTAGAAACCATAGAAAAACAATAGGCTCCTGCATTTTGAAAGCATAGAGTATCACCTTCTCGAACTTCCGCTATTTTACGATTAACTCCAAAAGTATCCGTTTCACAAATATAACCCACCACTGTGTAAAAACGACTACGTCCCTCTGGATTCGATATATTTATAATGTGGTGATAAGCATCATAAAACATTGGACGAATCAAATGATTAAAACCAGAATTAATTCCTGCAAAAACTGTTGAAGTCGTTTGTTTAATAACATTCGTTTTAGCTAAAAAATAACCCGATTGGCTTACTAAAAATTTACCCGGCTCAAACATCAACGTCAATTCTTTTCCATAATCTTTACAAAACGTATTAAAGCGAACTCCTAACTCCTCTCCTAATTCTTCAACATTTGTTTCAATATCTCCTTCTTTATAAGGAACTTTAAAACCACTTCCGAAATCCAAGTATTTTAAATCTTTGAATTCTTTAGCTACATCAAATAAAATTTCTGCTCCATTTAAAAAGACCTCTATATCTAAAATATCAGAACCTGTATGCATATGGACTCCTTCTATTTTCATATTCGTATTTTCCACAACACGTTTTACATGAGGTAGTTGATAATATGAAATTCCAAACTTTGAATCAATATGACCAACGGATATCTTAGCGTTCCCTCCTGCCATAATATGCGGATTAATCCGTATACAAACTGGATAATCAGGTAAGTCATGCCCAAATTGCTCTAAAATGGATAAGTTATCTATATTAATTTTAACCCCCAACTGAGCAGCATTTTTCAACTCTTCTAACGAAACACCATTGGGTGTAAAAATAATCTCTTGTGGTTCAAAACCTGCTTTTAAGCCTAACTTCACCTCCTCTATCGAAACTGTATCTAAACCTGATCCTAGCGACTTAAAATATTTTAAAATACTGATATTGGATAGTGCTTTACAAGCATAATTTAGTTGTAGACTCCCTACACCTTTAAAAGCACGGCTCAAACGATTGAACTGTCTTTTCATTATTTCAGCATCATATACGTATAAAGGGTTTTCAAATTTTTCAACTACCTCTTTTAAAGATACTCCTTGAATCGTATATTGATTATTTTCTAATTTCATTTTTAATTTATTTGAGACGAAAATAAAGGCATTCTTATTAATAAGCTAACTTTTTTTAACTTTATACATATTTTGATTTTTTGTTAAATAATTAACTGTAGTGTTTTATTAAATCATTATGTACATTTACCCAATAAATAATTTTTTATGATTGATCCTTCATTATTAAAAATATACAACGCTTCAGCTGGATCAGGTAAAACCTATACTTTAGTAAAAGAATATTTATCCATTATTCTTAAAACTAACGATTACTATCATTTTTCAAGAATTTTAGCTATCACGTTTACAAATAAAGCAGCAGCTGAAATGAAAGATCGAATTCTGACAGCATTAAAAGAGTTTGCTTCAAAAGAGCCTTCTGATTGGGAAACTGATTTATTTAAAACATTATGCCACGAATTACAAATAGAACCCATTCAATTAAATGAAAGGGCTCAAAAAACACTATCAAAAATCATACATCAATATTCTAACTTTTCAGTAAGTACTATTGATAAATTTACCCATCGTTTAATTCGTAATTTTTCTCAAGATTTAGGATTATCCTCAAATTTTGAAGTTGAAATGGATGCAGACAAACTCCTTCGTGAATCCATTGAAGTTCTCCTTTCAAAATTAGGAAAAGATCCTAAAGTCACCTACTCATTAGTTCAATTTTCTTTAGCAAAATTAGATGAAGATAAAAGTTGGAATATAAGCCTGGATTTAGCTAATACTGCTAAAATATTATTAAAAGAAGATCATCAGGAGTTTATAAAACAACTAAAAAATCATTCTATTGAAGATTTTTCTAGGTTAAAAAAATCCATCAACATACAACAAAAAGAAATCAAACAGCAATGTATTTCTTTTTCAGATTCTTTTTTTAGTATTCTAAATGATTCTTCCATTCTTCTATCCTCTTTCGCTTATCAAGATTTACCTAATTATTTCAAAAAATTCAAGAGTTCTGATTTATCAAAAATTTCCATTGGATCACGTTTACAAAAACAATTAGATACTCAACAGTTATACTCTAAATCAACAGATTCTGAGCAAGCTGCAAAAATAAATGCTGTAATTCCTCAAATTGAAAAACTCATACAAGAATCTTCTCTTTTTTTAAAAAAGAACAAAGGGTCATTTCTCCTTAATCAGCTTATATTACGTACCATTTCTTCTTTAACTGTTATTAATGAAATTGAAAAGGAATTAACGCATTTAAAGGAAGAAAACAATATTTTACTAAATGCAGAATTTAATAAAATCATTAGTGAAGAAATAAAAAGTCAGCCTACACCTTATATTTATGAACGAATAGGAGAAAAATACCTCCATTATTTCATTGATGAATTTCAAGACACCTCTATTTTACAATGGACTAACTTAAGACCTTTAATTGAAAATCAATTAGCGCAGGGTGGAAATGCCTTAATTGTGGGGGATTCAAAACAGTCTATTTACCGATGGCGCGGTGGAGATCCAGAACAGTTTATGACTCTTTCTGAATCAGGAGATCGTCTTCCCTTTAAAACCGAAAATTTAAGTACCAATTATCGAAGTTTTAAAGAAATCATTCAATTTAATAACGGTTTCTATCAGATTGCTGCTAAAACCTTTCAAAATGATACCTATGAAAAATTATATTCAGAAACAACAACTCAAAAAACCAATACTAAAGAAAACGGTTTTGTTGAAATTAATTTAATTGAAAAAAAACGGGGTGTAAATTACCATGACAGTCAGCTAACTTACATACATAACACTATTTTATCTTTAATTGAAGAAGGCTTTACCTATAAGGAAATAACCCTTTTGGTTCGAAATAATAAAAATGGAATTCAAATTGCACAATACCTTATTGAAAATCAAATCCCTATTATCTCAAAGGAATCCCTACTTTTAAAAAATGCTATTGAAATTCAATTGATTGAAAAAGTTTTGCGCATTATACATGTGGAAAATGACTATAAAGTGCGTGTTGAGCTTCTGATGCAATTGCATCAAAATCAACTATTTTCTTTAAATCAAGATTTACATTCTTTTATTGAACATACCATTAAATTACCTCTTCATTTATTCTTTAAAGAATTAGAAATTGGAGGTGTTTTTTTTGATTTAAAAATAGCCCGTTCAAAATCATTATACGATTTAGTAGAATATAGTTGTCGAGCATTTCATTTAATTCAAGAAAAAAATAACGGCTACCTACACTATTTCCTTGATTTTATTATCACTTATACTTCCAGAAACTCCAATAGTTTACATGATTTTTTACTTTATTGGGAAGAGAAAAAGGATAAGGAAAGCATTGTAACACCTAATGAAAGCAATGCCGTACAAATTATGACCATTCATAAATCTAAAGGACTACAATTTCCTGTAGTCATACTCCCTTATGCTGATTGGGAAGCCTTTTCTGATCGAAATGCTCATGTCTGGATGCCTTTGGAAAATCAACTGTATGAAAATTTTGATCATTTTTACATTCCTGCTAATCAAAACTTGACAGAAAACCACCTAACAGGAAGAGAAATTATCGATCAAAATAACGACCAAATTCAATTGGATAATTTAAATATCTTATATGTTGCTACAACAAGAGCTATCGAACGTTTATATATAGGGACTTTGCATCAAAAAGAAACAAAAAAATCTTCTATAGCATATTACTTTAATCATTTCTTAGATGAACTAAACATTCCAAAGACAGAACAGTTCTTATATCAAATAGGAAACAAAAATCGAACTCCAACTTCGAAACCTACTAAACCTCTTATTTTCATACCATTTTACTCCAATGAATGGCGTACCATTTTAGAAATTAGTACAACTTCATCTACATTTTGGAGTACAGAAAAAAGTACGGCAATAGAATACGGAAATATGATTCATCATATTTTATCTAAAATTGATTATAAACACAATACTGATACTGTTTTAAATCATTTTTTACTAACCGGTTTTATACCTAAAACTTACTTTAATACCGTTGAAAGAAAAATCAAAGAAATTATTAACCAATTAAACCTATATTTTAAAAGTGACTATCTTATTTTCAATGAACGGGATATTTACCATAACGAACATATTTTGAGACCTGATCGTGTTGTCATAAAAAACAATTATGCAACCATCATTGATTATAAAACAGGAGAACCTAATAGTGAACATGAAAATCAACTAAATCAATATGCTGATGCCTTAGAGCATTTAAATTATCAAGTTGAAAAAAAATTATTGGTTTACATTCATGAAACCATAAAAATTATATCTTTATAAAAAATTAAACTTATGAAGCCTTGCTTTCTCTATTCGTTCATTCTTTTATTCATTTTTTCCTGTCAATCTAAAAAAAATAAAATAACACCAAATCATACCCAGAATCATAAAAATACCTTAGCCTTTGATCAACCACCTGAGTGGGCAAAAACAGCTATTTGGTATCAAATATTTGTGGAGCGTTTTCAAAATGGAGATTCTAATAATGACCCTACTCTACAAACCATTGAAGGTTCCTGGCCTCATAAAAAGCCTGAAAACTGGCAAGTTTCCAATTGGACTTCTAATTGGTACAAACAGCCTCAGTGGGAAAAAGAAACAGGAAAAGAATTCTATACAACAGTGCAAATGCGCCGTTATGGAGGAGATTTACAAGGGGTTTTAAATCAATTGGATTACATCCAATCACTAGGGGTTAACGCCTTATATTTCAACCCTCTAAACGACTCCCCTTCCTTGCACAAATATGACGCACGAAGTTATCATCATATTGATGTAACTTTTGGCCCTGATCCAAAGGGTGATTTACAAATTATAGCTTCTGAAGACCCCAATGATCCCAATACCTGGAAATGGACTAGTGCAGACAAGCTTTTTTTAAAAGTAATTGAAGAAGCTCATAAACGTAATATAAAGATCGTTTTGGATTATTCTTGGAATCATACCGGTTCTGAATTTTGGGCATGGCGTGATATTTTAGAGAATCAAGAAAAATCTAAATACAAAGACTGGTATTTAATTGACTCTTTTAAAACAGACTCTACAGAATTACAATATAAAGGTTGGGCAGAAGTCAAAGAATTACCTGAATTGGCTAAAACCAATGTTAAAAATCGAAAGCATGGGCATCCATATGATGGGAATATACCCGATCCTGTTAAAAATCACATTTTTGCAGTTAACAAGCGTTGGCTAGCTCCAAACGGACAAATTTCTAATGGCGTAGATGGATTTCGACTAGATGTAGCAGATCAGGTGCCTATGGATTTTTGGAGGGACTACCGAAAATTTGTTCGTTCAATAAACCCTGAAACTATTCTTGTTGGAGAAGTTTGGTGGGAAGAATGGCCTGATAAACTTATGGATCCTCGTCCTTATTTAGGCAATGTGTTTGATATTATTATGCATTACCAACAATACGTTCCTGCTCGTGAATTCTTTGCTAAAGCTTATGGATATGGTGGTGCTGAAAAGTTTAAATCAACTATTGAAAAAATACAAAACGAAATACCTGAAAATGTTCTACAAAGTATGATGGCCATGAGTGCTTCACATGACTCTCCCCGTCTACTAACCTCCTTTTTTAATCGTGAAAATCAGTATAAAGTGGGTAGTACGCAGTATAAAAAAGGAAAACCTAACTCTGAGACTTACGATCGGGTAAAACTTTATTTAGCACATCAATATACATTTATAGGTGCTCCCCAAATATGGAATGGAGACGAAATGGGCATGTGGGGCTCTGATGATCCTGATTGTCGAAAACCACTTTGGTGGAAAGATCTTCATTTTGAAAAAGAAACCAATCTTACCAATCAAAATCAATTATATGAAGTTAAATTTAATCAAGATTTATATCTTTTTTATCAAAAATTAATTAAAATTAGAAATGAAAACCCTGTTTTAGCTACAGGGAAATTAGAATTTTTAAAAGCAGAAGGCGATTTATTGGTTTATAAACGATTTAATGTACAAAATGAAATTATCATCCTTTTCAATAATTCTAATGAAGAAATGGAATGGGATGGTCCAATCCTAAAAGGGAAAGATCTTTTTCAACAAAAAGAAATAATTTTAAATAAAAAGGGAAAATTAGCGCCTAAAAGTTTTACCATCATTAAAATACACTAAATTCTTAGAGTTTATCAAGGAAAATTTTAATATAAATATCTTTTAAATTCTAAAAAAAATTATATATTTAAGAAAAACAGACTTAAAAATTAATATGAGTAACAAAATCAAAAGGGTATTTGACATTCCTTATTATCAACTAAAAAATAATCCATTAGAAGATTCATTGGTAACTAAATATAATGGAAAATGGGTAGCTGAATCTACTCAATCTTATCTAGATAAAGTCAATCAAATGAGTAAAGCTTTATTGGAGATCGGTATTCAAAAAGATGATAAAATAGCTTTAATATCTTCAAGAAATAGAAGTGAATGGCATATTTTGGATATTGCTATTCAACAAATTGGAGCTATTAATGTGCCTGTATACCCTACAATTTCTGAATCAGATTACGAATATATTTTTAATGATTCTGGTGTTATCTACTGTTTTGTCTCTGGTGAGGAATTATTTACAAAAGTAAATGCTATAAAAGATAAAATCTCTGCTTTTAAAGGCTTGTATTCCTTTGATTCTATAAAAAATTGTCCTAACTGGAAGGAACTTTTAGAATTAGGGAGTAAAAGCACACTCAATCAAGAACTCGAAGAAATCAAAACTTCAATTACCCCTGATGATCTAGCCACTATCATCTACACTTCAGGAACAACAGGAAATCCAAAAGGCGTTATGCTTACGCATAAAAACATTGTATCCAATATATTAAACAGCCAAGAACGAATTCCTCCTGGATTAACTCGGGGACTTAGTTTCTTACCTATATCCCATATTTTTGAAAGGATGATTACATATCTGTATCAAAAAAACAGTATTTCAATTTATTTTGCAGAATCAATTGATAAAATTGCAGATAATGCTAAGGAAATCAATCCTGATGTTATGACTGTTGTTCCCCGTCTTTTAGAAAAAGTATATGATAAAATTATAACAAAAGGGCAAGAATTAACTGGCCTTAAATTCAAATTATTCTTTTGGGCTGTTGAATTAGCAGAAAACTATACCCCTTTTAAAAATCATGGGTTCTTCTATGATTTTAAATTATCCATTGCTCGTAAGCTTATTTTTACAAAATGGCAAGCTGCTCTAGGAGGTAACATAAAAGTTTTGGTATCAGGAAGTGCTGCCTTACAAGAGCGTCTTACTAAAATATTTTCTGCTGCAGGACTACCCGTTTTAGAAGGTTACGGCTTATCCGAGACTTCTCCTGTAATTTCAGTTAACGCCTTAGAAAAGGGAATGATAAAAGCTGGAACTGTTGGAAAACCTATTATGGGTGTTGATGTAAAATTTGATACCGATGGTGAAATACTTGTAAAAGGTGATAATATCATGAAAGGTTATTACAATGATCCTGAAAAAACGGCCGAAGTTTTTACTTCAGATGGTTATTTCAGAACAGGTGATATTGGAGAGCTTACTTCTGAAGGACTTTTACGTATTACTGATCGTAAAAAAGAAATGTTTAAGACATCTGGAGGAAAATACATTGCACCACAAATCATTGAAAATATGGTAAAACAGTCTCGATTTATTGAGCAAATTATGGTTGTTGGAGCTGATGAAAAAATGCCTTGTGCTCTTATTCAACCTGATTTTGACTTTTTAAAATCATGGATCAAATTGAAAGGTCATCAAGTCGACACCTCTTCTAATGAATCCATTATAAGTAATGAATTTGTTATAAAAAGAATTCAAAAAGTAATCAATCAATATAATGATCAACTAGGTAAATGGGAGCAAATTAAAAAAATAACCCTAACACCTAATCAGTGGAGTATTGAAGATGGACACTTAACACCTACCATGAAATTAAAAAGAAAAACAATCAAAGAAATTTACCATAACGAATACGAAAAAATGTACGATAGAATGTAAAACCTATCGTTCGTTCTATTATATGTTTTAAAACCACAACACTATAAGAAATTTATAGTGTTGTGGTTTTTCATTATCAACTTAAAGTCTTATGTAACATCACTTTTTTTACTAGTCCCTTATATACCAGTATTGTTTATAGCATAATTAAAATAAGAATTTCTTCTACCTTATGCTAGCTTTTAAGTTAATCACTTGTTCAATAAAATAACAACACATTCCAATAATCGTTATTAACTAAAAAAATAACGCATATTTTTTTTAACAAAGTTGTTTTATTTTATCTTCCATCTTAAAAATTGTAATTTTGGTAGACTTTTTATTCAAAATTATGCAACAAGAGATTGAAAAAACATTAAATATCCTGCAAAG
>JBKDZS010000134.1:0-17609 GCA_047971445.1 Flavobacteriales bacterium
AATCTAGTAACAAAAAACAATATATAAAATGATATTTGTCATTATAAATATATTGTTGCCTAACACCTATAGAACATACCTCTACTTTAAATGGCAATGCTTCTTCAATTCTAAATTCTTCCTTACATTTGTTTTATGACAAAGGAAACAGTATCATTTAAAGAAATACAATCTTTTTCAAAGTTGATGTTAGATTACATAGCTCAAAAAGAGACTTTAAAGTCTTTTTATGGACATTTTCCTACTCGCGAGAACTTTTTGAAACAAGCGAAATTAAAAGCTAAGTCCTATCAAAATAGAGCTATTTTGTACGATTGCTTAGTTCAACAATATAAAGGTTTCCAAATTCACCAAAATGTTTCCAAAAACCTTCATGCGTTGAAAGAAGCCAATACGTTTACCATTACAACGGGTCATCAGCTGAATGTTTTTACAGGACCCTTGTATTTCATTTATAAAATAGTTTGTGTGATTAATTTAGCCGAAGAAATGAATCGCTTTTCATCGGATAAAAAATTTGTTCCTGTGTACTGGATGGCAACTGAGGATCATGATTTTGAGGAGATTAATCATTTTAATTATAAAGAAAAAGTGATTCGTTGGAACTGTGATCAAATAGGAGCTGTTGGGCGTTTTGATTTGAATGGAATTGATGAAGTGTTTAAAACATTAGAAATACTACTTCCCAATAGTAAAAAGAAAAGCTATTTACTTAGTTTGTTTAAAAAAGCCTATTTAGAGACCAATTCTTTAGCGTGTGCTACACGTATTTTAGTAAACGAATTATTTGAAGAATATGGTTTGCTTATCATTGATGGAGATGACCCGAATTTAAAAGCATTATTCAAACCTTATGTCAAAGAAGAGTTGATTCAACAGACTGCTTTCAATGAAGTTTCTAAATCAGCTCAAAATTTAAGTGAGTTAGGTTATAAAATACAAGTGAATCCTCGTGAAATCAATTTGTTTTATTTATTTAAAGGAGGAAGAGAACGTATTATTTTTGAAGCGAATCAGTTTAAAATAAATAATACACCATTACGATTTTCAAAAGAGGAAATGTTAACTGAATTAGAGCAGAATCCTCAAAATTTTAGCCCTAATGTTTTATTAAGACCTTTATATCAAGAGGTTACACTTCCAAATGTAGCTTATATTGGTGGCGGTGGAGAAATGGCTTATTGGTTAGAATTAAAATCTTTTTTTGATTCTCAAGAGATTCCTTTCCCAATATTAAAATTACGTAATTCTATTTTAATTTTAGAAGAAGCTGTTCGAAAAAAAATAATTAAGAAAAATTTAACTTTACAAGATATTTTCCTAAAACCAGAGTTATTATTTGAAAAATTAGTTCGAAATGCTACCCAAATTGATTTGAGTTTTCAACACTATTTAGAAGTTTTTGAAAAGGAGTTTCACAAATTAAGAGTACTAGCAAGTCAGACGGATAAAAGCTTTTTAAATGCACTAGAGGCGCACCAGGTCAAAATGGGAAAGTCGATTAAAACTTTAGAAAAGCGACTGCTAAAAGCTGAGAAACGAAAATTTGCAGAGCAAAAGGAAAGTATAGAAAATCTGTACTTTAAAATTCACCCTAAAGGAAAGGTTCAAGAACGAACAACAAACTTCTCTGAGATCATTATACAGACAGAGATTTCCTTTATAAATCAGGTAAAAACAGGTTTGAATCCTTTTGAGGACGAGTTTATTATTCTAACTTTTTAAATTGATTTAATGTGTTATATTTGCATCGAAAATTACACGAAATCTGATTATGAAAAAATCTTTATTGATTTTAAGTTTCTTTTTGGGGGGGATGCATTTTTTCTATGCACAAAAAGTCTATAAGGTAAAGCCTGGAGACACTTTATATAATATATCGAAAACACATAAGGTGTCAGTAGAAAGCTTATATGAAATGAATTCAGGTTTAAAACAAAATGGATTAAAAGAAGGCGGAGAAATTATTATTTCATCGAATGATAAAGCGCCTTCAGAAAGAAAGTTAGTATACACAAAATCACCTGAAGTTTCGAAAGTTACTTCAAGTCAATACCGTGTTCAAAAGGGAGATACTTTATATGGTATTAGTAAGAAGTTAGGTATTCCAATGGATACATTAGTAAGTCTCAATAATGGTTTAACTTCAGAAAATTTGAAAGTAGATCAAATTTTAAATACAGTTAAAGTCAACTCAACAGGCTATGTGAGTCCGACAAATAACACTTCATCGGTTAATACAAAAAATTATTATACAGTGTTAAAAGGAGACACCCTGTATACGCTTGCTAAACGTTTTAATACAGATGAGGCTACTCTAAAAACATATAATCCTATTTTAGTAAATGGTTTAAGATCAGGACAAAAGATTTATTTTCCAGCTGTTGAAAATGGTTTTATCTTACATAAAGTAAAAAAAGGTGAAACAATTTTTAGTATTGTACGTCGTTACAATATTTCGCTGGATACTTTGCTACAACATAACCCTGATTTAAAAGCAGGTTTAAAAGCAGGTATGAAGTTAAAGATACCCGTAAAATCAATAATTGAAGTAGATAAAAATCAAGATATAAAGGAAGAAGATGATCTCTTGAATGTCGTTTATATTTTACCTTTTAATTCAACAGATTATAAGCAATCTAAAAAACGAAGCTTTATGACGACAGAGTTTTATATGGGCTCATTGTTTGCTTTGGATTCATTAGCCAATCAGGGACAAAAAATTAAGGTAAAAACTTTTGATAATAAAGCTACTTTAGAAGAAACAAAAGCTGTTGCTGAAAAAATTAACTTTGAAGAAGTAGACTTAATTATTGGTCCTTTACGATCGGATAACGTGCACTGGATGGCAGATCATATAAAAAGTAAAAAAATTAAGATGATTTCACTCTTTTCGAAAAGTGTTAATGTTACAGGTCGTGAGAATTTAATTAAAGCTAACTTAACACAAGATGCTTTAATAGAAGGTTTAAGCAAAAAAATACGAAGTGAAAACCAATGGGACAGTATTTTTGTTATTGGAAATGACAGTCCAGACCTTCGAGTAGGTTTAGAAAAACAGTTTACAGCATCTTATATTGAACAAATTACTTAAGTAAAAAAGTATAATTTTACTACAATCCCCGAAAAATCAACTATTGTTTTAAATACAATGAATCGATCTATTGCTAGAGCAGCATTGAAAAAAATGCATGAAGCAAAGATTCAGGATCGAATGGTTAAAACCTTTGCAGTAGCTTACAATGCTTCTTACGTTAAGGGAAGAGGGTTAAATAGGGCTTTTTTAGGAAATAGTCTGTTAACCGATTTGGGTTTAACGGTTATCATGCCTAACTATTTTAACGATAACAAGGACAATGTATTTAAGACAAAATACGATTATAAAAGAAAAAATGGTGCGTTTCCAGATAAATATTCATCTGCTGGATTTGACTGGACATATTATATGATTCTAAACAATGAATTTAAAGCACCAAAAAATATTCAGGAAGGGCTGTTCAATAAAATTCAGTTAGAAAAAATGGAGAAAGGAGGCTATATTAATAAAGGACTGTTTATCATCCACTATTAAAGGAATTCCTTAAAAAAGTTATATACAAGTACTACCTTAAATATATTTTAAGGTAGTTTTTTTATATTTAGGGACATGGAACGAATTTTAATTATAGGTACAGGCGGTGTAGGAGGGTATTTTGGAAGTAAAATAGCACAGGCAGGTTTTGATGTAACATTTGTAGCAAGAGGAAGTCATTTTGAAGCCATCAAAGAAAAAGGCTTGTTTATAAAAAGTATAAAAGAATCGTTTCACTTACCTACTGTAAAAGTGATCGAAAAGATTTCAGAAATAGAGCAGGTTGATATGATCTTTCTTTGCACAAAATTGAACCAAGTTGAAGAGGTAGCTAAACAATTACCTGCTATAATTCATGAAAAAACCATTGTAATTCCTTTATTAAATGGTATTACTGCCGAAAATCAATTGTCAGAACATATAGCTAAAAAAAATATTGTACACGGTTTGGTTAAAATTTTTAGTAAAATAGAACGAGATGGACTTATTCATCATTTTGGAGGTGAACCAATCTTAGTTTTTGGAAATTTTTTTCATAAAAACCAACACTTTTTAGATCGTTTAGAAAGAGTTATAAAAAATTCAAAGCTTACATATAAGCGTTCCGAGAATATTCTTTCGGATAAGTGGAAGAAGTTTATACTGATTTGCTCAGGGGGATTAACCACACTTTCTAGGGCTACCTATGGAGAGATAAGAGAGCATAAAGAGACCCGTCAATTGTTGATTAACTTATTACAAGAAATCAAAAACTTAGGAGTGGTAAATAAGATTGATCTGCCTGAAGATTTAGTAAATAATACCCTAAAGATGATTGATAACTTTCCTTATGAAGCAACCTCTTCCATGCAGCGTGATTTTTATAATAAAAAACCTTCAGAGCTTGATTTTTTAACAGGAGAAGTAGTGAGATTGGCTTTAAAACATAATATTTCTATACCAGTTAATCAATTTATTTACAGCTGTTTAAAAATACACGAAGAGCGGATTAAGGTATGAACCGAATTATAAAAAAACATGTCGAAATTAGATTAGCTGAATGCCATTATCCTCCAATGTAATGAGTTGTTTTTTGTAAAGTATTCCAACCCCTTTTTTAAAAGCCTTTTTGCTCATATTCAGTTGTTCTTTTATCAATTTAGGATCACTTTTATCGTTTAGGTTTAAAAAACCCTCATTCTTTTTGAGGAAGGCTAAAATTTTTTGTGAATGTGCTTCAATTCCTTCTAATCCTGTTTGGTGGAGGCGAAGATCTACTTTATGATCTTCTCGTATATTTTTAACATAGCCTTTCATTTTTGAACCGATTGATAACGACTCGTGTACATCGCTCTCAAATAACATACCTTTGTATTGGTTTTCAATAATCGCTGCATAGCCAAAAGGGTTTCTTTCATAAATTAGAAAGGTTACTTCTTGATTTTCTTTTAAGTTAACATGATGGAAATTAAGGAATTTATGAACCTTAGTACTGCCCGTTAAGCGTTCCGTTTTTTCATCGAGGTACATATAAACCAAGTGCTCTTCAGACTCTTTTACTTTTTCCCGTTGCTCTTTGAAAGGTACAAAAAGGTCTTTTTCAATTCCCATATCAAAGAAAGCACCAAATTTAGTAGTTTGATTAACCTTTAAAACAGCAAAATGGTGTAATAAGATTTTAGGAATTAAAGTTGTAGAAATTGTCCTACCTTCATTATCTAAGTAAACAAACACATCGATCCAGTCACCCAGTTCAAATTCTTCTTTTTCATACTTAATAGGTAATAGAACCTCATCTTCACCTTTTCCTAAGTATAGCCCAAAAGAAACTTCCCTTAGAATTTCTAGTGTATTTATTTCCCCTAAGACAATCATATGAGCAAAGATATGATAAAAGAAGTGAAATTCTACTTTATATTTTTATTGTTCATTGATTCATCACTATCTATAAACATATAATCTAGTCATGTTCCTAACTTATTTAACATAAGTTTTTTTTAAATAAGAAGATACGAATTTATAATTCCCATCACAATTTTTTTCGTAGCCTGGCAACCGGGATATTTAACTGTTCACGATATTTAGCAACAGTTCTTCTAGCTACTTTATAGCCTTTTGTTCTTAGTAACTCCGATAATTTTTCGTCTGTTAAGGGTTTTTTCTTGCTTTCTTCTTGAATAGCATCTTTTAATATTTTTTTAATTTCTCGTGTTGAAACTTCCTCTCCACTTGTTGTTGTCATGCTTTCTGAAAAGAGTTCTTTAATCAAAAGAGTGCCGTAAGGTGTGCTGACATATTTACTATTAGCTACTCGGGAAATCGTCGAAATATCCATTTTAATTTCATCTGCAATATCTTTTAAAATCATGGGTTTTATCTTTTGCTCATCACCCGTTAAAAAATATTCTTCCTGAAAACGCATAATAGATCCCATAGCTAACATCAACGTGTTTTCACGTTGTTTAACAGCATCAATAAACCATTTGGCTGAATCTAATTTTTGTTTAACAAATTGTACCGCTTTTTTTTGTTCTTTATTTTTTTTATCTCCTTCCTTATAAGCTTCAAATAAATTTCGATATTCTCCTGACAAACGCAACTCAGGAACATTTCCACTGTTAAGCTTTAAATCTAATTCTCCATCTAGAATAGCTATAGTAAAATCCGGTGTAATTTGTTCCACAATCCTTGTATTTCCAGAAAATGATTTTCCTGGTTTGGGATTCAGTTTTTCTATTTCTTTAATGGCACTTTTTAAAAACTCTTCATCAATTTCAAAAAGTTTAACTATTTTTTGATAATGTTTTTTAGAAAACTCTTTAAAAGATTTTTCTACAATATCTTTAGCTAAACGTAAAGCTGTAGTATTTTCTTTTGTATTTAACTGAATTAGTAAGCATTCTTGCAACGATCGTGCACCAACACCAACAGGATCTAACTTTTGAATATATCCTAACAAAAGTTCTTCCAGTTTTTTCTCATCAGCTATTAAATTCTGAGTAAACATTAAATCATCTGAAAGAGCCTTTAAATCACGTCGAATATAACCATCTTCATCAATACTTCCTATTAAGAAATCTGCAATTAGGTAATCTTCATCGGACATTCTCGCTGTATGCAACTGACTTATTAAATATTCATTTAATGTAATTCCTCCAGCATAGGGCACCGTATTATCGTCAGTATCAGCACTATGATTATTAGAATACATTTTATATGAAGGCACATCATCATCACTTAAGTATTCATCAATGTTGATATCCGACGCGTCTATTCGTTCAGAGTCTTGGTAATCCTCCTTATTAGCAAACTCTTCTTGATCTGTAAGCTCATATCCTTCATCAAGAGCTGGATTTTCTTCTAACTCCTGCTTAATACGTTCTTCAAAAGCTAGTGTAGGCAACTGGACTAACTTCATCAACTGAATTTGCTGAGGTGATAACTTTTGGCTAAGTTTTAAATATAAATCTTGTTTTAACATAATTTAAAACTCACAATTATTGGGTGTACGAGGAAAAGCAATAACATCTCTAATATTACTCATTCCCGTAGCGTACATAACCATCCGTTCAAATCCTAATCCAAAACCACTATGGGGTGCTGTTCCAAATTTACGTGTATCTAAATACCACCATAAATCATCTTGTGGAATATTTAAATCTTCCATCTTTTGTACCAATACATCATAGCGCTCTTCTCGCTGTGAACCTCCTATTATTTCTCCAATTCCTGGAAATAAAATATCCATAGCACGAACCGTTTTTCCATCATCATTTAAGCGCATATAAAATGCTTTGATATTTGCTGGATAATCAAATAATATCACTGGACATTTAAAGTGTTTCTCAACTAAGAAACGCTCATGCTCTGATTGCAAATCGACTCCCCATTCATCTATTAAAACTTTAAATTTTTTCTTCTTATTGGGTTTTGATTTTTTTAAAATATCAATAGCTTCTGTATAGCTAACTCTTCTAAAATTATTTTCTACAACGAATTGTAATTTTTCAAATAAATTCATCTCCGAACGATCCTTTGCAGGTTTTTGTTTTTCTTCAAATTCAAACCGTTGATTCAACACTGCTAAATCATCTTGACAATGGTCTAGCACATACTTTAGCATATGCTTTATAAATTCTTCTGATAAATCCATCGTATCATCCAAATTATAAAATGCCATTTCGGGCTCAATCATCCAAAATTCTGCTAAATGTCGTGAAGTATTAGAGTTTTCTGCACGAAAAGTTGGCCCAAAAGTATAAATATTCCCTAAGGCCATCGCAGCTGTTTCACCTTCTAATTGACCTGTTACAGTTAGATTTACCTCCTTACCAAAAAAATCATTAGAAAAATCAACTTTTCCTTCTGCATCTTTTACAAGGTTATTCAAATCCAAATGCGTTACCTTAAAGGTTTCTCCTGCTCCTTCTGCATCAGAATTTGTAATAATTGGTGTATGAATATAATAGAAGCCTTTTTTATTAAAGTACTCGTGAATCGCAAATGATAGAGCATGACGCACACGCATAACAGAACTAAATAAATTCGTGCGAAAACGTAAGTGTGCTTGTTCTCTTAATTTTTCTAATGAATGTCGTTTGGGTTGTAAAATGGTTTTTTGAACTTCATTTGGGTCTGCTTCTCCATAAATTTCAATATTTTTTGCAACCACTTCAATTTCTTGTTCTTTCCCTTGACTTTCTATTACTTCACCTTTTACTTTAATTGCTGCCCCTGTTGTTATTTTAGATAAGAGTAATTCATCAAAATTTTCAAAATCAACTACACATTGTACATTTTTAGAGGTAGACCCATCGTTCAATGAAATAAAACGATTACTTCGAAAAGCTCTTACCCACCCTTGAATTACAACTTCACGTGTCAGTGCTTCTTTACCAATCGACAATAGTTCCTTAACTCTATATTTATTCATTATTCTTCTAATTTCTTGTTAAGCAAATTTACACTTTTTAACGGAATATCTTAAGAAATTGAATAGGTAATTGGTAGATAAATCCAGTGTATTTTATCTATTTATAGTTATAAAGTATTTACTTTATCCCTGACAAAAAATGAAATAACAAAATATCATATCGACATTATACATTCTTTTCTTCGATCGTAGCAATCTCATCTTCTTTTGTTTCAAATATATCTACATCAGGCTCAATAAAGCCTTTATTTGTTAATTTATTAAATGATAAAAGCATTGCTGGGAGTAAAACCAAATCACTCATAATGGCTACTAACAAAGTCATAGGTATCAATCCTCCTAATGCAACAGTTCCTCCAAAACTTGAAAACATAAAAACCCCAAATCCGCAAAAAAGAACTACTGAAGTATAAAACATACTCACTCCTGCTTCACGTAATGCGTTTAAAACAGAATGGTAAATATCTCCTTTTGATGCTTTCAATTCTTGACGGTATTTTGCTAAGAAATGAATTGTATCATCAACAGCTATACCAAAAGCTATACTAAACACTAAAATAGTTGATGGTTTTAATGGAATTCCTAGATATCCCATAACTCCTGCTGTGGTTATAATCGGTAATAAATTAGGTATTAACGAAATAAATACCATCTTAGGAGAAGCAAACATAACTGCCATAAAAACAGCTATAAGTCCTATAGCTAAAACAATAGACATTAATAAATTTTTTGACAAATAGTACGTACCATTTAAAAAAACGAAGGAAGATCCTGTTAGATAGGTATCATATTGTTCTTCAGGAAATAATTCATTTTTTTTCTTTGTGATTTGTTTAAAAATATATTCGAGTTTTTCTGTATCTACGTTTCGAATAAAGGTTGTTATACGTGCTTTTTGTCCCGTTGAATCTACGTAGTTTCCTAACATATTGGCATTTGAAACCGTATTTTTCGCATAATTAAGAATAAAATTCTTTTCTTTATTATCTGGTAATGAATAATATGCTTTATTTCCATTATAATAAGCTTGTTTACCAAATTTCACCAAACGATCAACAGCAATGGGTGAAGAAGTATAATTCAAAGAATCTATAAATTGATTTAATTTTTCAATTTTTCTTAAAGTAGCTAACTTCATAACACTTTTAGGATTTTTCCCATCTATCATAATTTCTAAAGGCAATATTCCTCCGAAATCCTCATCAAAAAACGAAATGTCCTGATAAAATTCTTTTCCTTTAGCTAAATCATCCAACATGTTTCCTGAAGTTCGAATCATGGAAATACCCAAAATACTCAATCCTATTAAGAAAAAAGTGATTATATAAATCCATTTTCTCTTATTGAGAATCATATATTCCATGACATCAACCAAACGATTCATCCATTTTTTTTCTAAATGTTTTAAATGCCTTGGTTTAGGCTCTGGCATAAACGAAAAACCAATTGGAATGATTAAAATAGATAATATAAAAACACCTATAATATTTATGGAAGCTACCAATCCAAACTCCTGTAAAGTATCTGAATCGGTGAAAATAAAGGTTAAAAAACCAAATGCAGTCGTGAAATTAGTCATTAAAGTAGCATTCCCTACTTTCATAATCATACGCTGTAAAGCTTTTATTTTATTACGGTGCTTCTTAAATTCTTGTTGGTATTTATTAATTAAAAAAATACAGTTGGGAATTCCGATTACAATCAATAAAGGCGGAACTAAAGCTGTTAAAGCCGTTAATTCATATTTCAATAAATGTAACGAAACAAAAACCATTAATACCGCTATTAAAACGACTATCATGGAAATTAAGGTAGCTCTAAACGATTTAAAGAACAGAAAAAAGATAAAAGAAGTTATAAATAAGGCTCCTAAAATATAGAATATAGCTTCTTTACTTAATTCCTTTGCATTGTTTGTACGTATGACTGGTATTCCTGACAAATACAAATTAACACCTGTTTTCTCTTCGTACTGACGTACCTGTTCCTCAATATAGTTAACAACTTCTATTCGTAAAGGAGTATCAATAATTGCTGGATCTAAATAAATAGCTGCCTGATAGGCTTCATTATTTTTTAAAACACCTTTATAAAAAGGATATTGATCTACCGCTTTTTTCAGCTGATGAATTCTTTCATCTGTTGATTTAAACTCAAGATATAAGGGTATTAATTCAAATTGTTTTAAGGAGTCATTTTTACTTAAAATTTGAATATCATTAATTGAAACTACCTGTACAATACCCTCTTGTTTTGAAATAGAGTCTGTTAATCTTTTCCAATCTAAAAAATGATTTGTTTTAAAAAATTGATCATCTTTAAATCCAATGACCACCATATTGTCCTCTTGACCAAATGTATTTCTAAAATTTTGAAAATTAATCCAAACAGAATCGTTCTCAGGTAATAATTTGGCTTCAGACTTGGTCATCTCAACCTTAACATGAAAAGCACCAAAAACAATCAGAGCCAAAAAGGCTATTATAATATATACCTTTTGAGTTATTATAAATCGGGCAATAGCCTTCCACATATATATATTATCTTTATGAAAGCGCAAATATACGGAATCGTCTTAAAACAGATCGATTTTAGCAGTTAATTTTACCGAAAAATTTTCTCCTTGATCCTTTAGATGATAAGCACCAAAACGATAATAGGAACCTAAACCAAATATCCAAAATACGTTATTGAACTCTACACCAGCCTCCTGATAATAGTTCTCTAAAGTAGAAAAATATAATGAATGTCTTTTTGGAGTATCCAAGTGTCCTATTATACCTCTATATACTAAATTAGTAGAGACTGATTTCTTAAAAAGCTTAAATATTGGAAAGTATTGTTTAACTTGAATCGAGGTAAATCGATCTGAAAAAAACTCTCTTTCACCCATCGTTTCAAAACTGGTTGTTCCCGCTATATTAAAATTTTTAAACACACCATTTCTTAAATTTGAATTTCCATTACCTGCATATAGATTCATTAAAGGTACTTCACCAAAAACAACACCTGAATTTATTTGAAAATTGAGTTTCCCTATAGGATTTTCTATTTGATGTTGCCCTTTAAAATCCAATTTTGTATACTCAAAGTCACCTCCTAAACTAGCTAAACCTTGTGTTACATTAAATTGAAAAACAGGAAAGTTATTTTCTAGTGTAACTTTTCCATAATCAGTTCGAGCAAATTTACTTTTAGGACTCCATTTTATAGCTAACCCTATATCAAAAAAATTAAATTTTGACTGACTATCGTAATTATAATCAAAAGCAGCCTCTTTTTGATTTCGTGATGCTTTGATTTTAAATGTAACTGTATTCAAAAAGTCTTGTTGGTAAAAAAGTCTTGCATTTTTTTCTTTTATAAATAATTCATTATGAAAACGGTCTAAATGTTCTCTAAAATCACGATAAGGGCTTTTCATAGCAAATTGTTGACTTCCAAAAGGCGAAATATCATCAAAGTAACGAAGACCTATAATTCCATAGTGAGCTTTATTCGCTAAATAAGTGGCTCCTAAACCATATTTCCAATGATGATCTTTAGAACCATATGCTACATTTCCTTCAAATTGCCATTGATCGTTAAATTTATGATTCGTTCTAAATCTAGTTCCTAATCGAACTCCCTCATATTCATTATAATTAAATAACGAAGTAAGATCTAAATCCATCATTTTAATGGAATAATAACCACTTAAAAATGCTCTTCCATAACGCAAAAAACGTTCTGAATTCACCTCTTTTCCAATACTATCAATGTTTAAATATGTATTTTTTTCTACCTCATCTAATTCAATCCCTTGGCGATAATAATTCCACTCTTCCTGAGTTAAATCGTAAGCTTTTGAATCTATTTCTGATTCATAACCTCGAAATACTTTTTTATCTATAGGTTCATTAATTTTTAATTCATTAAAATACGTATTACCAAATACCATAATAGGTTGTGATTTTGATAATGTATCTAAAATAATCACACCTTCTTTATTTTTCTCTAGTGTCTCCGCTACATAATCATAACGACCTGTATTAAATTTAAAATACTGCTTAAATGGGAACCACGATTCTTTTTTAAATTGATATTCAGAAATAATTTCATTAGATTTTTTAGAGGAGGCTTCATTAACGTTAAATTGAGCCACTCCTAAAGTTTCTTTATCAATCCACACATTTCCTCGAAGATGTTTTTTTACAGAATCTCCTATAGGTCTAAACTTAACTTCAATAGTGGGTCTTCCTTTTAAATCAAGTGTATCTATAATTTGGTAACGGTATTTTCCCAAACCTATTCTTGAGATCGGATTAATATACTTCACTCCTAAAAATACAAAATAAGGAGATTTTAAATTAACCGATTGAATATCCATTGCAGCAAATTCATATAAAGGACTCTTTAAACCCGCTATTCGATTTGCTTTCACAATATTTTTATAGCCTTTTTGTTTTGAATAGTAGTGATTCATAGCACGTTCTCCAATAAAAAGGTGTCCTTTCTTGAGAATCTCTAACATCTCAATATTTTCACTTTTATTTTTCGATTTTTTTCTTACTTCTTTTTCTGGAGTATATAAACGATCCTTTAAGATAGAATCTCGATGAGTTGTAACTAAAATTTTGGTATACGAATTATATTGATAGAAATTTTGTTTTTCAGGTCTACTTTCTTTTTGTTTATCAATCACTTTTCGAATAAGCCCCCTACCTTCTTTATCAGGAGTAACCTGTACCTCTTCAATTTGAGCTCCTTCTATAATTTGAGCAAAAGAAATTCCTGAAAATAAAAGAACCAATACCTTAAATTGGATTTGCACTAACTTTAATAAGCTCATACAAAAAGGATTTTAATTAAAAATGTAAATAAATGCAATTTTAAGATAGAAAGAAAGTATCAATAAACACGATTTACCTGTATTTAAATTTCTTCTTTTTGATCATTAAAAAAGTGGTATTCCAATACCGAGTAAGCATCTCTAGGAATAATTTCAACCCATTTTTTATACTTAAAAAACCATTTATGATGAATGGAGGGGAATCCTTTTTTTAAATAGGCTGCAACAAATGGATGAACGTGTAAATAAATTTTTTCCTTTTTTTCTTTAGAAAATAATTTATTTAACTTATCATTTAATACCATAACCATATCAACTGGAGTTGTGACCTCATTATTCTCAACAACCTCCCTTGTTTTTATGTTTAAAACCGGTCGAACACGTTGACGTGTCACCTGAATCAACCCAAACTTACTAGGTGGTAAAATTTTATGTTTAGCTTTATCCAATTTCATTGCTTCCATAAAATGCTCATACAATTCTTTACGATTTTCTGCATAGGCCATATCAATAAAATCAATTACAATAATTCCTCCCATATCTCGCAAACGTAATTGACGTGCAATTTCTGTAGCAGCAGCTTTATTAACTACAATAGCATTTTCTTCCTGAGAACCTTTCTTCCCTGTACTATTACCACTGTTCACATCAATTACATGCAATGCTTCTGTATGCTCAATCACTAAATAAGCTCCTTTGGGCATCGTTACCGTCTTTCCAAAAGAAGTTTTAATCTGCTTCTCTATAGAAAATTTTTCAAAAATAGGTATATGGCTATCATAATAATGTACTATGCTTTTTTTACCTGAAGCAATAATCTCAATATATTCTTTCATTTCTTCACATAACTGTTCATCATCACAAACAATTTTAGTAAAAGAATTATCAAAATTATCTCTTAAGATTGAAGATGCCCTATCCATTTCTGATAAAATTTGACTGGGAACATCTTGTTTATTTCGCAAATTATTATACGATTGATTCCATTTATTAACTAAATAATTAACGTCAGCATGTAATTCTGCAACTTTTTTATCTTTAGCTACTGTTCTAATGATAATCCCAAAACCTTTAGGCTTTATACTGCTTACCAATCGTTGTAATCGTTCTCTTTCTTCTTTCTTCTTTATTTTTTGTGATATTGAAATCTTATCTGAAAAAGGGACTAATACAACATAACGTCCTGCAATAGACAATTCAGAAGTTATACGAGGGCCTTTTGTAGAAATAGGCTCTTTAGCAATTTGAATTAATATTTTTTCACCTGACGCTAATACATCTGTAATTTTACCATCTTTAGGAATACTTCCTTCTAACGTAAAGGCATCCAGTTTAGAAGTTGTTTGCTTTCCTCCCCGTGTAGCTTTTGTATATTTTAATAAAGACTTCAATTGACGTCCTAGGTCATGATAATGTAAAAAAGCATCCTTTTCATAGCCAATATTAACAAAAGCTGCATTTAATCCTGGAGCTATTTTCTTTACTCTTCCCACATAAAAATCACCTACTGAAAACTTTTTTTCAGCAGTATCTTCATGCAGTTCCATTAACCTATCGTTTACAAGAAGTGCTAATCGAACTTTCCCCGATTTTACACTAACTATTAATTCTTTAAGCTCTTTCTTCATTTGAAAGCTGTTTTCATTTAAATCACAAAAGAAACACAAAAAGCACTCCTACTTTTTTTAGGAGTGCATTTTCTTTCCATTTAAGAAAATTCAACAACGACTAAGAATTATTTCTTTTTCTTATGTCTATTTTGTCTACTTCTCTTCTTACGCTTGTGCGTTGCCACCTTTTTTCTTTTTCTCTTTTTTCCACTTGGCATATTAAATAATTTTATTTAAAATATTTACTTTACAGGAACATTTTCTTTCACTTCACTCACAAATGTTTTTGAAGGCTTAAAAGCGGGTATGTTATGAGCTGGTATTACAACCGCTGTATTCTTTGAAATATTTCTTCCTGTTTTCTTAGCTCTTGTTTTTACGATAAAGCTTCCAAAGCCCCTCAAATAAACATTATTTCCTTTCGACAAAGCACCTTTTACTTCGGTCATAAATTCTTCAACAATTTTTTGGGTCTCTGCTTTTTCCAAACCAAACTTGTTCGAAATATTAGCAACAATGTCTGCTTTTGTCATTTTTAAAATGTTTTGTTAGTTAATTAAATGTTTGTGATTAAATTTGTGGCGCAAATATAGGTAATATTATTCAAAAAAATTAGCGTTTTTTAACGAAAATGATTGAAAAGCATATATTAACATGGTATAATGATTCTAAAAGAGTCCTTCCCTGGCGTCGTAATACTCATTTTTATAATGTGTGGATTTCTGAAATCATGTTACAACAAACTCGTGTCAATCAAGCTATTCATTTTTACAATCGTTTTCTTTCTAACTTTCCAACACTGGAAGCTTTAGCAAAAGCTAATGAAGATTTTGTTTTAAAAAACTGGGAAGGATTAGGCTATTATTCTAGGGCACGAAATTTACACTTTACCGCTCGTTATATCTTCTTTGAACTACACAATACACCTCCCGCTTCATTTAAAGAATTAATTAAATTAAAAGGAATTGGTAATTATACTGCCGCTGCTATTGCTTCTATCTGTTACAATGAACCCGTTTGCGCAGTCGACGGAAATGTATTTCGTGTATTTTCTAGATATTTTGACATCCATTCTGACATTATGCTTCCTAAGACACGAAAAGAATTTTTTGAATTAGGAAATCAGCTTATTCCAAAAGAAAACCCTGGCGACTTTAATCAAGCTGTCATGGAACTAGGCGCCACTATTTGCACACCTAAAAAAGCACAATGTGAAACTTGTCCTATTCTAAATGGATGCCTCGCCTTTGCAAAAAATAATGTCTCTCAACTTCCCGTTAAAATAAAAAAATTAAAAATTAAAGATCGTTTCTTAAATTTCTTTTATACTGAAGAGGGGTTTCTTCTTGAAAAACGTAAAAAAAAGGGGATTTGGCAAAATTTATATCAATTACCCTTAATCGAAACCTCTCACGAAAAAGTAACATTTAAAAAAATCGAGGGATTAAAAATTCATACAATTCTATTAAAAAAAGAATTGAAACATAAACTATCTCATCAAAATCTATTTATCAAATTTTGGAAAATTGAATTAAGCTTGGTAGATTTTGATACCTTTTCAAAAACCAGATCCCTTATCAAAATGGAAAGCCTGAATGTTACAGCATTTGCACTACCAAAACCCATCGAACAATTTATTTCAGAATTCAAATAAATTTTCTATTTGAAATTTTCAATAGCAGAAAAAAATGACTATATTTGATTCATAACTTATTTAAAACTATTTTAATTATGAATGGATCTATCAACAAAGTAATATTAATTGGAAACTTAGGTGATGATGTAAAAATGCATCGTTTTGACAACCAAAATGTCTTAGGAAGATTTCCTATCGCTACATCAGAATCTTACTTTAAAAAAGATACCAGTGAGCGGATTACAAAAACAGAATGGCACACTGTCGTTGTTCGAAATCGTTTAGCTGAGGTTTGTGAAAAATATTTAACTAAAGGTAATAAAGTCTATATTGAAGGAAGTTTAAAAAACCGAAAATGGGAAGAAGATGGAACAACACGATACGCCACGGAAGTACATGCCGAGATCGTAGAATTTTTAACTCCCAAAAATTCTGCTTTAGAAGATGGCACATAGACCTTTTTGAAATGAAGTTTAATTAAATTATAAGTTTTGGACGCAGAACCCCCGAGTATACTTTTATCAGTACTTACTACAAACTTACTTTTTTCAATATTATCATTTGTAATATTATTTTTTTTATTAATCGGATCAGCTTTAGTCTCAGGTGCTGAAGTAGCTTTTTGCTCTTTAACAAAAAAACAATTGCAAACTGCAAAAGAAACACAAGTTAAAAGAATTAAAATCATTGAAAATCTATTACGTAATCCTCAAAAACTTTTGGCTACAATTTTAATAACAAAGAATTTTATTAATGTAGCCATTGTTATTTTATCTGTTTATTTATACCAAGAGTTTTTATTTCCTCATCTCACTCTATTAGATATTACTTTTTCAACACATTTTATCATTAATATCATTGGGATTACTTTTTTAATTTTACTTTTTGGGGAAATTCTACCTACAGTTTATGCTAATAAAAAAGCTTTACAGTTTTCAATCCATACTTCAAAACTCATTTTTCTACTTCAAAAAACATGTGCTCCTCTAAGCTATTTACTTTCAAATTCAACTAATTTTTTAGAACTAAAATTCAATCATAAAAAAGAA
>JBKDZS010000135.1:0-19919 GCA_047971445.1 Flavobacteriales bacterium
ACCAAACGCATATGAACTACTACAGCATAAACAAACATGCTAATAAACGCCCATGTTTCTTTTGGATCCCAACTCCAATAACGCCCCCAACTTTCGTTTGCCCAAACTCCTCCTAAAAAAGTTCCTATAGACAATGTATATAAGCCAATCATCATAGATAATTCTGAAATAGCAGTTAGTTCTTTAATATTTAAGGTTATTTTTTCATACGTATTTTCTTTTCGAATACTCATCAATATTAAATTGATGAATCCAATAATAAAACTTAGACCTAAAAATCCATAACTGGAAACAATAACTGCAACATGTATGACTAACCAATATGATTTCAATACAGGAACTAAGTTTGTTACTGCAGGTGACATCACACTTAAAAATGAAAATGCCATTAAAAGAACACCCATCAAAGAGCCTGAAGATAAAACAAAATAGTTTTTATATGCAAATATAATGCTTGCTAACAGGGTACACCACGCTACAAATATAATTGTTTCGTAACCATTACTCCATGGGGCGTGCCCTGATATATACCATCTTGCAGCTAAGCCAAGAGTATGAAGTAAAAAAGTTCCTATAATTAAAACGCTTAATATATTTCCAAGAATTTTGATATACTTTTTATCATTATACAAATTCATAAAGGATAAAATAAGTAGGAAAATCCCTAAAATGCTGTAAAAAATAATACATATCTTAAAGATAGGAAATTTATTATATACAATTTCTAGCTCTACTTGTTCCTTGGAAGGCATTTCCACATCATCTGTAAGTTGAAAATCAGCTATCTTTTTGAGGTTTTCATTGGGCTTTGACCAATCGTTAATTTCTCGAGCTTTTAAAATAGAATTGAAATAGTCACTTATAAATATTTGTCCTTCTTTAAATAGTTTACCGTCATGAGTTGCCCAACTATTCCAATCATTATTTTCAGATTTTAAATCAGGAACAACCCAAAAATAACTACCATTCCCCATTCCTTCAATAGTGCTTAAGCGTCGAATTACTTTTAATACTTCTTTGTCAAAATCATCTCGTTCAGCTTCGGGTTTATTAAATGACACTTCATAAACATCGTATAAAGTTTTAGCATCAGGATTGTTAGGGTCTTTCTTTACCAAATTAACCATCGAAGTAAACCATTTCCCATCTTTTTCTATAGCATGTGTAATTTTTTTAAGCTTTTCTCCTCCTTTTTTACCTACTAATAGAATAGGTTTATTAAACCACTTAGAGGTTTCAAAAGTCATTGATAGGTAAGCCTGAACAGCATTTAAAGAATCTATTCGATTACTTCCGTATATTTCACTAATTAACTCTTCTGCATAAGTATGAACAGGTTTGATACGCCCCTGCTGGTCTTGCACTAGTACTTTTTCTAATTGTTTTGCATGTTCCAAGTCAATAATGAAAGAACCTGTAAAGTCATGATCAAATCTAGAATCTCCATGAGAAGAATCATGTTCGTGAACGTGATTTTCTATATGTGGATCTATAGGATTATGATTAGCATCGTGAACGGTTCCATCTTCATGAACATGAGTTTCTGTTACTTGCTTTTTTTCAATCTTTGTAGCGTTATTAGACTGAGCATTCAAACCTCCAACAGAAAGGAATAAAACAACTATTAAACGAACTTTTCGTTTTTTAACTGACGCTAAAACTTTACGTAATTTACTAAAATAGCTCCCTTTCCAAAATAGCGTTAGAATCATACCTAAGGTCATAATGAAATAACCTATATACGTTACCAAAGTTCCCAAAAAGTCAGCATTTACAGATAAGACTGTTGTTTCCTCTCCATTTGGAGAAATGATATAAGAGGACTGAAAAAATCGATAACCTTTATAATCCAACACATTATTCATAAAAATCCGATAGGGAAATTTTGTTTCTCCATCTAAAACTGTAACTTCACTAGCAAAAGAAGAAGGATTTTCAGATCCTGGATATTTTTCAAGCTGAAAATCATTTAATCGGATATCAAATGGCATTTTATATTTAGGATCCAGCCATGAAGATCCATATCCTAGACTAACAGTCATTCCATTAATTTCGTAAGTGGGACTATATGTTGTGTTAAACTGACGTCCGTAAAAAGAAATTTTCTTAATTTCTTCTCCAGACTTTAATTCTCCTATGATTAAATTATCCAATTCGGCAGGCAGAATAACAAAATGTGCTTTATCTGTGGTATACAGCACCTGCTCTATTTTTGTTACTTCATTAGCTTCAATATGACCCGAATTATTTTCTAACATATTAAAATATTCAAATTTGTACGGTGCTTTTAGATAGAGTGCATCATTTTTTTCTACTATATTCATAATAGATGAGTCAGAGCTCTCAAAACCTAATTTTTGACCATCAAATTCAATAACATCTCCTTTTAATAATGTTTCAGATTCTCGGGTTGCTTTTCCATCACCTTGTCCTCCCATCTTGGTAATAACTTCTACACCAGAATACCCTTTTGAATATTTTTTTTGAACATAATCCAGCACACGAAATTCAATTTTTTCACCTTCATAATGAAGAGTTTTTTCAAAGTTTTTATGAAAAGGTGATAAAATAAATGCATCTTCATCATACAAAGGGGGTTTATCTTCTCCTTTTACCATATACTTAAAAAAAGATTCACTGGAACGAATCATGTTTTCTGATTTTCCTTCTGCAATATCTATTTGTCCTTCAAAACTGTGATAACGTGAAATAAACGCTCCAACCAACATAATTACAAAAGAAATATGCAATAATAAAGTAGGTAATTTTTTCCAAGTATATAATTTATAACGCTCTATATTTCCAATAAAATTGAGTGTCAATAAAGCCATAATAAGTTCAAACCACTTTGTTTTGTACACCCAAGCCTGAGCTGTAGGCGTTCCATACCACGATTCTATAAAAGTAGCAAGCCCCATGGTTGTTGCAAAAACAATTAATAAAAAAGTCATGGTTTTGGTAGAAAATAACACTTCAAATAATTTCATTTCAATGGATTAAAGTTGGCTTCAAATTTACATATTTCAAAGCTTTTTAAAGCTAATTTAAATCATTTTTTTATAGATAAGTTGATAAATAAAAGTTATTTCGTAAACCATTTGAAATTGTATATTTGTGATATAGTTGATTAAGAAAGTGTATTTATTCCATGGGATTATCAAAACTAAAATCATTGTTGAGACAATTTGTTCAATCAGAATATTTGGATATTTTTTCAGCAATTTTAATTTTAGGCGTAACACTGTGGAGAGGATTTCATAGAACTGTTTATTTTAATGAAACCCTACAATTTAACATACCCTTTCATGAATTAGGAAACTATATGCTAAAGGGCGCCTTTCCTATAGGAATATTTTCTATTATTGGAGCTGTATTTTCTATTATGGCAACGCGTTTAGTAGGAAAGCAAAATAATTGGGGAAATTTCATTGCAGTTGTTACAACCATTTCATCAGGAGTTATTGATTATATGTTTGGAAATCACTCTGCAATTCTTACTTACCCTTTAACCTTTTTAATTCATTCTTTCGCTTCCTACAATTGGAATCAAGGAGAGAAAATTAGGAAGATGGATTTTTGGTATGCGATTATTGTAGGGGGAGGTTTATCTATTTCTTTTGGCATTGTTTATTTAGGGTTCTATTTTTTTGGAGGTAACAACACACTTTACCTATGGGTATCTTTAATCTTTGGACTTTCAATAGGTGCTAATATAGCCAATGCTTTAAAATATGAAGAAACTTGGCTAAGCTGGATGATTTATAATTTTCTTCAACTCATAAAAGCTGTAATTCAGCTAAACTTAGCCAATATCGTTAAATATGTATTTTACTTATTTAACGCCTTATTCACATTTCTTGATTGGAAATTAAATGGTGATATAACAAAAAAAAGTAAATAATATTATTTTAAAACTATATTTAAGTGAAAAAAATTAGGTTATTATTCGTTACGTGGAGTATTTCTTTATTTGGACAAACAGAGGTTGCTCCAAGACTTAGCCCTAAATCAACCGTAATAAGCACCGTTGGCTTTACTGAGATACGAATTGATTATAGTAGTCCAGGGGTTAAAGGAAGAAAGGTTTTTGGAGATTTAGAAGGCTACGGAACTATTTGGCGTGCTGGAGCGAATGAAGCCACTAAAATTTCATTTTCAACTGATGTAAAATTGAACGGTCATCCTGTTCCAAAAGGTTCCTATTCCTTTTTTGTTATTCCAGAAGTAACCAATGAGTGGGTCTTAATTTTTAATAAGGAAATTAATCAATGGGGAAATGCATCATATGATCCCGAAAAAGATTTTTTACGTTTGGTTATTGAACCTGACTTTACCCAAGAACCTCGTGAACGGCTGGTTTATGACATTCAAAGTAATGGTATTGATAAAGCGTTAGTAAAATTATATTGGAGTTTATTAAAATTACCTTTTGAAGTTGAAGTTAATTTTATGGACGACATTGAAAGTCAATTACAAAAGTCTTTAGAAGAACAAAACGAAGGCGAAGCATGGCGACCTTATTACAATTTAGCCAATTTCTTTTCAAAACCCCAATACAATCATCCTAAATCAATTTTTTGGATCAATAGAGCTTTACAAAATTTAGAAAAATCTAATGGGAAAAATAAAGAAAGTGATTTAGATAGCGCTTATTGGTTAAAAGCTAAACTATTAGCTAAAAACAACAAAAAAGAACAAGCTCTCTTTTTGTTTGAACAAATCAGTACAGGTGAGCGTTCTCCATTTGTTCAAAAAAATATAGGTGAAATGCAAAACATTGCTGCAAAATGGACCGAATAAATCACGTGTTAATGTAATTTTTATTTTAGTCTATTTTCAAAATTAGAAATAGGGGCGAAATGCATCAGGGATGTGATTCATTTTCCATTTTATATCCTGTTTAATTAAAGTAATAACATCAAACTGAACTTCTATATTCAAATCATGTAGAAGCACATATTCATTTGCAGCTTCAATAAGTAATTTTTTCTTTTTAAAATTAATGGCATCTTCGGGCTTAGCAACTTCATCATAACTTCTTGTTTTAACTTCGATAATATAGAGCGTTTCCCTTCGTTTTGCAATAATATCAATTTCAGCTCTTCCAAAATGCCATCGCTCTTCTAAAATAGTATATCCTTTCTCTTTAAGGTACTTTTTTGCATGAAGCTCTCCTTCAATTCCCAATTCATAGCTTTTCGTCATAAGTTTAATCTTTAGACCCTAATATACAAAAAATTAAAAGGTTATAGAAACGGAATCATTTTCAATCGTCAACTGACACTTTTTATTAAAAATTAATGCTCTATTATCCTTTATATGTCCTGATGGGAAATTAAAAATGATGGGGAAATCATATTCACAACATGCATCAAGGATAATTTCCTTGGCCGTTTTTCCAAAAGAAATCGTATTATCTTGCATATCGCTCATTCCTCCAACAATTAATGCTTTAATATTTTTTAGAAGGTTATTTCGTTTTAGATTGACCATCATTCGATCAATATGATATAAATACTCATCCAAATCTTCTATAAAAAGTATTTTCCCTGAAGTGTCAATAGAAGAAGGACTTCCCAATAGGCTATAAATAATAGAAAGGTTACCTCCAACTATTTTTCCCTCAATTTTAGAAGTTGAGCCGTACACGACAGCATTTTGAACACTAATTACATAGGGCTCTCCAAACAATACTTTTCGTAAAGATTCAAAAGTTTCGGGAGTTGATTTTGTATAATCAATAGGCATAGTAGCATGTAATGTTTCTATATTAAATTTTTGATTAATATATTCATGAAAAACCGTAATATCGGAATAACCTATTACCCATTTTGGATCTTGAATAAATTGAGCAAAATCGAGTTGGTCAATAATTCTAACAGAACCATACCCCCCTCGAGCACATAAAATAGCTTTTGCATCAGGATGATCCAATGCTTCTTGAAAATCTTCTAGTCGTTCTTGATTTGTACCAGCATACTGATGATATTCTCTTAATATATTCTTTCCTAATAACACCTGTAATCCCCAACCTTCAAGTAGTTGAATAAAAGGCTTCATTTCTTCTAGAGAAATTTTTCGAGCGGGTGAAACTAATATAATAGAATCTCCTTTTTTTAGAGTCTGTGGGTGATTTTTCATAGGATAAAAATAAAAAATATAACTTAAAATGGCATAAAATACTATTTTACGATCTTATACACTTTTCATCGTAAGCATAAAAATAAATCCTTTTTATATATAATATAAAAAAACTCCCAATAAATACTTATTGGGAGAGAACTTAAATTTTAACTATGAAAAAGTTATCTACTGTTGCTTAACTTCGATTCAAATGTAGAATCTTTTCAGTTTTTAAGGAACCTTCATTCGACATACACCCCGTTTTCATAGATGAATTTCTTATTCTACTGGATATAAAATCGGTCAATATTAATTTCTTCGGCTAAAGATTTTTTATTTTCTATAAAATCAAATAATTTATCCGCCATAGCACACCCTAACATTACACCTCGTGTTCCTAAACCGTTTAAGACATATAAATTATGATAATTCTTATGCCTGCCTACTAATGGTCTACGATCTATAACCGTGGGTCTTAATCCAGCTTTATGATCTATAATTTCAAAATCAATCTTCAGGAAAGTTTTCAATTTAATAACCAATTCATTCTTTCCTTTTTCAGTAGGAATCTCATCTTTATCATTCCAGTTATAGGTTGCTCCAACAAAATAATAATCTTCTTTTAGGGGTATTATAAAAACTTTAGATTTTATAACACGATCTAATTTTAATTTAGGGGCTTTTATAACCATTGTTTCTCCTTTGTTTCCTACTAATGGTAAGTTATTAAAAAAAGGATTTTCTTTTAATCCATACCCTTCACAAAAAACAATTTTTAAAGCTTTAAATCCTTTATATTCGATTAAGGAATCTGTAACTTCCAAACAGTCATAATCCAATTTTTCTTCAAGAAGTCGTTGGTTTTCTTGTAAAGTTTTTCTAAAAACTGTTAAAAACTCTTTAACATTAACTTTTCCTCCTTTAAAAACTTCCCCTGTACCAAAATTATTTTCTATAAACGGATTGTCTATATGTTCCATGTTCGTATTTAAAAAAGGCTTTAAAACTTCTTTCTTAGCTTTTTTTAACCATGTTTTTTGTTCATCAAGAGAATGAAAAATTCTATTGATTTTCATGCTTTCAATAAGGCTTGTCTCTAAATATGTTTCTATATTTTTAAAAGAATGTTCTACTTGGCTTACTTGCTGGAGAGCATTCCAGGCGGTTGTAAATCTTTTTAAGATAACAGGATTATACATTCCTGAGCAAACTTTTGATGCATTGTTAGTATTGGGGTCAATTAATAAAAAGGTTTTGTTATGCTGTATGCATTTGTATGCAAACAAACTACCTGCTAATCCTTGTCCTACTATAATATAATCGTACATCTTTTTTAAAAAATTAAACATTAAAAAAGCCATCTCAAAATAAATTTTGAGATGGCTTAGCTTATTTATATGATATTTCTATTGTTGCCATAAATCAGATTCTACATCTCGAATGACTGCTTCGATTCTTTTATTCTCTTCTATCTGACCTTTTGCATCACTTACAATATAATCCTTTACGGCTCTACCTTGCATGTTTTGCTCTTTGTAAATCACTGAGTTAAAACGACGTGCATTAAGCATATCATCAAATGAAATATTAGCAGATACATTTCGACCACTAAATATTTTCTCTTGATGTAATACTTTACGTGCGTCAGCATACCAAACCCAAAATAGATCATAAAATGAATCATCTACAATACCTGCGTTAACTGCCTGCATATCAGGTCCCATAGGAGCTACTCCTAAAGGTCGGTAACGCATTTCTCCTAACTTCTTATCGATATACCACATTCCCATGATTTTAAATAGCTTAACATCTGTACTACGAAGTTCATTAAAATCTAGGTCATCTTCTGTAATCGTTTCACCAGCAGCCATTTTATCTCTAGCCCAATCGGATGTATCTACAACTGAAAATTTTGAAGTCGCACTTGCATAATCTGTCTTAGTAGCAAACGTATCATCGGTATAGATTTCTTTAATCTTACCTGACTTTATACCTTCGCTAATGGCCTCATATAATGATTTTGTTCCAAGTCCTGCAACTCCTTCAGAAGCATGGTAATAAGGCTGGTTAATTCTTTCGTTCATATCAACTACCTCCCATACAATTTTTGACCAAAGAACATCCTTATCTCTTACTTTTCCATATTCTAGAGGATCATTACTTCCAGTAGAATCATTTTCAGCTTGTTCCTGTGCCTTCTTTGCAAATTCTTCAGGAGATTTTACATTTAGCAAATTCTGAGCAGAGATAGATCCTGCTAAAATTAAACATAGTGTACTCAAAATATTTTTCATCATACATAATTTTATAACATTTATTACCTTACAGTAATCACAACCGGAGTTGCATTTTTAATTGGCACTGTAGAAGTAGCTTTAATATCAAAAATTTGAACCGTTTGCCCTCTTCTTAATTTACCAAAAGAAGCTTTTGCTTCTGAACTCATTCTATTTCCTGAACAGTTCATTGTTAACTTACCAGGAACTTTCACCTTAAAACTAGTTACTTTAGCTTTAATATCGAATAAGAAGTTAGGAAATCATGCGTCTACAGTAACTTTTACAATTGAATTCACAGGTAAAGCCAATGCTGATTCTCCTCGTACCATACCTTGTGGTTTAGGTACATCCTTAATTCTATACGTCACTTTCTCTGTTACAGTTTTTCCCTTAGGTGTTACACCTGAAACCGTGAAAGTTACAGTTTTTCCACCACCTGGTTTATACATGTATTTTCCTCCTCCTTTTGATGATAAAGATCCTGTAGAGGCACTTAATTTAATAGTCCCATCCTTAGCTCCACTCATCGTTGCACTCATAGGGTTGTTCAAACCTCTATAAACAACGTTCATTTTATCTGCAGTTACAGCTCCATAAGCAACATCTGGAATTGCTTGTTCAATGATTTCTCCTGCAACATAATACTTTTGATTAAACGGGTAGCTAATTGTTTTTCCAGCGCCATTTACATACGAAATTTCTCCACTTATTGTTTTATAACCTACTGAACCTGTACCTAACTCAAACTCGGCTACTCCATTTTTCATTGGGCGTGAAACACCGTTCACGACAACATTTGATTGTATAGAACTATCATAGGCTCCCAACAATATTTTAGCACTTGCTGGATCACCTTGTTTGATGGTTGAAGGTGCTACTACAATAGGTTCAAAGCTATTTAATTCAACATCCTGAATCAATTTTGTTGCCAACATAGAAGAAACAATTTTCGATTCTTCATTACGAACATTTGTTTCCAATAATGATAAATTGGTTAATGATGCTACATTAGGCTGGTCAAAAAAAGTTTCATTTAGCCATGTTTTATTCTTTCCTGAAGGCTCTGTTGAAAAAAAGTTTTCAATACGTGCCTTATCCTCTCCCTTTAAAGTAGGAACTGATAATAAAAATTCTCTAAATTCATTCACTTTAGCTTCAAATTCCAAAGCCTTATCCGTAGGCTTCCCTCCTCCTCTAAAAAATAGTTTATTTAATTTTTCAGAGGACTCTAAAACTTTATAATCTAAATTATCAGAAGCCATATCAATATTATCCGCTCCCATTTCAGATTTTATTCCGTCAATATAAGCAATAAATTCATCCGATTTTTGCTTAATCTCCTGCGATTTTTCATATACCGAAGCATAACGTTCTGGATCCTCCTCAGCTTTTTTTGCCAAACCGTTATAAAAACTTTTGTTTGCTTCTGTGGTCTGTCTCACAACTTCTTCTAAAGTTGCGTTAGTATTACCAAAAGATCTCAATACCTCTCGACCGACACTCAACGCCATCATAGCAATGAATATCAAGTACATTAGATTGATCATCTTTTGACGTGGTGATAATTTTCCTTTTGCCATTCTTTTTTAAATTTAATTAGTGCTTAAACTGACAAAAATTATCCATTATTTTTACCACTCATTGCAGATAACATACCTCCATAAACGCCGTTTAATGAAGACAAGTTTCCTGATAATACATTTAATTGCTCGCTTACCGTTTTAGCATCATCTGTAGATTGATTTAAAGCCTCTACTGAATGCCCTAACTTCTCAAAACTATGTTTCAATCCTGTTACGAGTTCAGCATCAATACGAGCTTCTTTGAACAACTCATCCAACCTTTTGGATAGTGAATCCTTTTCCAATTCTGGTTCAGCATGACGTGTTGCTTTCTTGGAAACAGGTGTTCCATCAACCAACTCTGGATATGCTTTTTCCCACTCGTAATCTCCCGCAGGAGGATCAAATGCGAAAATTATAAAAATAAGTGCTTCTGCAATTAAACCAATTGCTAACAAAACTGTACCGTCCAAAAATGGTAATCCTGGAACTGCCCAGTGATTAATTTTGAATAATGCTCCTAGGATTACAACTGCTGCTCCTAATGAGTAGAACATATTCAACATCTTATCCTTTTTCTTTGTTTTTGCTGCCATAATTTTTTATGATTTATTTTTTTTATTCTAATTTTTTATCTTTTTCTAACTGATGCCTTTGTTCTTCGTACGCTTTCTGGAATTGTTTGAACAGTTCTAAACCCTATATAAGAGGTTGCTGAATCTGCATATTCCCAATCACGAGAAGCTACTTGTAAATAATATCCAATATCTTTCCAAGATCCTCCTCGAATTACTTTTTTAGGATTATCCATACGTCCATGTGCTAAATTAGGGTTAATACTTGCTGATTGGATATACCCTGATTTATCATAAGCTGATTCTGTCCACTCTGAAACATTTCCAGCCATATCGTATAATCCAAATCCATTTTCAGGAAATGATTTAACTTCTGCTGTATAAATCCAATTCCCTTCTTCTTCATCCTCCATGTAATTACCCCTTTTAGGTTTAAAATTGGCCATATAACAACCTCTATCATCTGATAAATAAGGACCTCCCCATGGATAAGTTCCAGCATCTAAACCTCCTCTAGCAGCATATTCCCATTCAAACTCAGTAGGCAACCTGTATCTATTCGATTTAGGCTTATTTTTAGATTTATTATAAACTGTTGCATTTTTTGTTCTATAAGAACAGAAAGCTTGTGCTTGCCACCAGGTCACACCTACTACGGGGTAATTACGGTAGGCATCATGCCACATATACTCTTCATGCATAGGTTCATTAAATGAATAATTGAAATCTTTTGTCCAAACAGTTGTATCGGGATAGACTGATACTTCTTTTGATCGAATAAAATCTTTACGGCTTGCTTTTGCTTTTGCTGCTGCTTTTATGTCTACCCACTGGTATTTATATTTAATTTCTGCCCAATCAATAAAACGATCACCATCAACACGTTCTTCAGGAGCTATATACATGCTTTCTAAAATCTCAGCGTATTCAACATCAGGGTAATCTCCAGTATTCCAATACAAAGGAACTTCCCAATTTAATTGCTTTACTTCATCATATCCTTCACCTGAACCCTTTTCAGCAATCATCTGATAATAAGGTAAGTTATCTCCATCTTCATAATTTTCGTCAGTACCTAAATAAGCATACTCACTAATACCTTCTCCTCCTCCAGATTCATATGCCTTCTCAGCTAACTTATGTCTAGCAACAGAGTCACGTGTATAGTATACAAACTGTAAATACTCCCCATTGGTTATTTCGGTTTCGTCTATAAAGAACGATGAAACTGTTACCGTACGAGGATCCGCATCAAAATTCCCTGTAAAATCATAATCATTTTGTCCTACAACAAAAGATCCTGAAGGGATTCGAATCATACCCAGTGGTTGTTCTAAATTCCACTTTTTCGTTGGTTTTACCCCTACAATTTGACCTCGGGTTGTTTTGGAATCGTATGATCCGCTGCTACCTCCACGTTTTCCTCCAAAACAAGAAAATAACATGGGAACTATAATGACGATAATTAGTATTCTTTTTAAAATCATATCTTTAGATATTTTCAAATCGCAAAATTAATTACTTTTTTAGTAAATCAAAATTCTTTTTGTTCTATTTTAACGTAATATGTTAAACATTATTATACTTTGTTATAAAAATTTTTTATAGTTCTTCCACCAGCGATCAGGGATTTCACCTTCTACTGTATTCAAATAATCTTTGTATGAACAAGGAATCATTCTTTTTTCAATGATATTATTCTTTTCTGACTCATAATCTAATTCAATCCACCAGTGCTCTGACTTTCTATTTTTTATAAATTTAAACTCCCTATTCTCTACAGGGACAGTGTAAAATAAATAGGCTTCTTTTTTTGAAAAACTAGGGATTTCTTCTCTCAAATTATAACCTTCTATAAAGTACCATATCATTTGTGCCATTAAAGCAGCAGATTGCTTTTTAACATCTTCTAAAGGGTTATATTCAAAAAGACTTAAGCAAGATACCTTAGGACTCATACCTGCATAACGTGTTATGGAGCAAATTTCTTTTCCGTCTAAACCATTAGGTGTCGTATAAACATTAGCTGGCGATTCTGAGAATCGCATAACACTCATATCAATTGTAACCAAATCACTATCTCGCAAAAAAGGTTCTACTTCACTTATATTCTCTTTTGATATATTTCCTAATCTTAAATACTCAAAATTCATTTGTGTTATTAAGTCCATTTCTTCTTGTGATACATAATAACTTTGATGTCCTATATTATAGTGATTAAAAAGTTTTTGTGGCTCTTCTGTCAAAATTTTGTTTAAATACGAGTCTGCATTTTCTTCTTCTGAAAATAATCCTAGATCAAATTTTCGATCTACGGAACAAATATTGATTGTTTTTTGGATTCGGTCGTAAGCACGATAAATGATATATGTTATATCTTGACCTCCTCCTAAAACGATGGGAATACACTTTTTTTCTATTAAATATGAAATTATTTCTTGAACAGCATAGTATGTATCTAACACTGTATCTCCAGCTTTCACATTACCTAAGTCTACTAATCTATTAGACCAATTCCCTATAAAAAGTTGATACCATTTTTCCCGGATTGCATTAAAGTTTACTTCAGTAAAATTACTTTGTGTACTTCCCCTAGTTTCTTCTACTCCTACTAATACAATAGTATTTTCTTTCAAAACGCTTAAATCACCTTCAAAAAAAACACTTGTAGATGCTACAGAAAAAGGTGCTTCAAAGTTCACCTCCTTAAAGACTGTTTTGTCAATTGGCGTTAAAAATTCTGTGATCATTATTTTTTCTTAGTCGTCTTCTTTTTAGCAGCCTTCTTTTTTTTGGGTGTATGTTTTTCTATAATTTTTTTTGTTTCCTCCAATGTTAATGATTGAACATCAAAATCTTTTGATAATTCAATTTTGGTTTTTCCTTGAACAATATTGAAACGCCCCCAACGTGCTTTTTGAACTGAAATCCCTTCATTTTCCCAATTATGAATGAATTTTTCAATTTCTTTTCTTTTTTTATCTTCAATTAACGTTTTGATATCCTCCTTTGATAAGTTATCAAAATCATATTTTTTATTGACATTAATAAACATATCATTCCATTTGATAAAAGGACCAAAGCGACCTGTTCCTTTTTGGACAGGTTTATCCTCGTAATGGGCGATAGGTGCATCTGCTTTTTGCTTAGCAATAATAGCCTTTACAGCTTCATCAAAATCAACTTCTAATGGATTAACACCTTTTTTCAAAGATATAAACTTTTCATCATATTTCACATAGGGACCAAAACGCCCTTCATTCACTTCAATTTCTTTTCCCTCATATTCCCCTAAGCTTAGAGGCAACTTAAATAAATCTAACACCTCTTCTAACTGAACTTCTGAAAGTACCATGTCTTTTCGTAAACTTGAAAACAAAGGTTTTTCATCATCATCTGCTTCACCTATTTGTGCCATAGGACCAAAGCGCCCTATTTTTACATAAACATTTTTTCCTGTTTCAGGGTGTTTTCCTAAGAGTCTTTCTCCCGTTGCACGATCAGCATTTTCTTTAACATCTTCAATTTTTGAATGAAATGTTCCATAAAAATCCCCTATCATTTCAGTCCAACCTTCTTTTCCTAAGGCAATAGTATCAAATTCTTCCTCAACTCGAGCAGTAAAACTATAATCCAATACATTTTCAAAATGCTCAACTAAAAAATCATTTACAATGGTTCCTATTTCTGTAGGAACTAACTTGTTACGATCAGCACCAACACGTTCTATCTGTTTTGAAACTTGAATTTTATCTTTCTTTAAAGAAATGTAATTATATTCCCTATTAACTCCTTCTAGCTGGGATTTTTCCACATATTCACGTCGTTGAATAGTTGAAATTGTAGGTGCATAAGTAGAAGGTCTACCAATTCCTAACTCTTCTAGTTTCTTCACTAAAGAGGCTTCTGTATACCGTGCAGGTGGTTTTGTAAAACGTTGCTGTGCTATTATCTGATCATTTTGAACAGCTTCTCCTATCGCTACTTTTGGTAATAATCCTCTTTTTTCTTCTCTTTCATCATCTGTACTTTCTAAATACAATTTTAAGAAACCATCAAAAGTTACTACTTCTCCCTTTGCAACAAACGGATTTGTTTCTTTGGAAGAAACAATGGAAATAGTCGTACGCTCTAATTTTGCATCTGCCATTTGAGAAGCTACAGTTCTTTTCCAAATAAGACTATACAAACGCTCTTGGCGATCATCTCCTCCCGCTATTTTTCTATTCATATTGGTAGGACGAATAGCTTCGTGAGCTTCTTGAGCACTTTTATTTTTTGTATTGTAATTTCGACTTTTAGAATATGCTTCTCCAAATTCTTCTTTAATTTCTTTTTCAATCGCATCTTTAGCATCATTTGATAAATTGACGCTATCAGTTCTCATATAAGTAATGTGTCCTGCTTCATATAAACGTTGTGCCAACTGCATAGTCATGGAGACTGAATAGCCCATCTTACGAGAAGCTTCTTGCTGTAAAGTTGAAGTTGTAAAAGGAGCTGCTGGAGATTTTTTTGCAGGCTTTTGAGTTAAGTCTGTTATGACAAAATCTGCTCCAACTATTTTCTCTAAATAAGCTAATGTTTCTTCTTTTGTTTTAAAACGATTACGAAGTTCTGCGTTAAATTTCTTCCCTTCTATTGTCTTAAACTCAGCGGTTACACGATACGATTCCTTGGGAATAAAGGCTCGAATCTCTTTTTCTTTTTCTACAATTAAACGCACTGAAACCGATTGAACACGCCCTGCCGAAAGACCTCCCTTAACTTTACGCCAAAGCACTGGAGATAATTCAAACCCAACTAAACGATCTAGTACACGTCGTGCTTGTTGGGCATTTACCAAATTATAATCAATTGAGCGAGGATTTTCCACAGCCTTTAGAATAGCCGTTTTTGTAATCTCATGAAAAACAATACGTTTTGTTTTCTCATCAGTTAATTTTAATTCCTTTTTAAGATGCCATGCAATCGCTTCTCCTTCACGATCCTCATCGGAGGCGAGCCAAACAGTATCGGCTTTCTTAGCTAAAGCTTTTAGCTTTTTAACCACTTCTTTTTTGTCTGAAGATATTTCGTATAAAGGTTTAAAATTATTTTCGACATCAATTCCCATTCCCTTTTTTGCAAGATCGGAAATATGTCCAAAACTAGATTCTACTTGAAAATCTTTTCCTAAATACCCTTGAATGGTTTTTGCCTTTGCAGGAGACTCTACGATAACTAAATTCTTTGGCATACCGTCTTAATATTTTGTGCAAAAATATAATATTATCTTGAACTTTTCAGATAAGTTTTCTTTCACCATTAAAAAGTGATCACTAAAAACTGTTTTCTTTACTAAAACCTACTAATTATCTACAAAGCACCTATTTTATCTATTTTACTATCATTTTCTTCTACAATAAAAATTTGTCTGTATACTACGTAGTGTCCTATTATGCATAATGGGAATGTAAAAAAGAAACCTACACCAAACACTAAAATTCCTAGGTTTTTCACAATCATTAATAAAACTGCTATTATAATTAGCTTTATAAGGTTTTTATGTGCTATTTTCACACTAGCAGTTAAGGCTTCTCCAAATGAAACATCATTAAACCAATAAATTATAGGAGCCAAAAACAAAATGCCATATGCATAGAAACCTGGAAGAAAAAATAAATATGTGCCTATTTGATAAAACATAAAAATAGCTGTAAAGCAAATTAATAAACCTCCTATCTTGGATGATGTGTAAGGAGCTATAATATTTGCTACAGAAGCTTCGCCTTTACTCTTTTTATATATATAATTGATTAGCCCAATATATAATGGAGCTAATATTATAGAAACAACTAATGTTAACACTACTAGAAGATTAGAAATTTCTTCATAACTTTCCATAAAACTTCCTAACCTTTCAATATCTTTAGTTTCAATCAAATCTATATAAGTTGTAATCATTTCTTCTACATCCAAACCTACCATATTAAAACCAATAATATTAAATATTGAGGATAATGCTATAAAAATTAGGGAAAACAATATTCCTATCCCTATATTATTTTTTATTAATACAAAAGATTTACTGAACACTTCTGAAACGCTTAAATTATAACCTTCATCTATAATTTTATTTACTTTTTCCTGAAACATATTTTGATTTTTAAATTACCTGTTTTCTCCTATTAAATTGATCTATTCTATTGTCTCCAACAAACCCCTACTACTTTTACTGTACAAAACATAAACAAACATTTACGTTGCTATATGCTATTCTTTTATATAAGAAAATTTTAGCAAACATACAATTAAAATTTTTAAACCCAACACATCCATAAGAAGAAACAATCTGCCAACATGTCAGCAATATTTTTTATCTTTGCATTCCAATATTTAGAATATTATTTCATGACTCAACTTACCCCAAATAAAATTATAGACGAAACCAAACAAGGAGCTTCTCTATCATTTCAGACAAAGAACGAGAATACTAAAAAAGTATTCATCGAAAGCTATGGATGTCAAATGAATTTTTCAGATTCTGAAATTGTAGCTTCCATTCTTTCTGAAAACGGTTATAATACAACCGCCATTTTAGAAGAAGCTGACTTGGTTTTAATCAATACGTGTTCAATACGTGAAAAAGCTGAACAAACTATTCGTAAACGACTGAATCAATACAATCAAATAAAAAAACAAACACCTTCCTTGAAAGTTGGTGTTTTAGGTTGCATGGCCGAACGCTTAAAATTGAAATTTTTAGAAGAAGAAAAAATAGTTGATTTAGTGGTAGGTCCTGATGCTTATCGTGATTTACCTAATCTTTTATCAGAGGTAGAAGAAGGACGTGATGCCATTAATGTTATTTTATCGAAAGAAGAAACTTATGCCGATATAAACCCTGTTCGATTAGATGGAAATGGCGTAACTGCTTTCGTCTCCATCACACGTGGATGTGATAACATGTGTACATTTTGTGTTGTTCCTTTTACACGAGGTAGAGAGCGCTCTCGAAACCCTCATTCTATTGTTGATGAATGTATTGATTTAAACAAAAAGGGCTATAAAGAAATCACCTTACTCGGTCAAAACATAGATTCTTATTTATGGTATGGAGGAGGATTAAAAAAAGATTTTTCAAAAGCAACTGAAATGCAACAAGCAACAGCCATTAATTTTGCAAAATTAATGGACTTGGTGGCTATTGCTGTTCCTGAAATGCGTATTCGGTTTTCTACCTCAAACCCGCAAGACATGAGTACAGAGGTTTTACATGTCATAGCAAAACATAACAATATCTGCAAATATATTCATTTGCCTGTTCAGTCTGGGAGCAATCACATACTTAAAAAAATGAATCGTTTGCATACTCGTGAAGAGTACATTACTCTAATTAACACTATTCGTGAAATTTTACCTGAATGTGCAATCTCTCATGATATGATTGCTGGTTTTTGTGACGAAACAGAGCAAGATCACCAAGATACACTTTCTTTAATGGATTATGTACAATATGATTTTGGCTATATGTTTGCTTATTCCGATCGACCAGGAACCCCTGCACATAAAAAACTAAAGGACAATGTTCCCCTAGAAATAAAAAAACGCCGTTTGGCTGAAATTATTGAAAAGCAAAGAGAACATTCTTTATACAGAAATCAACAGTTTATTGGGAAAAAGGTGCATGTTTTAATTGAGAAAAAATCTAAAAAAAATAAAGAAGAATGGGCAGGTCGTAATTCACAAAATGCCATGGTTGTCTTTCCTAAAACAGGACAAGAAATGATTGGAGATTTTGTTACTGTTTTAATCGAAAGCTGTACTAGCGCCACCTTAATTGGTAAAAGAATTAATTAACCCCTTTTAACGAGAAATTAAAAATGCAAAAATTACAATCTATAAAACAACGATTTAGCATCATAGGAAATGATTCTGGATTAAATCGTGCACTTCAAAAAGCGACACAAGTTGCTCCTACAGATATTTCCGTGTTAGTCATTGGAGAAAGTGGTGTAGGAAAAGAATTTATCCCAAAAATCATTCATTTTTTATCCAACCGAAAACATAGTCAATATATTGCTGTAAACTGTGGTGCTATTCCCGAAGGAACTATTGATTCTGAATTATTTGGACATGAAAAAGGGGCTTTTACAGGAGCAGACAAAATGCGAAAAGGATATTTTGAAGTAGCTGATGGTGGAACTATTTTCTTGGATGAAGTTGGAGAATTACCACTTTCAACACAAGTTCGTTTATTACGTGTTTTGGAAACAGGTGAATTTATAAAAGTAGGATCTTCTAAGTCCCAAAAAACTAATGTTCGAGTTGTAGCTGCTACTAATGTTAATGTATTAAATGCTGTTCAAAAAGGAAAATTCAGAGAAGATCTGTATTACCGTTTAAATACAGTTCAAATTAACTTGCCTCCCTTACGAGAACGAAAAGAAGATATTTCGTTATTATTTCGAAAATTTGCTTCCGATTTTGCTGATAAATATAAAATGCCACCTATTCAACTTGACCCACAAGCTACACAATATTTAGAAAACTATCGATGGCCTGGAAACATACGTCAGCTTCGAAATTTTGTTGAACAGATTTCTGTTATTGAAGAAAATCGTTTAATATCCTTGGAAAAAATACGTGAATACCTGCCCTACGAGGGAAAACATTTACCTATTTTAAGTCCAAATTCAAAAAACTCCTCTCACTCTAAAGAAGAATTTAGTAATGAGCGTGAATTATTGTATAAAGTCTTATTTGATATGAAAAAGGATTTGAACGACTTAAAATCACTAACCCTAGATTTAATGCAGAATCGTGATAATTTCGACGTCAATGAAAAAAATGAACAATTAATTAAGCGTGTTTTTGAAAATCACGCACCAGAAGAAAAACTTTCAAACAATTTTTATGAAGTTCAGCCCCGCATTCAACATGAATCACCATCCTATAATGTAAATGATTTTGATTATGAGGAAGCACAACTCTCAGAAGAATCTTTATCTTTACAAGAAAAAGAAGAAGAACTTATCAAAAAAGCACTTCAGAAAAACAATGGAAAACGTAAACATGCAGCTCAAGAACTAGGCATATCGGAACGTACTTTATATCGTAAAATAAAACAATTTGGAATATGAGTCAAAAACTGAAAATCGCTAAGCATAAACTGCAAATAAGAAATACAGGCTACACTATACTTTGTATTCTATATTTCACGCTATTATCCAATTGTTACTCTCTAAATGGTTCTTCTTTAGATCCAACTATCAAAACAGTTCAAATAGATCTTTTTCCTAATTATGCTCCTTTACAAAATGTAACTTTAAGTCAAACTTTCACCAACGATTTACGCGATCGTTTTCAACAAAGAACACCTCTCGATGTTGTTGAGA
>JBKDZS010000136.1:0-1817 GCA_047971445.1 Flavobacteriales bacterium
AATTTAATTCCTGAATTTGTAGGAATGTTTCAAAAAGAAGTAGCAGAAAGAGTATCAGCAAAGCATGGAAATAAAACGTATGGAATTTTATCTGTTTTAATTCAGGCATACTATGATGTGGAATATTTGTTTACAGTAGATGAACATGTGTTTAACCCACCACCAAAGGTAAAATCGGGTGTTATAAGAATGGTTCGTAAAAAAGCCCTCTTAGGTTGTGATGAATCCTTATTTAAAACCCTTGTAAAAGTAGGGTTTAATCAGCGAAGAAAGACCTTACGTAATTCATTAAAAGGTTTAGGGGTTCCAGATTCGTTAAAAGAGCATAATTTTCTTACCTTGCGCCCTGAGCAATTATCTGTTCAGAATTTTGTTGAATTAACTACATTATTTGAGAAAGGTAAAAGAGTATAATTTTTTACCTATACTAAACTTTCAAGTTACGCTGTTATGAGTGATGCAAGAAACATATCACCAGAGTTTATAGAAATGCTTCTCGAGGATATCAAAAAGCGTAACAATAAGGCTATTATTGATATGCTTTCTAATATGCATCCTGCTGATATAGCAGAAATATTAGATGATTTTGAGTTGGAAGATGAAGCCTATGTTCTGGATATTTTAGATAATGATTTATCATCCGACATCTTTATAGAAATAGATGATGATGACCGAAAAAAAATTCTTCGAAAATTAACTTCAAAAGAAATTGCAGAATCGGTTATCAAAGAAATTGACTCTGATGATGCCGCTGATATTATTGCAGAACTTCCTGATGATCAAAAGGAGGAGGTTATTGCAGAGCTAGATGATGTTGAACAAGCCAAGGATATTGTAGAATTATTACGTTATGATGAGGATACTGCTGGAGGATTGATGGGGAAAGAACTCATTAAAGTTAATAAAGGTTGGAATGTGTTAACTTGTGTAAAAGAAATGCGCAAACAGGCTGAAGAATTGGAGCAGGTTAACACAATTTATGTGGTAGATGATCATGATATTTTATTAGGAACACTTTCCCTGAAAAAATTATTGACAACCTCAACACGTGCAAAAGTTGAGGAAAACTATCGTGATAACGTACATTTTGTATCGGTTAAAGATTCTGATGTTGAAGTAGCCAATGTAATGAGTAAGTATGATTTATATGAAATTCCTGTTGTTGACGAATTGAATCGTTTGGTAGGACGTATTTCGATTGATGATGTAGTGGATGTAATTAAAGAAGAAGCGGAAAAAGATTACCAGTTAGCATCAGGTATTTCACAAGATGTAGATTCGGATGATACAATTTGGAAGCTTACGAAAGCTCGATTGCCTTGGTTGGTATTAGGACTTTTAGGAGGACTAGCAAGTGCAAGGGTTATGGGAGGGTTTGATAATGCATTAATTCAATTTCCAGAATTGTTTTTCTTTACTCCTCTGATTGCTGCTATGGCTGGAAATGTTGGAGTACAATCTTCAGCCATCATTGTTCAAGCTATTGCTAATGATGATTTAAAAGGAAAATTATCAACTCGACTGTTAAAAGAATTGGGGTTAAGTTTAGTAAATGGATTGGTTTTGTCTCTTTTGGTTATTCTTTTTGGTACGATCATCGGATTTCAATGGTTAACAAGTCTTACCATTGCAGTTTCTTTATTAGCAGTTATTATTTTAGCAGGTTTTATAGGAACACTTGTGCCCATTGTATTGCATAATAAAGAAATAGATCCAGCACTTGCTACAGGTCCTTTTATAACAACTATAAACGATATTTTGGGGATTCTATTATACTTCTTAATTGCAAAAGTGGTTTTAGGTTTTTAGATGCTAAA
>JBKDZS010000137.1:0-16360 GCA_047971445.1 Flavobacteriales bacterium
ACTCCTGTAATAATTTCAGTTTCAATTTGATACTTTTCGCCTATTTGAAACTGATTATTTTGATACAAAGGTAATTGAACACCTAATGGTAACGTAAGAGGAATTTTACTTTTGTTAAAAGCAAAGGTGATGTATTCTCCTGAGAAATACCTATTGGCTTTTTGATAAAGAATAAAGTCTTTTTCTAAAAGTGGTGAAAATTGTTTGCAATCCATCCATCCTTCATAAGAATCATCTAAAATTTTGACTTTTATCCATGATTTGTGTGTTTCTAAAACGAGAATAAGTTCCCCAAAAAGTCCCTGAGTAATCATTTCAGATTTATCAGAAGCTTGAGCACGAATAGGTACGACACTTAAATTAATTATCCCGTATTTCATAAAATCATCTCGTTGTGCAAAAGTACTGTTTTTTCATTAGATATGTAAATGAGGTTTTTAGTGAAACTGGAATTATTGAACAACCATACTTAGATAGATTAGTTGTAGACAGGTTAATTGGCTACTTCAGATAAAAATTTAATTCGCATGAAACGCAATTCTTCTTCGGAAAATTCTTCATCAAATTCATGGTATGCATCTGTTATTTTATCAGTTTCAGCTTCCATAAAGTATTCAAAAATTTCTTCTTGTTGCTCTTCATCTAGAATTTCATTCAAATAATAATCAATATTTAGTTTAGTTCCTTGATAGACAATTCGTTCCATTTCTTTTATCAATTCTTCCATTTCAAGTCCTTTATTCGCTGCAATATCTTCAATGTTCTGTTTACGATCTGTACTTTGAATAATGTAAACTTTATGGCTGGAATTATTAACCAATTGTTTGACAACTAAATCTTCAGGACGCTCTATATTGTTCTCCTTTACATATTTTGAAATAAACTCTACAAAGGGTTTTCCGAATTTTTTAGCTTTACCTTCTCCTACTCCAAAAATATCTTTTATTTCTTCAAGAGTTGTAGGATATCGAGTTGTCATATCATCTAAGCTTAAATCTTGAAAAACAGCAAAGGGTGGAATAGTATTTTGAGTGGCAACCTTTTTACGGATTTTTTTTAATTGATCTAATAGTGCTTGGTCAAATGCAACAGTTGATTTAGGAATATAGGAATGGACATTTTTCTGTAATACTGCGTAATTATGATCTTCAGCCATCATAAAAGAAGTAGGGTTTTGTAGAAAATCTTCACCCTTTTTCGTTATTTTAATGACACCATAACTCTCTATTTCCTTTTTTAGATAATTGTTAATCAAAGCTTGACGTACAACGGCAGTCCAAAAATGTTTATCATGTTCTTTGCCAATACCAAAAAAAGCTTCATCACTAATCTTATAGGATTTAATAATGGCTGTTTCACTTCCGATAAGTGTATTGATCAATTCTTTTATTTTAAGAATTTGATTTGTTTGTTTGATAAGATTTAATAGGATAATTATTTCTTTTTGAACATTAATTTTCTTTTTAGGATTACGCATATTGTCATCCATATTAGCACCTTCACCGTTGATTTCATCAAATTCTTCTCCAAAATAATGGAGAATGAATTTACGACGTGATCCAGAAGTTTCAGCATAAGCCACCATTTCATTTAACAGTTGCATTCCTATTTCTCGTTCAGAAACAGGCTTTCCTGCTAAGAATTTTTCTAGTTTTTCAATGTCTTTATAGTCGTAAAAGGTGAGGCAATGTCCTTCTCCTCCATCACGACCTGCTCGACCAGTCTCTTGATAATAGCTTTCTAAACTTTTAGGAATATCATAATGAATTACAAAACGTACATCAGGTTTGTCAATTCCCATTCCAAATGCAATGGTAGCTACAATAACATCAACATCTTCCATAAGAAACATATCTTGATGTTTAGCTCGTGTTTTAGCGTCAAATCCTGCATGGTAGGGAAGTGCATTTATACCATTTACTTGTAAAATTTGAGCTACTTCTTCTACCTTTTTTCTGCTCAGGCAATAAATGATTCCCGATTTACTGGAATTACCTTTTATAAACTTGATAATCTCTTTATCAATATTAATTTTAGGACGAACTTCATAAAATAGATTAGCTCGGTTAAAAGAAGCTTTAAATACTTGAGCATTTTGCATTCCTAAATTTTTCTGAATATCTTCTTGAACTTTAGGTGTTGCAGTTGCAGTTAAAGCAATAACGGGTGCTTTGCCTATTTTTTGAATAATTTCTTTAAGATTGCGATATTCAGGTCTAAAATCATGCCCCCATTCTGAAATACAGTGGGCTTCATCTATAGCAAAGAATGAGATTAGATGCTGATTTAAAAAAGTCACATAATCTTCCTTTATTAAAGATTCTGGAGCAACAAATAATAGTTTTGTAATGCCCGAAGAGATATCATCCATTACTTTTTTAGTTTCAGTCTTGGATAAGGAGGAATTCAAAACATGCGCAATCCCTTTGTTTTCTGATGTTCCACGAATGACATCTACTTGATTTTTCATTAGAGCAATCAATGGAGAAATAACGATTGCTAATCCGTCGCTCATTAAAGCAGGTAACTGATAACATAGTGACTTTCCTCCTCCAGTGGGCATTAAAACAAAAACATCATTGCCCTGTAATAAGCTTGTGATTATTTCTTCTTGCTTTCCTTTGAACTCTCTAAAGCCAAAGTATTTTTTTAATTCTTTTTTTAACACCGCTTATGTTATAGATTTGTATTATTTTATTATAAATTTACAATCAAAATTAATAACATACAAAAAAAAGAATAAAATTGAACAACGATCAAATCCTAAATTCAGGAAAAAATACTTTTTATAACGAGTCTAAAGCATTGAAAGATATAGGGGATAAGTTATCCGACAACTTTGTTAGTGTAGTTCGTACAATAAATAAAACGAAAGGAAAAGTTGTGGTGAGTGGAATTGGGAAAAGTGCTCATATTGCGAATAAGATAGTGGCTACTTTAAATTCGACGGGTATTTTTTCTCAGTTTTTACATGCTTCTGAGGCTATTCATGGAGATTTAGGATTAATTCAGGATAATGATGTGGTGATTGTATTATCAAAAAGTGGAAATACTCCTGAAATTAAAAATCTAGTTACTTTATTGAAATCACGTTCTATTACTCTTGTAGGAATAACATCACATACGAAGTCTTTTTTAGCAAAACGAGCACAATATACGTTACATATTCCTATAGAAAAAGAAGCAGGACCTCATAATTTGGCTCCAACAACATCTACAACAGCTCAATTGGCTATGGGAGATGCTTTAGCAGTTGCTTTGATGCATGTAAGTAATTTTTCAGAAGGAGATTTTGCACGATCTCATCCAGGAGGCTCTTTAGGAAAACGTTTGTATTGGAAAGTAGAAGATTTAATTGATTTAGATCAAAAGCCCTTGGTGAATATTGATGATAATATTCGTGAGGCTATTGTAGCCATTTCTAAAAGTCGTAATGGAATTACAGCAGTGGAGGATAAGGGTGTCTTAAAAGGTGTGATTACAGATGGTGATTTACGCAGAATGTTATTTAACGAGGCTGATTTTAAAACAACTTTAGTCAAAGAAATCATGAGTGAAAATCCTAAAATAATTGGAAAGGATGCTTTGGCAACACAAGCATTGGAGATGATTGAGTTACATAAAGTTGGACAATTATTAGTGGTAGATTCTTCTCAAAATTATGTTGGAATATTAGATTTTCAAGATATTTTAAAAGAAGGGATTATTTAGGAGAAGTCACGATAAAATTTAATTATTAAAAAATGAAAGAACAAAAAAAAGAAATGTCTTTTTTAGATCATGTAGAAGAGTTGCGTTGGCATTTGGTGAGAAGTTCAATAGCGATTGTTTTTGGAGCAATAATTTGTGGTGTTTTTGTAAAAGATATAGTAGATGATTTTTTATTGGGAATGGTAAATCCTGAGTTTATAACTTATCGAGGATTAAATTATTTTACAGAAAATTTAGGTTTGGGAACACCTTTTTCCTTTTCAGCAGATCAATTTCATGTACAAAATTTTGCTGTATTTGGACAGTTTAATATTTTTCTATGGGTAGCATTAGTAGCAGGTGTTATTTTAGCATTTCCCTATATTGTATTTGAAATTTGGCGTTTTGTAAAGCCTGCTTTATCTGAAAAAGAGAAAAAATATGCATCTTCTTTTATTGGGGTGACCTCTTTTTTATTTCTTTTGGGAGTTTTTTTTGGATATTTTGTTATATCTCCTTTAGCGCTTCATTTTGGATATACCTTCACCATTTCTGAAAAAACTGAAAATATTTTTCGATTAGGAGAGGTGATTTCAACCATAACGACCTCAACTTTAAGTATGGGAGTTGTTTTTCTTACCCCTGTATTGATTTATTTTTTTACCAAAATAGGTTTGGTTACACCTTCTTTTCTAAAGGAAAATAGACGATTTGCGGTAATTATAATTCTTATTTTAGCTGCTTTTATAACCCCTTCAGATATTTTTAGTATGTTGGTAGCAGCTATTCCATTATGGGGGTTGTTTGAGGTTAGTATTTTAGTTTCAATTATGGTGTATAAAAAAAATGAATCTGAAGAATTACCTTCAAAAAAAAGTTAGAATGTTCATAAATAATAACTTACTTCAACTCAAAAAATTAATTGTGTATTAACTCAATTAATTTGAAATATAACGTAGATATTTAATAAAAAATAGAACCATTTCATGACTGAATTAGAACTTATAATTGATCTTCACAGAAACTCGGAAAGACAAGGGCCAGGAAGTGAAGAGGAAACCTTAAAAGCGCTTAGTTTTATAAATTTTTCTGATGATAAAGATCTAAAAATTGCCGATATAGGTTGTGGCTCAGGAGGGCAAACTTTTACACTTGCTAAAAAGTTAAAAGGACAAATAGTTGCTGTTGATTTGTTTCCTGAATTTTTAGAAGACCTCAATAAAAAATCTGAATATTTAGGGTTATCAGAAAAAATAGCAACTCTTGAAAAATCTATGGATGATTTACCCTTTCAAAATGAAGAGTTAGATCTTATTTGGTCTGAAGGTGCTGTGTATAACATTGGGTTTGAAAATGGAATTAAACAATGGAAAAAGTATTTGAAACCCAATGGGTATTTAGCCGTTAGTGAAATTACTTGGACAACCCTTTCCCGACCTAAAGGATTAGAAGATTTTTGGAAGCAGGAATATGCTGAAGTAGATACTGCAGCAAGCAAAATTAAAATATTAGAAAATAATGGGTACACACTCGTGGGTTATTTTTGTTTAGAAGAAAACAGCTGGATTGAAAACTATTATAAGCCTATGGAATCTAGGTTTGAAGATTTTTTAAAGCGAAATAATAACACTGATTTAGCTCAAAAAATAGTGGAAGAGAACAAAGTAGAAATGGATTTCTATAAAAAGTACAAAGACTACTACAGTTACGGATTTTATATTGCTAAAAAAAACGAATAACAAAAGGTCTAAATTAATTTAGACCTTTTGTTGATAGTTGATAAGCTTTAGCTTATTAATTAATTCTCACCCTTTTTATCTTTTAAAATATGTTTACCAGATTTAGATTTAAAAAACTAAGCTAAGTATATATCCTATTTATGATATTCAACTACTCTAAAATTGGAGAACTACTTTGAATATCAAGGAGTTTTCTATGGGAAACGTATCTTTATTAACGCTTTCTTTTTTTCGCTAGAAAATAAGGTTCAATCGACTTAGTTTGATAAACCTGTTTTGCTATAGGCATTATCGCATTTAATTCCGCAATACGAGTTTTAGGATGTGGATGTGTTGACATAAACTCAGGTGGAGCTTGTTGTCCATTAGTATTTGACATAGCTTCCATTCTTTCCCAAAAGGCAGGAGCAACAGTTGGATCATAACCGGCTAAGGCCATAAATAAAATACCCATTTCATCAGCTTCAGCCTCATGCTTTCGACTGTAACTTAACATACCTACTTGTGAACCTATACCATAGGCTTGCATGATAGCTTGCTGAGTAGAGGCGCTGGCTCCTCCTGCTCCAATTGCTACTGCGGAACTTCCTATATTTATTAACTTCCCTTGACTCATACGTTCTCCTCCATGATTAGCAATAGCGTGAGCTATTTCATGTCCCATTACAACAGCAATTCCAGCATCATCTTTACAAACAGGTAAAATTCCAGTATAAAAAGCTACTTTACCTCCTGGCATACACCAAGCATTTAATTGATCACTTTCGATTACTTTATACTCCCACTTATAATTAGCTAAGGCATGTGGTTTACCTATATCATTAAAAAACTTTTCAACTGCAACTTGAATTCGTTTTCCAACACGTTGCACTTGTGCATTGTGCTGTGCATTAGTTGATAATTTACTTTTTTTTAGAGTTTGTTGATAAGCAGCAAAAGATTGAGGGAATAAATTGGTCTCGGAAACCATACTCAATTGTTTACGACCTGTTATAGGATTTGTAGCACACCCCAAAAATAACACTATAGAGCATAATCCAGTAATGATTTTTTTCATGAATAACATTTTTTTCTTTCTACAAATATAAAAAGAAATAACGAGGCCAAAGTTTAATCTCTTGTAAAAAACAAATACTTTTAGGAAAAGAAAATTTTGAAAGAATGATAAATGGTTTACGTATTTCAATTGAATCGTTGTTTGATTATTCTATACAATAACAGTTTTGAAATTTTAGAGAATAAAAATAACCTAATTAAATATGAAAAATCGCCTAAAAAATCTTTTAGGCGATTTGTTTTTGGTTTTAAATAGAACAACTTACTATTTTAGCCTTACTAAAGTTGTTGCTGTGTTCATTTCGATTTCGGAAGCTACTTTAACACTATTGTTAAAAGCTTCTTGATAGAAATAATCAACTAATGCCATAGTTTCGGGAGCATGAACACGCTTTACTTTCCAAAACCATATACGTTTTTCTTCTACCCAAGATACTTTGGAGAAATAGTGTCTTCCAAAATGGTTGTTGTGTAAATCCATCTTAGATTCCAATGATTCTATAGTACCACATTCTTCGTGTGTATAGGTGAATTTTTCTGCCCAGTTTACTGCTTTTTGAATTGAGTTAACAGTGCTTCCACAATATTTTGCTATTAGAGCATTCCATAAGGAATGACGAAAGGCATCCCCTTTTCCATAATAATCATTACTTCCAAACTTTTCAATTGTAATACTTTGTGCTTCTATAGATGCTTTTTGCGTTCCCCAAATGAATCGAGGGTTTGAAAATAGTAACCAAAATTCTTTGCTACATAGACCTCCTTGGTAGTTTGATGTACGAGCAGAAATTATTTTATTTGCATTGGTTGCTTCTGCAATTCTGTATTGTTGAATTTTAGTGAAAACGGAATCTATTAGATCTTTATTCTCTTTAATATCAATTTCAGAAATTCCTACAAAAATTTCCTGAATTTGTTTGATGTCCCCTTCTAACATGTTTTCAAAATTGGGAATGTCTTGAGAAATATGCTCTACAATTTCATTTAATTCTTCTAATGATAATTTTCTATTTGAAACTGAGCTAAAAAGATCTTCTGAAGACTTTGATAAAAGATCAGATGGAACATTTTTTGGTAATACAACTTGATAGTTTGAAGGTAGGGATTCAATTAAAGTTTGATCATCTTCACTAGAACATGATACTTGAGATAATAACAAACTCATAAGAGATATTCCTGTAATTACTTTTTTCATAATAGTTTAATTGTTTTTCTTTAATAAGCACAAAAATAATGTTTATAAAAACATTAAAATAAGTTTCTTATAGTGAGCACTGAAATTTAGAATTTATTTAACATCTTGAATAACGATTTTCAGTCAAGACATTTTTTATAAACAGCTTTAATCATTCGTTCATTACCATAAAGGTCTTTTCTTAATTCAATTTCCTGGTAACCCAATTCTTTTAATAAAGAAATTATTTCTTTTCCGTAGTATTGATTTATTTCAAAAAATAATTCTCCACCTATTTTTAATTTCTTGAGGGCTAATTTAGCGATCCTTTTATAAAAAGTTAAAGCATGATCAGCAAAAAGTGCTAAATCGGGTTCATAATCCAATACATTTCTTTTCATAAGATTTTTTTCAGATAGGGTTATATAAGGTGGGTTAGATATTATGATGTCCAATTTTGGTAATTCATTTAATGCATCTTTTAAAATATCTTTCCTGTAAAATATAATTTCAACCTCATTCATTTTTGCATTTCTTTTAGCTACTTCTAATGCTGTTTCTGAAATGTCCAATGCATAGATTTTCCCTTTTTTTATACTTTTTGCTAAAGCAATTGAAATACAACCGCTTCCTGTACCTATATCAAGAATTGTTGTAGAGCGCTTCCATTTGGACTGTTTATTAGAGTCTATAACCCAACTTACTAATTCTTCAGTTTCTGGACGTGGAATTAATACACTTTCGTTCACAGAGATAGGTATTCCATAAAATTGTGTTTCTCCTAAAATGTACTGTAGAGGTTTTTCTCTGTGAAGTTGATTTAAAATAGTTTGTAATTTGTTTTTTTCCTCTTTTTTTAAGGTATAATTTTCGAGTTGTAATAATCTTATTTCTGTTTTACTTTTTTGTAAAACAAATTCTAGAGTAATCCATACTATTGAATTAATTTCCTTTGTAGAATAAATATGAATTAGTTTTTCCTTATATGCGTTTAGTACTTCCTGAATAATCATAACTTTTTTATTTCTGTGAAATTTCGGTATAAACATTTATCCTTGCTAAAAAATATTACATGTCAAGCTTTAAGATTTTTAATTTGTTGTTAACTGTAAGTAGGGAAATGGATAACAAGGGTTAGCTTTTTAATTCTTTAAGTTTTTTTATAATACTAAAAGCTTTATCAATGACATTATTGTCTAAAATTAATGTGATTTCATTAGTTGTAGAAACGACTTCATAAATGCTAATACCTTCCCAAGCGATACGTTTAAATAATTGATAGTACAAACCTTTGATTAAACTACTTTCTTTTGGAAGTTCAATTGTAATAGCAGATAGATTATCTCGTAAAGAAAGTAAGGTTTCATTTTTAAAAATAGTAGAAACTTTCGCTCTTAAATTACGGTTTACCAATAAATTAGTTTCATGTATGCCTCGGGTAAATGTTAAGATTTCTTCTTTAGAATCTTCAGATGACTGTAACAATTTTAGTTGCTTTTGAATGATGGAAGGAGAGTTTTTAAATGTATAATCCATAATGTTCATTCGTAATGTGATATTGCCGAGTTGATTTAACTTTGAATCAGTGTCATTTTTGATTCCCAATCCAGTAGGAAAGTGTAAACGGCGTAGTGCCATCATGACCGAACCAGGCTTTACAGGTTTTCCTATTCTTTTTTCAACCTCGGGAATTAGGTATTCTGCCAAAGCACTATAATTAACTATTTTTAGTTTTAAAGATTCTTCTAAATATAAACTTTCCTGTATAATCTCTTCCACATAGTCGGTAATAGTTCTCATGTTAAATATTTAACTTTTTGTAAAAAATGACCTAAAAATAATTAAAATTTATCTATAAATTAGCATAAAAAAGATATTTAACCAAAATAGCAAAAACATGAAGGTTTTAAAGTTTGGAGGTACCTCAGTGGGAAGTATTGAGAACATGCGTCAAGTGATGAATATTGTCAACGATAAAGAGCAAAAAATAGTTGTTTTATCTGCTATGTCGGGAACAACAAATTTTTTGGTTGAATTATATGAATTAGCTAATAGACGTAACGATGGCTTTTCGGTGAAGCATAAAATTGATGTTCTAAAAAAACAGTATATCAAAATTGTAGAAGATTTATATAAAACAGAGTTGAAAAATGAAGCCTTGAATTTTGTCCATAATCAATTTGGAAAAATGTACCAGGCAATAGACGAAAATCCACGAGATTTAGAAGGTTATCTTTTAGCACAAGGAGAAATTTTATCAACACATCTTTTTACATATTTGCTAAAAGAAAACGATATTGATGCTGAATGTATTCCCGCATTAGAATTTATGCGTGTTGATATGAATGGTGAGCCCGATCGATTTTTTATTAAAAAAACAATAGGATATTATATGGAACGGTATCCTGCTAAAATCTATGTGACACAAGGGTATATTTGTCGTAATTTTTATGGTCGAATTACCAATTTAAAAAGAGGAGGGTCTGATTATACTGCGTCTATTATAGGTTCACTTTTACGAGCAGATAATATTCAAATTTGGACTGATGTAGATGGATTTCAAAACAATGACCCTCGTTATGTTAAAAAAACTCACCCTATTTCTGAACTTTCTTTTAAAGAGGCTGCGGAGTTAGCTTATTTTGGTGCAAAAATATTGCATCCTCAAACGATTTTTCCTGCCCAAAGAAAAAATATTCCAGTTTACTTAAAAAATACTTTAGACCCCAAGGCAAAGGGTACTCGAATTTCCTCAGATGTTGCGATAAAAGGTATTAAAGCAATTGCTGCAAAAGATGGAATTACGGCTATTAAGATTAAGTCAGAAAGAATGTTACATTCTCATGGATATCTGAATAAAATTTTTGAAGTATTTGCCCGTCATGAAACAGCAATTGATATGATCACTACTTCAGAAGTGGCCGTTTCACTCACTATTGACAATGCTCAAAATTTAAATAAAATTATACTAGAGTTAGAAAATTTTGCCAGAATTGAAGTAGATAAAGATCAATCTATTGTTTGTCTGGTTGGGCATGAGATTACAAAAAGTACTGACACACATAAACTATTTGCAATATTGAAAGAACATACGGTACGTATGATATCATATGGAGGAAGCTCAAATAATATCTCTATATTGATCGATACAGAAAAAAAAGTAGAGGTTTTAAATAAATTACATAAGTTAGTTTTTTGAGAGCATCATATTACCACTCTAAGTATATGAATAGGGCTGTTCTTTACTATATTTTTTGAATCATAGGATTAAAGGCTTTTGATGCAACCATAATAGAATCTCCAATCTTCAATGTTTGTATGTCGCTTTCATCCACTATGATCTTAACAAAATTAGCACCGATTAATATTGTTACGACATATAAAATATCTTCTTTTTTGATATCTATGATTTCACCTGTAAATTGAAATTTCCCACTTACATATTTTTGCGTAAATATTTCAAGAGGTTTTCCTTGTTTAATTATTTTGCCCTCTTCAAGTATGAAAACATAATCTGACATTTTAATGATCTCACTTAATTCGTGGCTGATTAGTAGAGTTGTTAAGTGGTATTGTCTATGAACTTTAAGAATATAATCTTGCAATTTTGTACGCATCTCTAAATCCAATGCAGAAAGTGGCTCATCAAGCATAAGAATTTGAGGTTTTTTAACTAAGGCACGAGCTAGGGAAACTCGTTGTTTTTGTCCGCCGGATAGTGTTTCAGGCTTTTTATGCTGTAGATCCCCCAGTTCTATAATTTCAATTAACTCTTGAATAATATGCGAACTCTGCCCTTTTTCTAGTGCAAAAATCAAATTTTCTTTTACAGTCATATTTGGAAATAAGGCGTAATCTTGAAACACAAATCCCATTTTTCTTTTTTGAGGTTTCAGGCTAATTCTGTTTTGAGTATTCAGCCATGTACAGTTGTTAATAGAAATAAAACCTTGATCAGCTTGAAGTAATCCTGCGATCATGCGAAGAATAGAGGTTTTTCCAGCACCCGATTTTCCGTAAAGTGTAATCAATTGACCTTTCTCTATATCTAGTTTAATATCAAGAAATAAAGTTCCTTTTGCAGCAGTTAACTTCTTTTGTAATTCAATTCTTACCATTTTCTAAAGTGTTTTAAGTAGCCTCCGTTGATCAGATAAACCAGAAATAGGATACTAAAAGAAATTATAAATAAAATCAATGAATACGAGTTGGCAGCGCTATAATTAAGAGCTTCAACTTCATCATAGATTGCAATAGAAGCTACTTTTGTTTTTCCAGGCATATTTCCACCAATCATTAAGACGACACCGAATTCACCTATAGTATGTGCAAAGGCTAATACAACTCCAGTTAATAGAGAGGGTTTTATATTAGGTAAAAGCACTTTAAAAAGGGTGGTTATTTTTGATTTCCCCAATGTATAAGAAGCTTCTGTAAGGGTAGAGGGTAAGTTTGAAAATCCGGCTTGAATGGGATGAACCATAAAAGGTAGGCTGTATATCATGGAAGCAAAAATGAGCCCTTTAAAGGAAAAAAGAAGCTGTATTCCTAAAGAGTCATTTAGCCAAGTTCCAAAGGAATTTGAAGGGCTGAAGACTACCAATAAGTAAAACCCTAAAACAGTGGGTGGTAATACTAAAGGCATGCTTACTAAAGTTTCTATAATGGGTTTTATACGTGATTTGGTATAAGCTAACCAATAGGCAATAGGGATGGCAACAATCCATAGCAGTAAAGTTGTGATTAAAGCCAGTTTAAACGTTAACAATAAAGGTTCCCAATCCATCATTTTGAAAGCATTATTTGATTTGTTTTAATGAGAGCTGTAACATACTCATCCTCTTGCAAATTGAGTTGCTTTAATGCATTAGATGTAATGATGGCTACAAGTGTTCCAATTGCTGTACAAAGCGTTATTTTACTTAAAAATTTTCCTTTTTCTATTTTTGAAACTTTCCCGACTATTTTATTTTGCATACTTAAAGCATGATCTGTTCCTTTTCCAATAACAACTTCGGTTTCTTTAAATAAAACGTGAACCGTATTTTTATCCTTTAAATAAGAAACTGTATCAGGTGTTTCAAGAACAACAGCGCTAAAAAGAGTCGTATGAACCTTTACCCTTACCAAAGACAAACTCTGGTATGTTTCAATGAGCTGTATAGTTCCAGTAAATGTATTCATGAGTTCCTTTTGTTTGTTGTATAACCATACTTTTGAAGTGATTTTTGGGCAGTTTTAGAAAAAAGAAAATGATAGAATTTTTCTGCTTTTGATTGTAAATTCCGATTTTGGTTTAAAATAACAACACCTTGAGAAATAGGTGTATAAACAGAGTCAAGATCAATCCAACTCCCTTTGTTTTTCATTTTAGAAGCTAAAACAACAGATTTTGCTGTAAAGCCTACCTCTACTGATTTTGAAATGATAAATTGATTTGTTTGGGCGATACTTTCTCCATAAACCAATTTATCCTGTAGTTTGGTATCTAAAACATAATGTTTCAAAACTTCCATAGAAGCATTGCCATACGGAGCCATTTTTGGGTTAGCTAATGCAATATGTTTAATTTCTGGATTACGAAGTAATTCAATAGAAGGTGTAATACTATCAAGTGTAGACCATAAAACCAAATGCCCATAAGCATAGATTTTAGGTTTTTGCAAAGTATAGCCCGTATTAAATAACTCTGTAGGATATTTCATGTTAGCAGAAATAAAAATATCAAAAGGAGCTCCTTGTTTTATTTGGGCTGTTAATTTACCGGAAGAACTAATAATTAATTCACATGGAATTCCCGTTTGTTCTGTAAATATTTTGACTAATTCTTTTATAGCAAATTGCATATTAGATGCAACCGCAATATTTAATTTTGTTTCTTGTTTTTGATGACAAGAGAGCATTATGAAAGAAATGAGAAGAGTTTTGACTATTTTCTTCATGCTATTGAAATAGAATTGTAAGGTAAAGATACTAGTTTAAGTAGAATTAGTAGAAAATTTATCTTATAAAGAATAAATTTACTTAGAGGATATTTTAGCTTTATTTTTTATAAAGTTTTCAGTAATTAAAAATTAGAAGACCTAAAAAATAAAAGGCTGTTTTGAAAACCCTTAGTTAAAAGAATCTGCAATTCAAATTCTTAACCTTAACCTAACATACATGGAACCTTCAAAATGCGTATTTTTGAAGTGTTCAATACAAAACGAAAAAAAAGTATTACGAAATGAATCAGTATTCCAATCCTTTAGTAGAACGTTACGGAAGTAAAGAAATGTTATATGTATTTTCTCCAGAAATGAAATTTTCCACATGGAGAAAATTATGGGCAGCCTTAGCCGAGAGTGAACAAGAATTAGGATTGCCTATTACAGATACGCAATTGCAACAAATGAAAGAAAATATCGGAAACATTGATTTTGAGTTAGCAGCAAAATATGAAAAAGAATTTCGTCATGATGTAATGGCACATGTTCATGCATTTGGTGATGTGGCTCCAGCTGCTAAATCCATTATTCATTTAGGAGCAACTTCGGCTTTTGTAGGTGATAATACAGATATTATTCAACATAAAGAAGGGTTGCAGTTAATTAAGAAAAAATTAATTAATGTAATGCATTTACTAGGCGATTTTGCAGAAGAAAATAAAGGGTTGCCTACTTTAGGTTTTACACATTATCAGCCTGCGCAATTAACTACTGTAGGAAAGCGAGCAACCTTATGGCTACAAAGTTTGTTAATGGATATTGAAGAACTTGATTTTGTAACAGATTCGTTAAAATTGAGGGGTGTAAAAGGAACAACAGGAACAGGAGCAAGCTATAAGGATCTTTTTGAAGGAGATTATAAAAAATTAATTCAATTAGATCAAAGAGTAGCTCAAAAAATGGGCTTTAAAGAGAGTCAGGCTGTGACAGGTCAAACATATGATCGTAAAGTGGATAGCCGTGTATTAAACGTATTGTCAAGTATAGCACAGTCGGCACATAAATTTACTAATGACTTACGTTTATTGTCCAATTTAAAAGAGATGGAAGAGCCTTTTGCAAAAAAACAAATAGGTTCGAGTGCAATGGCATATAAACGGAATCCTATGAGATCAGAACGTATTTCATCATTAGCTAAATTTGTTATGACACTAACGAATAGCCCTGCTCAGGTTGCAGCTACTCAGTGGTTTGAAAGAACATTAGATGATTCAGCAAACAAGCGTTTATCTATTCCTCAAGCCTTTTTAGCTACAGATGCTTTATTATCCATTTGGCATAATGTAGTAGATGGGATGGTCGTTTACCCTAAAGTGATTGAAAAGCATGTCATGGCAGAGTTGCCGTTTATGATGACAGAGATGTTTATTATGGAAGGAGTGAAAGCAGGAGGAGATCGTCAGGAACTGCATGAGAGTATTCGAATTCATAGTATTGAAGCAGGCTTACAAGTAAAACAACAAGGAAGAGAAAATGATCTTCTAGAGCGTATTGCAAATGATGAAACCTATCCTTTTACATTAGAACAGTTAAAAGAAGTAGCAAACCCTAGTAAGTATATTGGTTTTGCAGAGCAACAAACCGTTGATTTCTTACAACATCATTTAAACCCCGTGTTAGAGAGCAATAAAACATTATTGGGGATGAGTTATGAAATGAAAGTATAGGTATATGTAAACTCGGAAAGCTTTTTTACTTTTTCATTTAAAAAGGTTGTACTTTTGCTATGATGAAAAAAGAAGAAAAACATAAAGCAGGTTTTGTTAATATAATAGGGAATCCCAATGTAGGAAAGTCAACGTTGATGAACCAATTGGTAGGAGAGCGTTTGTCTATTATAACTTCTAAAGCACAAACAACTCGTCATCGTATTTTAGGTATTGTAAGTGGAGAACAGTATCAAATAATTTTTTCTGATACCCCGGGAATTATTAAGCCTGCTTATGAGATGCAGGAAAGTATGATGACCTTTGTAAAACAAGCTTTTAAAGATGCAGATGTTTTATTGTATATAGTTGAAATAGGAGATAAAGCTCTGAAAGATGAAGCTTTTATGACCAAAATTAAAAATACAGCTATACCTGTTTTGCTATTGATTAATAAAATAGACCAATCCAATGAAGAAAAATTGGTAGAAGAAGTTGCCTATTGGAAAGAGATTTTACCAAAGGCTGAAATAGTCCCCTTTTCTGCTTTAGAAGGCTTTAATATAGAGGCGATTAAAAAATTGATTATAGAAAAACTTCCTGAGTCTCCTGCATTTTATCCAAAAGATGCTTTAACCGATAAGCCAGAACGTTTTTTCGTAAACGAAATTATCCGAGAAAAAATTTTACAAAATTATAAAAAAGAAATTCCGTATTCTGTTGAAGTAGAAACAGATGAGTTCAAAGAAAAAGAAAGTATTATTCATATTCATGCGAATGTATATGTGGAACGTGACTCACAAAAGGGAATTATGATTGGACATAAAGGAAAGATGTTGAAAAAAACAGCAACTGAATCTCGATTGGATTTAGAAAAGTTTTTTCAAAAAAAAATATTTTTAGAACTTTTTATTAAAGTAAATAAAGATTGGCGTAAAAGTAAAAAGCAATTAAAACGATTTGGATACGAAACTTAAATCAAGCTAAATTGTGTTTTAAACTTTCAAGCTTTTTATTAAGATGTCAACTTCCTCTCTTGTATTATAAATGGAAAAAGAAATGCGAAGG
>JBKDZS010000138.1:0-2119 GCA_047971445.1 Flavobacteriales bacterium
GTGGGATTTGGCTTTGGTTTCCAATTCCTACCATATTTCGCCCAGATGCTTTATCTGTAATATGTCCGATAATAGTAAAATGTGGGTTATTTTTAATTTTTTCATGTGAATCTAATGAAATAGTAAACAGCAATTCATAATCTTCACCTCCACTCAGTGCAATAGTTGTTGTATTGATTTTAAACTCCTCACAAGTTGTCATAACTGCTGGATCTAAAGGAATTTTTTCTTCATAAATAGAACACCCTACATTGCTCTGATCACAAATATGTAACAAATCAGAAGATAAGCCATCTGAAAGATCAATCATAGCCGTAGGTTTTGTCCCAAGCTCTTTTAAAATGGTTTTAACATCCGCACGTGCTTCAGGCCTTAACTGCCTTTGTACTAAATAAGTATAGGGGTCTAAATCCGGTTGGGAATGAGGGTTGACTTTAAAAACTTCATTTTCCCGCTCTAATACTTTTAATCCTAAAAAAGCAGCCCCTAAATCTCCTGTAACGACAATTAAATCATTTTCTTTTGCTCCACTACGATAAGCTATATCTTCTTCTTTGGCTTTTCCAATTGCTGTAATGGAAATAATTAAACCCGCATTAGATGACGTAGTATCCCCCCCTACAAAATCTACCTGATACACTTTACATGCTGTCATAATACCGTCATATAATTCTTCTAAAGCTTCTACAGGAAAACGATTTGATAAGGCAATGGATACTGTAATTTGGGTAGGCGTTGCATTCATTGCACAAATATCGCTTAAATTAACTACTACTGCTTTATATCCTAAGTGTTTTAGAGGAGTGTAAGTCATACTAAAATGAATTCCTTCTACCAAAAAATCAGTTGAAACAACCGTTTTTTCATCTTTAAAATCCAGTACGGCTGCATCATCTCCTATACCTTTTATAGTTGAGGGGTTCTCAATTTTTATATGTTGTGTTAGGTGTTTAATTAACCCAAATTCTCCTAATGTACTTAAAGGAGTTTTGTTGATGTTTTTATCTTCTAGCATAATGCAAAGATATTGTGTTTTTAAATCTTTTCCACTTATAAAATATTTTTTTAGCTTTGGGTATTCAGAATCCTATTCTATGAAAATTAATTTAACTTCCGATACCGTTACAAAACCAACTCCTGAAATGCTTGAAGCTATGTTCACAGCTCAAGTGGGAGATGACAGCTTTAAGGAGGATCCAACAGTAAATGCATTAGAAGAAAAAGCAGCTCATCTTTTTGGAAAAGAGGGTGCCTTATTTTGCCCTTCAGGAACCATGACCAATCAAATTGCTCTTAAAGCACACACTACGCCTGGAGGACAAATCATCTGTAGTAAACTTTCCCATATTTACAATTATGAAGGAGGTGGTATTTCATTTAACTCAGGAGCAAATTGCAAATTTATTGATACTGAAAAAGGTTTTTTTACTTCTCATCAGGTTACTGAAGCAATTCATCCTTCAGACAATGTTCACCTAGCTGAAACCCAGCTAATTTCCTTAGAAAACACGACCAATAAAGGAGGGGGTGCTATATGGGATTTTGAAGAAATCAAAAATATACGCAAAATAGCTGCTTTACATCGCTTGCCCATGCATTTGGATGGAGCACGTTTGTTTAATGCTTTGGTTGAAACAAAAGAAACCACTCAACAATTTGGAACTCAATTTGATTCGATTTCCATTTGTTTATCGAAAGGACTCGGGTGCCCTGTAGGTTCTTTGATTATTGGAGATCATAATTTTATTCGAAAGGCCATGCGTATTCGAAAACTATTTGGTGGTATGATGCGTCAGTCGGGTTACTTAGCAGCTGCTGGATTATATGCTTTGGATCATCATATTGATCGGTTAAAAGACGATCATCAACATGCCAAAGTAATTGCTGAAGCGCTTTCACAATGTTCTTTCGTTAAAAAGGTAAATGATGTTGAAACCAATATTGTATTGTTTTACCTTCAGAAAGACGTAGACGAAACCTATTTTATAAAAAAATTACAGGAAAAAGATATTTACATCATGTCTATGGGAGAAGGCGCATTACGCATCACAACTCATTTGGATTTTACACCCAACATGTTGGATTATTTTTTAGAAACTTTATCTCAATTGGTTATTTA
>JBKDZS010000139.1:0-1739 GCA_047971445.1 Flavobacteriales bacterium
ACAGTTTTCAATCCATACTTCAAAACTCATTTTTCTACTTCAAAAAACATGTGCTCCTCTAAGCTATTTACTTTCAAATTCAACTAATTTTTTAGAACTAAAATTCAATCATAAAAAAGAAAATTTCTCTATTAATAAATTATCCCAAGAATTTGCACTCACAACAAAAAATAAAAAAAATCTAGAAAATCATGAAGTTTTAAAAGGGATTATAAATTTTGGAAGCACAGAAACCAAACAAGTTATGACTCCTAGAGTCGATATGCTTACCTTAAAAACAGATACTCCCTTTAACAAGATTGTTCAATCTATTTCTGAGAATGGCTTTTCAAGAATACCTGTTTATAACGAAAATATTGATTCTATTGAAGGCATTCTATATGCTAAAGACTTAATTCCTTACATTAATCAAAAGCATTATAATTGGACTCAAATTCTACGTAAACCTTACTTCGTCTCTGAAAACAAGAAATTAGATGCTCTTCTTAATGACTTTAAAGAAAAGCAGATTCATCTTGCCATTGTTGTTGATGAATATGGCGGCACCTCAGGCCTTATTTCATTAGAGGATATTATTGACAACATTGTAAGTGAAATGTCCAATAAATTTGATAATAAGAACCTTCTATATTCAAAAATTGATGAAAACAACTATATTTTTGAAGGAAAGACCTCCTTAAAGGATTTTTATCGTATTTTTTCTATTAATGATGAGACACTTTTTGAAGAAAAAAAAGGAGAATCTAATACTCTTTCAGGATTCATTATAGAAGTTAATAAACAATTTCCTAAACAACAACAAAAAATAATTTTCAATCATTATACGTTTACAATAGAAACCCTCGATAAAAAGTATATCAAACAAATAAAAGTTACCAAACCCTAAATCAACCTACATGAAAACCAATACCGTTTTTATTATTATCACTGCATTTATAATCTTCATTTCATGTAAAGAGGAATCCATGGCAAAACCCCGAGGACATATCCGACTGGAATATCCTAAACCCATTTACAAAAGTTTTGAAGCACCTCATAATCCTTACAATTTTGAATACAATACATTTGCTCAATTAAAAATCAGCCCTAAGAGAGATTTTTGGTATACCCTTGAGTACAAAAAAATGAATGCAACAGTGTATTTGAGCTATTTTCCTATTCAAAATAATTTAAAATCATTACTAAAAGACTCTGAAGAGTTGTTAGATACTCATACCATTAAAGCTAATTCTGCAAATGACTCTCAATTTGATAGCCCCGATCAAAAAGTATACGGACTTATCACACGATTAGGAGGAGAAACTGCCTCAAATATTCAATTTCATTTCACAGATAGCATACAACACTTTCTATCGGGCTCCCTCTATTTTCATACACAACCTAAGCCTGACTCTTTAAAACCTGCAATAGACTACATTTCAAAAGATATTAAACATCTTGCTGAATCTCTACATTGGAAGTAATACATTTGTTTGGATCTCTCATGAAAAACAAATACTTGTTGAAAAATGATATTTATCATATATCAACACATATTTATTCCCTAATTTGATGGTAGATATTAATTTATATACTTAAAATTTAACTTTTTATGAAAAAAATTATACTAGGATTATCATTATTTGTAGGATTAGGACTTTCTTCACAGGAAGTAACAACCACTTCAATGGAGGTGAAAGAAAATTTGGGTGCTAAAACTCAAGCAGGAGATTGGCTAATTCGTTTAAGAGCTACTGGAG
>JBKDZS010000140.1:0-8631 GCA_047971445.1 Flavobacteriales bacterium
ATCTTCGTCTGCTTGTTGTACCAACTTCTCTGTTTCAAGATCTTCTTTAACAATATACGTATTGGACTTCCATTGTGCCTCAGAAGAAATAGTATACAGACGTACATATTCCTTTGTATAACTATCTAAAAAAGACTGTACTTCTTTCTGTAAAGTAGTAATCTCTTTTAAATCATTATGCTGTGACTTTTCTGTTTTACAACCTGTTAGGATTAAAACTTTCATTATTACAAGAAATAGCGTTTTTATTTTCATCATTTAATTTATTATTTCTTTGAAAAAATTACTCAAACTACAAGTAATCTTATTCAAAAATACAACATTATTTCAAGAGATTCACACGACATATCACTCTATTATATTATACTACCTTTTTTACAAAACTCTCTCAAAGTCTTTCCTTTAAAGGGGTATAATAGGGTTTCATAAGATGTTATTGCCAAATAATAAAAATATCCTTATTTTTACGGGATGCAATGGATAAAAACAACCCTAATTTTTTTATGGAAAATATGGTTTCTGTTAATGAATATAATTTCGTTGCTTTTTATTGTGCCTACATGCATTATTTTAATTATTCTAAATCAATATAAAACATTTTATCAAACAGAACGTTTATGGGCTTTATTCGTTTTCTATACAAGTGGTTTTTATTTAACCAAACAGGTAGAAGGCACTCAAAAATTAACTCCTGGTAAGCAATATGTTATTATTTCCAATCATACTTCCGTATTGGATATTATGATTATGTTCATACTTCATCCTAAAAACCCTATGGTTTTTATAGGAAAATCCGAAGTAAAATATTATCCTCTATTGGGTTATATTTTTAAGAAGGCACATATTTCCGTAGATCGAAAAAATCGAAAAAGTCGTAAGCACGTATACGAAGCAGCTAAAGAGAAAATCGATCAAGGTTTGAGTGTTTGTATTTTTCCAGAAGGGGGTGTTCCTGAAGAATCCACTTCATTAAATAAATTTAAAGATGGTGCCTTCGGGATAGCCATAACACATCAGATACCTCTTGTTTCTTATACTTTTGGTGATGTAAAAAAACGCTTTCCTTTCACCCTTTTAAAAGGCTCTCCAGGATGCATTCGAATTAAACAGCATACCATAATCGAAACAAAAGGATTAACAAAAAAAGAGCTTAATCCAATTAAAGAAAAAACATATACAACCATTTTAAAGCAATTAAAAGAATTTGATAAAGAATTATGAGAACTCATATCACTTTGCTATGGACACTTTTATTCATTCTTTTTTCTTGTAAGAAGGTGAAAGAAACCCCTATATCAACCAACGAATCCATTCCGTTTAAAATAAAAAATCATACCTATGCTCAATTAGATTCAGCTAAAATTACCCATATGAAATTGAATTTAGGAGTTGATTTTAATCAAAACATTTTAAAAGGATATGTAACTTTTGCTATTGAAGCTCAATCCAAACGAATTTTTTTAGATACATACAATTTAAAGATCGATACAATTTTAGCAGATGGAAAACCTACTTCATTTTCCTTTTCTAAAAAAGATGCAAATTTAGGACAAGGCTTAGCCATTTCTATAACGCCTGAAACAAAGGAAATTACAATTTTTTATAAAACATCCCCTTCAGCAGAAGCATTACAATGGTTAAAATCCGAACAAACTTCCGATAAGAAACATCCTTTTTTGTATACACAAGGACAATCGATTTATACACGTTCCTGGATTCCTATTCAAGACACTCCGGAAATTCGCTTAACTTATGATGCTGAAATAAAAGTACCTAAAGGCATGATGGCTGTTATGAGTGCTGAAAATCCTAAGAAAAAAAAGAACTCAGGAGTATACTCTTTTAAAATGCAACAACCTATTCCTCCTTACTTAATAGCACTAGCTGTAGGAGATTTAGACTACAAAGCATTTGATTCAAATTCAGGAATTTATGCAGAGCCTACAACCCTACCTATTGCTTACAGTGAATTTTTAGAAACACCTAAAATGATTCAAGTGGCAGAAAAATTATATGGAAAATATGCCTGGGAGCAATATGACTTGATTGTTATGCCACCTAGTTTTCCTTTTGGAGGGATGGAAAACCCTCGTTTAACATTTGTCACCCCTACTGTAATTGTAGGAGATCAATCGTTAACCTCTATTATTGCACATGAATTAGCTCATTCATGGTCGGGAAACTTAGTGACCAATGCTACCTGGAATGATTTTTGGCTAAATGAAGGGTTTACAGTATATCTTGAACGTCGTATTATGGAGGATTTATACGGTAAAGCCACAAAGGAAATGTTAGAATACAAAGGTAAATTAGACTATGATCGAAGTGTCAATTATCTAATAAAAAATAATCGAAAGCATGATATTCAATTAAAACTTAATTTGAAAGGAAGACACCCCGATGAAGGTGTTACAGATATTCCGTATGAAAAAGGATACTTCTTTTTAAAGATGTTAGAACAAACATACGGGCGTGAAAAATTTGATCAATTTATAAAATCCTATTTTTCAAAATACCAATTTAAAACTATTGATACAGATACCTTTATTACCTACTTAAAGGAAAATTTAATAGAAACAGATTCTGTTCTGTTAAATGAATGGATTTTCACAAATAAAACACCACCCAATTTTCCAGAAGTAAAAAAAGATGTCTTTGCAGATATCCCCAATGTAAAAGAATTAGATTCTAGTCAAACAATAAACTGGAACAGTCAGCAATGGATCTATTTTATCAATAGTTTAAAAGAAGAAAATATAGACACCCTTCTTCTAGTCGATGAGCTTTTTCACTTATCCGAATCTAAAAATGCAGAAATTTTTACAGCATGGGCAGAAATTACTATTCCTAAGAAATACGATAAGGTAATACCTTATGTAGAGCATTTTTTACAACGTATCGGAAGAACAAAATTTTTAGAAGTACTCTATCCTTTATTAATGGAAAACGGTTATGAAAAAGAAGCAAAAGAAACATATGAAAAAGCAAGACCTATGTATCATGCTGCATCCATTGGGGTAATTGATAAAATCGTAAAATAATGAGCTATTTTAGAAAAGTTGTAATTATAACTTTAATATGAAAATTCTTGTTTATACAGACGGATCCTCTAGAGGAAATCCAGGTCCAGGAGGTTATGGAATTTTAATGCAGGTAGAAGGCACTTCCTATAGAAAAGAATTTTCAGAAGGTTTCCGTAAAACGACCAATAACCGTATGGAGTTGCTAGCTATTATTGTAGCCTTGGAAAAAATAACTAAAGAAAATCAAAAAGTTTTAATTACAACAGATTCAAAATATGTAGTTGATGCTGTTGTAAAAAAATGGGTTTTAAACTGGGAAAAGAAACAATTTAAAGGGAAAAAAAATCCTGATTTATGGATTCGGTTTTTAAAAGCATACCGAAAACATCAGATATCATTTCAATGGGTGAAAGGGCACAATAATCATCCACAAAATGAACGTTGTGATTTCTTAGCCGTTCAAGCAAGTAAAAAAGAGGTATTAAAAATTGATCATTATTATGAAAATTTGGAAAATATAAGTCCTAATACACTCAATTTATAGTTAAAAAATACTACATGTGATCTTTTTGAGTTTACTAATTAAAGTATAATATGAATTTTCATTACATTTGAATAAATGAAAAAACTATTCAAGATCACATATACCCTTCTTTTCATTTTCTTAACTAACTTTTTGCATACACAAGAAAAAAAAGATACCATATGTCCTACTATAGGGCTTGTTTTAAGTGGTGGTGGAGCAAAAGGATACGCCCATATTGGGGTTCTCAAAGCATTAGAGAGCAATCACATATACCCTCATCGAATTGGAGGAACTAGTATGGGAGCTATCATGGGCGGATTATATGCTTCGGGTTATACTGCAGAAGAATTGGATAGCATTGTCTACAACATTGACCTAGAGGAAGCGATTCTTTCACCTCGTAAACGAAAAATGATTCCCTTCTTTGATAAAAAATATGCAGAAAAATATATTCTTCAACTCCCTTTTGACAATTTTAAAATTAAAATGCCCCATGCCATTTCAAAAGGACAGGGAACCAATAAAGTTTTAACTACACTAACACGCCACGTACATAACGTTAATAATTTTGAACAATTAACAACACCTTTTTATTGTATTGCTACCGATTTAGAATCAGGAGGTCAAGTGATTTTGGATAAAGGTATTTTAGCACATAGCATTTTAGCTAGTGGAGCTTTTCCTACTTTAATAGCTCCTCAAGAAATTGGAGGAAGATTACTAGTAGATGGAGGTATTGTCAATAATTTCCCTGTAAAAGAAATGCGTGATAAGGGAGTAGATTTAATTATTGGTGTTGATGTACAAGATGATAATCTTTCTCGTGATGAGATGAAAAATATTATCCGAATTTTGGAACAAATTGCAACTTTAAAAAACCAAGAAAATCAGGCTACTCAGAAAAAATATACCGATATTTTTATTAATGCTAATGTGCAAGATTATGGAACAATCGATTTTAATGCAAAAAAAGATTTAATTGAAAAAGGAAGTATTGCCATTCAAAATAAATTGGATACCATTTTAAAGTTAATTCCAAATCATTGTAGAAAAACTGATAATATTCGAACGATTAAACATGACATCCGTGAACAAGATTCTTTGATCATAACCTCAATAGAGATATTAGGTTCAAAACACTATACATCAGATTATTTACTAGACAAAATCGATCTAAATACTCCCCAAAAAATACCGTATAGTGAAATAGTAAATTCAGTCGATCGACTCTATGCTACTGGTAACTTTTCACAAATTGACTTTCTAATTCAAGATGATTTGTATGGGAAAAGAATCGTATATCAATTAAAAGAGGAATCAAGCCGAATGTTCTTGAAATTAGGTGCTCACTATGATAATGTGTATAAAACAGGGTTTTTAACCAATTTAACCATTAAAAATATTTTTTGGAAAAACTCCTTCCTATCCTCTGATCTTATTTTAGGAGATAAATTACGCTTTAATATCAACTACCTCATTGATAATGGTACTAAACCAAGTTTTGGACTTAATTATTCTTATAGAAATGTTGATTTTAGTAACAATTTTGATACAACACGATCATTTAATCAAAATTATAACTTTATAAACCATAACCTGCAAGCCTATATTCAATCTACTTTTTTTGATCGCTATGCTTTTGGGTTAGGGTTAGAATACGATCATATTAAATTAGAAGCAAATCATGTTGTTATAGATTCCGATATAGCCAATTTAGGTAGACATGATTATGCTGGCCCTTATCTCTACGCTAAAATCGATAATAGGGATCAACCTAATTTTTCTAAAAAAGGAATCATAGCAAGTGCTAAATATAAATGGATTGTATCTTCTAATGATGATACAGCATCTAAAATAAATTCATACTTAAAAATAAACTCTGAATTTAATTTACCTGTTAATCAAAACATTACTTTTAAATTAAATGGAGGTGTTGGTTTGACATTATCTGATGAAACTCTTCCATACGGACAACAATTTTATTTAGGAGGTTTTAATAAGCAATCTTTGGTAAATTATCAAAAATTTTATGGTTATGACTTTATGGAAATCCGAACTAATAATTTTTTTATGTTAGGACTTAGTTTACAGTATAATTTATTAAAAAATCATTATATCAGTGCACTCACTAATTTTTCTAGTATAAGTAATTCAATAGAAAATCTAAATTTTTTTGATTTCGATGAATATAACGGTTTAGGAATTCAGTATGGTTACAATTCTCCTTTGGGACCTATGACTTTTAACTACTCTTACTCTCCTTCGAAATCAAAAGGTATTTTTTATCTCGGCTTAGGATTTTGGTTTTAAAATAAAACTTGGATTCAAACAATAAGCACAGTTTTTAGAAAAATATATTGTCTAACATGTATTTTATGACAAAAGACTTTACTGAGGTCTCAGGTTAATTCATTCATCAGATACAACATAAAATTAATACTAAACCTAAAAAGCGATTTGAATTTGAAAATCCTATATTTGTAATGAAAATTATTAATTCACTAAATTTACAAATAAGAACACAATAGTTAAAAAATGACTTGGATTAACTTTCCATATTATGCTTTTGGAATTATTACATGCTGGACAATAGGAATAATAGTCCTTTTTTGCTCTTACAAAAAAGAAGATTTTGAAAAAATAGCTTTGACGGCTTTTGTAATTGGAACCTTAATTCAGGCTGTTTTTATACTAAATTTATGGCAAACTTTAGAACGCCCTCCACTTAGAACTCTAGGAGAAACTCGCCTTTGGTATTCTTTTTTTACTCCTTTAATAGGTTATTTTATTTATGTAAAATGGCGTTATAAATGGATTTTATTTTATAGCTTTTTAGTTGGAATAGTGTTTTTATTAATTAATTATTTTTCACCTGAGACATATAATAAATCGCTAATGCCAGCCTTAATTAGTCCCTGGTTTATACCACATGTGTTAGTCTATTTGTTCGCTTATGCAATTCTTTCAGCCTCTTTTTTTGTAGCACTAAAAACATTTTTTAGTAAAAATGGTAAAAGAGATTTAGAATTGGCAGATAATTTAGTGTATTTAGGTGTTGGCTTTTTGACATTAGGGCTTCTTTTTGGTGCATTATGGGCAAAAGAAGCTTGGGGGCATTATTGGGCTTGGGATCCCAAAGAAATTTGGGCATTTTTAACTTGGATGGGATATTTACTATATATTCATCAACGAATCTATCAACCTAAAAAAGGTAAACAAGCATCATTTCTTTTAATAATAGGTTTTATTATTTTAATGATTTGCTGGTTCGGAGTTAATTATTTACCCGTCGCACAAACAAGTGTCCATTCTTACACACAATAAAGAGTCTTTAAAACACCTCTATTTTGTGAAAAATCAACATAATGATGAAAGATTTTCTTACGACTGTAAAAGCCTATCCTGAAGCTCTTTTTTTAGTAAAAAAACTTAATTTGTGGAAATACTTTTTTGTTCCTGCACTCATTAGTTTAGGATTCGCTGTCCTATTAAGTTTTTCTATTTATTGCTTATCAGATGATATAGGTGTCCTATTAAGTAATTTTTACTCTTTTACTTATGGAAAAAAATGGGTAGAATCAGTTGCTAATTTAATAGGAGGGTTATTAATATTAGGAGTAGGATTAGTTTTCTATAAACATATTGTTATGGCTTTGTCCGCTCCATTTATGTCTCCCCTTTCTGAAAAAGTAGAAGAGTATTTAACAGGAGTTTATTGTAAAACTCCTTCTATGAGCAAATCATTAATTAGAGGAATACGAATAAATGTTCGAAATTTGTTTCTTGAATTGTTTATCGTAATACCCTGTACTCTTTTATCTTTTATACCTGTAATAGGTTTGGGGTTCACCTTTCTTTCTTTTTTAACACAGGCTTATTATGCAGGCTTTGGTAATATGGATTATACATTAGAACGTCATTTAAACTATCAAAACAGTATATATTTTGTAAAACAAAATCGTCCCATAGCCATTGGGAATGGTATGTTATATATGTTGATGCTCTTGATTCCCATGGGAATTGTTTTCATATCACCCATATCGGCCACGGCTGCAACAATCTCAACAATTAAAAAATTAAATGTAAACACCAAACAATGGTATGTGTAAAAAAACATTTACCCTAAAATTAATTAGGGTAAATACTCTAGACTACATAATAATAAGGTAACTTTTCATCCTTTTGGTATGTAAAACAATGTTTTAATTAGTTTTTAGTTTTGTAAGACATGACAAATTTAATAAAATTTTAATTTAAAAAAGGAATATAAAAATAATATTTATTCTAATATGGAATAAATAAAAAATATTTTAATGTTATAGCTAAAAAATAAGGAAAAAAGTATCTTAATTTTCAACTCTACAGCAGTTTTGTAGACTTGATCTTCTTATTTTTAAGGGTTAATAATAAATTTACTAGGGTCTACTCTTTTACCATTTTTAAAGATCTCAAAATGAAGATGTGGTCCCGTTGAGCTTCCAGTACTGCCTACATACCCTATTTTTTGCCCTTTAGTTATTTTTTGCCCTGAGCTTACTATAATTTTGCTTAAGTGAGCATACTTTGTTTTATATCCAAATGTATTGCTTAGCTCAATTTGTTTTCCGTAACCTTTATGAGATCTTTTGATTAAATTTATAATTCCCGAAGAACTAGCGTATACTGGAGTACCTTTTCTTGCTGAAAAATCAATACCGTTATGAAAGTGTTTTACCTTTTTTATAGGGTGTTTTCTATAGCCATAAAAAGATGATATTCTCTTTATTTTCTGAGGATGAATAGGAACTAAGTCAGGCAGATATTGAAATTCCTTTCGGTATTTCTTTACATTAACTAATTTTTTTAACCGCTTGATTTTTCTATGGTCACCTGATTTAATAATTTTCACTACTAAACTTTTCTCTCTTGGATTATAATCAATACTTTTTGAATGCGTTGTATTAATTAAAACCAATAGTATCGACAACATTGATTTCATTGTAATTATATTCTGAATTATTGTAAGACACCCCAAATTTACAAAAAATAACGAATTGAATACGCGCAATTTATTATTTTTTAAGTGTTTCCATTAATTGAATT
>JBKDZS010000141.1:0-3022 GCA_047971445.1 Flavobacteriales bacterium
CGAATAATTCAATGTTTCAACTCCAATCTCGATTAACCAGATTGAATAGTGAAAAAAATCAAGTGTCACGACAAGTTTCTGGACTACCTGAGAAAGAGCAACAATACCTGAAAGTTGACAGATTTTTAGAATTTAATAAGCTTCAATTTGACGAGCTTTTGAAAAAGAAAACGGATGCAGAATTATACTTAGCCGGAAATATATCGGATATTGAAATTCTAGAGCCTGCTGTATTGGTTGATGTAAAAATGATAGGACCTAATAAATCATTGAACTATATTCTAGCACTACTACTACCGATTATGGCTTTTACGCTTATTTTATTTGTATTAGAGATTCTAGATTCAAGAGTTAGAACAATAAATGATATAGTAAGAAGAACTCAAATACCCTTAGTATCCGTTTTAAGTAATGGAGACAATTATGGTAGTTCTTTGATAGTATTGGACAATCCAAAGTCAGGATTAGCGGAAGCTTTTAGAGCTTTACGTTCTAATGTACAATTTTTATACAAAAAGAAAGAAGACACATCTAATAGAACTGTTTTAACAACTTCGACAATTGGAGGAGAAGGTAAAACGTTTATATCGATGAATATGGCAACTGTACTATCATTAAGTGGTAAAAAAACATTGTTGATAGGAATGGATTTGAGAAAGCCTAAAATTTTTGGTGATTTTGGGATTCAAAATGATATAGGACTCACAAATTATTTAGTAGGACAAAAAACAAAAGAAGAAATTATTCAGAAGACAAAAGTACCTTCTCTGGATATTATTACAGCAGGACCAATTCCTCCAAATCCTTCTGAACTTTTAATGGATAAGGAATTAGACCAGTTAATGGAAGTATTGAAGAAAGAATATAGTTATATAGTATTAGATACACCTCCTGTTGGATTAGTTGCTGATGCATTTGAGTTAATGCGGTTTACAGATGCAAACCTCTATATTACAAGACATAATTATTCTTTCAGAAATTCTTTGGAATTAATATCTAAGAAATTTGAAAAGAAAGAGGTTGAAAATATTGGGATTATTTTAAATGATTTTGATGCTCGAGGAAGTGGTTACGGCTATGGTTACGGCTATGGTTACTTTGAGGGAGACGAAGAGTATGAATATGAATATGGTGGAGTTTTAGAAAAACTAAAAAGTTTATTTAAAAGTAGAAGATAAATACGTGTAATAAATTGAATTTAATAAAAATAGTATTCGATTATATGATGGCCATCATTCTCCTAATTTTATTAGGGTGGATAATGGTCATTTTACTTGTTATTTCTTTTTTTGATACGAAAAAATGGGGTTTTTATAGGCAACAACGTATTGGTAAAAAAGGTAAGGTTTTTATAATTTTTAAAATTAGAACAATGATAAATGAGCGTGAAAACCAAGAATATATAACAACGATATTAGATTCTAGAATAACACCATTAGGGAGAATAATGAGAAAGTATAAGCTTGACGAATTACCTCAATTGATCAATATTGTATTAGGAGATATGTCTTTTGTAGGTCCTAGACCTGATGTAAAAGGATATGCAGATGAATTAAAGGAAAGTGATCGAATTGTTTTATCTGTAAAACCAGGAATTACATCACCAGCATCACTAAAATATAGAAATGAAGAGGTTATACTTTCAAAAGTGAAAAACCCTAAAAAATATAATGATGAAGTGATTTGGCCAGATAAAGTTAGAATGAATAAAGAATATGTTTTAAACTGGTCCTTTAAGAAAGATTTGGTCATTTTATATAAAACATTTTTTAATTAATGAAGAAAATTATCATAGCCATAGATGGACATTCATCAACAGGAAAAAGTACTTTAGCTAAGCAATTAGCTCGGTATTTAAATTATAAGTATATCGATACGGGAGCTATGTATAGAGCAGTTACTTTATTTGCTATAAAAAATGATTATTTTGAAAAGGGATTACCTAATGAAGATAAGATTGTTAATAGTTTATCTTTTTTAAAACTTGAGTTATATTATGATGTTAACCTAAACGACTATAGGCTATTATTGAATGGAAATAGTGTAGAAGAAGAGATAAGAGGAATGGAAGTGTCGTCTAAGGTGAGTTACATTGCTAAAATTCAAAAAGTAAGAGAAAAAATGGTGAAAACTCAACAAAAATGGGGATGTAAAAAAGGGATTGTAATGGATGGCCGAGATATTGGGACTGTCGTTTTTCCAAAAGCAGAACTTAAAATTTTTATGACAGCTTCAGCAGAAGTAAGAGCACAGAGACGTTATGATGAATTGATTAAAAAGGGAGATAAGGTTCTTTATAATGATGTTTTACAAAATATTACGGAACGTGATGAAATAGATTCTAATAGAGAAATTGCACCTTTAAAACCTGCATTAAATGCAATTACCATAGATAATTCAAATTTAACACAAGAAAAACAATTTCAACAAGTACTAAAGCTAGTAAAAGAAAAGCTATAAAACATACAACTTGAAAAATTCAGTTTTATAAATCTCTTTTAATCAAGTACTCGGACAAATAAGTCAATTTTTCTTTACTTTTTGAAGTAACGACTTTACTTAAATATTCTAAAGCTTTCTTTTGATAGTAATAACTTTCATTAAGTGTTTCCTCAGGGACTTTTAAAGTTTCAAATAAATGAATAACTTCATTAACTTTTTTTATATCTTGAGAAGTAGATTTGTATAAAGTTAATAAACGGTTTTTTTGTTCAGGATTTGCTTTTTCTAAAGCTTTTAAGTATAATATCGTTTTTTTATTTTCATAGATATCACCTGCATGACGTTTTCCTACTTTTTCTATATCTCCATAAACATCCAAATAATCATCTTGAATTTGAAAAGCAATCCCTAAATGTTTTCCAAATTGATATAAGTTTTCAGCATCTTCATCTGATGATTCCCCAATAATAGCCCCCATTTTTAAAGAAGTAGCAATTAGAACCGCTGTCTTTAAAGTAATCATTTCAATATAATCTTTTAGTGTAACATCATCACGTATTTCAAAATTGATATCATATTG
>JBKDZS010000142.1:0-4016 GCA_047971445.1 Flavobacteriales bacterium
GTAACTTAGCGCCTTTAGAAAACCTTGTTAGTTTAAATACATTACGTTTAGATTATAATAACATTAGTGACATAACACCTTTGGCTCAACTTGTTAACCTCAATCAATTATATTTACACAATAATAATATAAGTGATTTAACTCCTTTAGAAAATCTTACCGCTCTGAAATTATTGAATTTGAGAAGTAATCAAATAAGTGATCCAGCTCCTCTATATAATTTAATTGAGCTTGAACGCCTTTATATGCAATCCAATAACTTGATTAATGACCTAAAGGAAGAATTACAATTAAGACTACCTAATTGTAGAGTTTACGTTTAAATTCATTCATATAATAACATTCTAATACTTCACACCCTTGTGATTTCTTTCACAGGGGTGTGACTTATATTGTAGCAAATACCCTCGTGCTAAAAATAGAGTCAACAATTTTTATATAGAACCTAAATTTTCCAAATATTTATTTATAAATTTGTAACCATAATAAGTTGAAAAATGGAAGTATCAGGAAAAGTAAAAAAAGTATTTGAAACTCAAACTTTTGATAGTGGATTTAGAAAAAGAGAACTAATTGTTACAACAGAAGAACAATACCCACAACATATCAGTATTGAATTTCTTCAAGACAAGGTAGATTTATTAAACGATATTGCAGAAGGAGCTTCCGTGAAAATCTCTATTAATTTACGAGGTCGTGAGTGGACAAACCCTGAAGGTATTACACGTTATTTCAACTCTATTGTAGGATGGCGTTTAGAAAAAATGGAAGGACAACCCGTTTCTGCCCCTTCCGATATGCCTTCTATACCTCCAGTTGACATGAATTCCGATTCAAAAGAGGAAGATTTTGACGATTTACCTTTTTAAAATATAAATCTGCAACCCTAATTTTACTATAGGGCGCATATCCTTTCAAAATAAAACTCTTTCCTGAAAAATAATATATTCTTTTGGAAGGAGTTTTTCTCCTATAAAATCAATTAAACATATTTATGAATTATACGATTTTTTTTGTTAAACCTTTATAAAGAAAAAATTATCTTTGCAAGTATGATGAAAAGAATTATGGGAATAGACTTTGGAACGAAACGTACAGGAATAGCCGTTACGGATGAGTTACAAATTATTGCTTCAGGTTTAACGACAATAGAAACATCTCATATCTTTCCTTTTTTAGAACATTATTTTCAAAAAGAGAACGTAGAAACAGTCGTTGTTGGGCTACCCAAAAGACTGAATAATGAAAATTCTACCGTTGAAGAACAGATTCAACAGTTTATAACTCGATTTAAAAATTCTTTTCCATCAATACAGCTACAAAGACAAGATGAACGTTTCACCTCCAAGATAGCTGCCAAAACTATGATTGACAGTGGTTTAAAAAAGAAAAAACGTCAAAAAAAAGAGTTAATTGATGAAATAAGCGCCACCATTATTTTACAATCCTATATGGAACGAAAACGGTTTATATAAAATTCAAAAAACATGATTTTACCCATAATTGCATACGGTGATCCCATTTTAAAAGTAAAGTGTAAAACTACTCCCAAAGATTATCCAGATTTAAAATCTTTATTAGAAAATATGCACGAAACCATGTATGCTTCTCAAGGAGTTGGATTGGCGGCACCTCAAATTGGAAAAGCACTACGAATATTTTTAGTCGACACCACCCCTTTTGGTGATGATGATCAATTGGGAAATGAAGAAGTAGCCAATTTCTCAAAAGTATTTATCAATGCCCAAATGATTTCTGAGACAGGTGAAAAATGGAAGTTCAATGAAGGATGCTTAAGTATACCCGGTATTCGGGAAGATATTATTCGGTATTCTGATATCGAAATAGAATATTATGATGAAAATTTTCAATTAAAGCGTGAAAAATATAATGGAATTATTGCTCGTGTTATTCAACATGAGTATGATCATATTGAAGGAAAATTATTTACCGACTATTTATCCTCATTTAAAAAAAAATTACTTAATAAAAAATTAACTCATATAACCAAAGGGAAAGCAAAAGTAGCTTATCGAATGAAATTCCCTTTGGTAAAAGGAAAACAGTAATAGTATGGATTTAACAAAAATTATCTCAATTTCAGGAAAGCCCGGATTGTTTAATCTTATAAAACAATCACGCTCAGGATTTATCGTAGAATCTATAGAAACAGGAAAAAAAACATCTGTAGCGTCAACCAATAATGTAAATTTATTAGTTAATATTGCTATGTATACTACAAAAGCTGAAATACCTTTGGTTGAAGTATTTCATAAAATTGCTGAAAAAGAAGATTTAGGCCCTACACTTTCCCACAAGGAATCCAACTCAAAATTACAGGAATATTTTGCTACAATACTACCCGATTATGATAAAGATCGAGTATATCATTCTGATTTAAAAAAGTTATTTCAATGGTATAACATTTTACAGAAAGCAGGATTAGTAAATTTAGATCAGCCAGAAGAAATAGAAGAAAAAAATAACTAGAATAATAAAATCTTAACCTTTTCAAGATTTTTAGGATTCCATCTAACAGTAGTCTATATCAAAATGAAATCTCGAGAAAAAGAATTACAAGCTTTTGGTCGTTTATTGGACATTATGGATGATCTAAGAGCAAAATGTCCTTGGGATAAAAAGCAAACCTTAGAATCTTTACGACATCTAACCATTGAAGAGGTTTATGAGCTTTCAGATGCCATTATAGACTCAAACCTAAAAGAAGTTAAAAGTGAGCTAGGGGATCTTATGCTTCATTTGGTATTCTATGCCAAAATTGGTTCTGAACAAAAAGCTTTTAACCTCACCGATATATTGAATGGAATTTGTAAAAAATTAATTTATCGTCATCCTCATATTTATGGTGATGCTAAGGTAATGAATGAAGAAGATGTCAAGAAAAATTGGGAGCAATTAAAGCTTAAAGAAAAAAAAGGAAATCAATCTGTTTTAAGCGGTGTTCCTAAGTCTTTACCTTCTATGGTTAAGGCATTACGAATTCAAGAAAAAGTGAAAGGAATTGGTTTTGAATTTGCAAATAAAGATCAAATCTGGGATAAAATTCAAGAAGAACTCCAAGAATTTCAAGATGCTAAGACACCGGAAAATCAAGAGTTAGAAATGGGCGACATTTTATTTTCAATCATTAATTATGCACGTTTCGCTCGTATAGACCCTGAATCTGCTTTAGAAAAAACCAATAAAAAATTTATTTCACGTTTTCAAAAAATGGAAAAACACATTAAAAACCAAAACCTCCACATGAGCAACCTTTCTAATGAAGAATGGAATGCTTTTTGGGAAAAAGCAAAGAAATAACCTTAAACTATTGTTGTTATCAATTTTTCCTATATAAAAAATACGGATTTCATCTATCTAAAAATCAGATCTTTAAAGTTTTTCAAGCCAATAAAGTGTTTTTTTTACACTAAGTATTTTTGTTTATTTATAAAAAGATTTCATCTTTGCCCTGTAAATAAAATGAAAGGATATGAAATTTAGAAAGTTTTTATTAATAACACTACATGATGTGATGATTTCTTTGGGTAAATCTATGATAAGTCAAGGGAATATTATTAATAACACATATGATAGACGTCTTTTAAACTTAGAAAATCATAATATCGAGGAGAATTTTGATCAAGTAATAGATCAAAAAATGGCTCTAGTTAATACACCTCAATTTCAGATTAAGTAACTTACTTTTAGATTAACATTTCATTAATCTAATAATTCTTCTAAAACATTACCATAACTTCCATTAGGAATGGTAATATGGATTAATTGAGATAAAGTAGGGGCAATTTGTGTGATTTCTTTTCTTGCTGATGTTTGCCCTTTTTTCACTCCCCAACCGTACCATAAGTTAGGAACGTGAGTATCATATGAATACGTTGTTCCATGTGTTGTTCCTGTATGGTAATATTCCATATAGGCTGGGTCTAGTAAAATTACTAAATCCCCATTCTGTTTAGGATCAAACCCACGTTCAATCATTTGTAAATGATAATCAG
>JBKDZS010000143.1:0-12529 GCA_047971445.1 Flavobacteriales bacterium
GAATCACTAATTAAATTTAATTTATCATCAGAAAGAGTGAGACGAGCGTTGATTTCAGTAGTGCATTTGTCAGGATCTTGTATGTCGTATGCTCTTATCGTTTTTCCTGCTTGATATATAATAATTCCACTAATTCCTCCTGTTGTTGTGATAACCGACATCCCTGTATTCTGGACGGGTTTGGAAACTATGGGGTTTGGTAAACAACCTAAACGATCACAGTTTCCATCATTATTGCTACAATTGCTTGTAAGTGAGGCAATGAGGATGCCTAAATATAGAATGATTTTTTTCATTTTTTATACTTTTATTGTTAGTGCAAATATACAGGGTTTGAATTTAATTTTTATATTTGCACATTATATCCTAATAATTGTAATTCCGGTAATTTAAATTATCGGAGTTATTTTTTATTTTAAAAAAAATCAAAAATAATGATTTATGGCAACAGAATATATCACACAAGAGGGACTTGATAATTTAAGGGCAGAACTACATCAGTTAGAAGCTATTGAACGTCCTAAAATTTCACAACAAATTGCAGAAGCTCGAGATAAAGGTGATTTATCTGAAAATGCAGAATATGATGCTGCAAAAGAGGCACAAGGTCTTTTAGAAATGAAAATTTCTAAATTAAAAGAGACAATTGCTTCAGCACGCGTTATCAATGATGATTTGATTGACACGTCTAAGGTTTCTATTTTGACAAAAGTTGCTTTAAAAAATTTGGATAACAATTCTAAAATTACATATTCTTTAGTCCCAGATAGTGAAGCTGATTTAAAATTAATGAAAATATCTGTTAATACTCCTATTGCCAAAGGATTGTTGGGGAAAAAAGAAAATGAAGTAGCTGAAATTACATTACCTAATGGAAATGTTTTAAAATTAGAAATACTATCTATTGAAAAAGCATAATTATGGCTTCTATTTTTACTAAAATTGTGAATCGGGAAATTCCTTCAACAATCATTGCTGAAGACGAAGCTCATATTGCTTTTTTAGATATTATGCCTTTAAGTAAAGGGCATACCTTATGTGTTCCTAAAAGAGAAGTTGATAAGTTATTTGATTTATCTAGAGAATCTTATAAAGCTTTAATGGATTTCACATATACCATTTCAAAGGCTTTAGAAAAGGGCGTAACTTGTAAGCGTGTTGGAATGGCTGTTTTAGGGTTGGAAGTTTCCCACGCGCATATACACTTAGTTCCCTTACAAGCAGAAGGGGACTTAAATTTTTCTAATAAACGCTTGACGTTTACACCAGAAGAAATTTTAGAAATTCAAAAGAATATTCAAAATCATCTAGAAAAATAAATTTTTAAATTGATTGTCGTTAAACAATTTTTACCTAGCTAAATTCACCCTATTTTTTAAAAGAGGACTTAAAATTTCTAATTAAATGAATTTTTGTAAATTTCTACCTCAAAAAACAAAATCATGGTACAATCGGATGTTTTAATCATTGGTTCAGGAGTTTCTGGGCTAAGTTATGCTATTAAAATTGCAGAAAAATCTCCCACAACAACCATCCATATTGTTACAAAAAATGAAGTAATGGAGTCGAATACCAAATATGCGCAAGGGGGTATTTCAATTGTATTAAATAAAAAGACAGATTCTTTTGAAAAGCATATTCAAGATACTTTAATAGCAGGTGATGGGCTGTGTGATGAAAAAGTAGTTCGGTTTGTGGTAGAAGAAGCTCCAGAACGTTTTCAAGAATTAGTTTCTTGGGGAAGTCAATTTGATAAAAATAAGGATGGAACGTATAATCTTGGAAAAGAAGGAGGACATACTGATTTTCGTGTAGTACATCACAAAGATATTACCGGATTTGAAATAGGAAGAGCATTGTTTGAAAAAGTGAAACAATATTCTAATATTCAAATTTATGAATACCATTATGCCATTGACTTAATAACAGAGCATCATATTCCTAATTCCAATCTGAAAGATGGAGTGACCTGTTACGGGGCTTATGTTTTGGATACAAAAACCAAAGAAATCAAAACGTTTATTGCAAAAGTAGTTAATGTAGCCATGGGAGGAGCAGGGCAGGTTTATCAATATACTACAAATCCAATCGTAGCGACTGGAGATGGTATTGGCTTAGCTTATCGAGCTAAAGCGCGCATTAAACATATGCAGTTTTACCAATTTCACCCAACAGCTTTGTATGGTATTTCAAATCCCGCTTTCTTAATATCGGAGGCAGTTCGGGGTTTTGGTGCTAAGTTAAGAACTCAAAAGGGTGAAAAGTTTATGTGTAAGTATGATCCGCGGGAAGAATTAGCTTCAAGAGATATTGTGGCTCGTGCTATTGATAATGAATTAAAAGTGAGTGGTGATGAATATGTTTGTTTAGATTGTCGTGATCTACCTAAAGAAGCATTTTTAGAACACTTTCCTAATATATATAATAAATGTTTGTCTGTTGGAATTGATTGCTTTAAAGATTTAATTCCTGTTGTTCCTGCGGCACATTATATGTGTGGAGGGATAGAAATAGACGAAGTGGGGCAAACTTCCTTAGAAAATTTATTAGCTATAGGAGAAGTAACCTGCTCAGGTCTTCATGGAGCAAATAGATTGGCTTCAAACTCTTTGTTAGAAGGAATTGTTTACAGTCATCGAGCAGCTCAAAAAACATTAGAAATCCTAACAAAAGTGAGTGATAATAAAATTCTTGAAGAGATTCCCCATTGGAATCAGGAAGGAATGAAACTTCCTGAAGAAATGGTTTTAATTAACTATCTTATTAAAGAGTTACGTTCTTTAATGATGGATTTGGTTGGAATTGTTCGCTCCAATCAACGCTTAGAATTGGCTACAAAAAAAGTAGAGGATATTTTTAAATCTGTTAAAGAGCTATATGATATTTCTATTTTAACACCACAATTAGCCGAACTAAGAAATATGGTTTCAGTGGCATATCTTATTATAGAACAATCAAAAACTCAGGAAAAAAACAAAGGATCTTTTTTTAATAAAGATTTAAAATAATATACTTTTATATTGTTTCACTCTGATTCGAACTGTTTTTATGCATATAATTTGTTATATATGACGTATATCATGTTTTTTTAGATATTTTAATATGTACTTTTACATACAAAAATAAGTTTTTATAAAAACATAAGATATGAGAAAGACATTTAAGGGTGTTGTATTTTTTACGATATTGGTTATTATAGGGGTTTTAATTAGCCTTTTGGCATTTAATATTTTAGAAAGAAAAGAGGAGGAAAAGTTTACAAGAAATGTTAATGTCAATATTGCTGATGTTGAACCTAGAGATTCCATATGGGGAAAATATTACCCGAAACAATACGAGACGCAACAGCAATCTATAAAAAATGATCATAAGAGTAAGTATAAGGGATCTGTAGAAATAGATGAACTGGAAGAAAATCCTCGTTTGGTAGTACTTTGGGCAGGATATGGATTTTCTAAATCTTATTTACAAGGTAGAGGACATTCTTTTAGTATTGAAAATATTAGAGAAGATTTAAGAGTTGGAGCTCCTAAAGAGGATGGCTCTAATAATACACTTCCTGCGACTTGTTGGACTTGTAAATCGCCTGATGTTCCTCGTTACATGAAGGCTCATAGTCCTGAAGAATTTTACGAAGGAAAATGGTCTGACAAAGGAAGTGAAGTAGTAAATCCAATCGGTTGTGCAGACTGTCATGATGCAAAAACTATGGAATTAGTAGTTACTAGACCTGCCTTAATAGAAGGGTTTGAAGCAATGGGAAGAGATATTAATGAGGCAACACATAATGAAATGCGTTCATTAGTTTGTGCACAATGTCATTCAGAATACTATTTTGATAAAACAATTGCAAAGAAAGAAAATGTAGCGTATCTTAAATTTCCATGGGATAATGGCTTAAGTATGGAAGATATGGAACGGTATTATGATAGTATAAATCATGTAGATTGGGTTCATAAATTAAGTGGAGCTCCGATGCTTAAAGCACAACATCCCGACTATGAAACATTTGTAAAGAGCACGCATGCCGAAAGAGGAGTGTCTTGTTCAGATTGCCATATGCCGTATAAAGTAGAAGGAGGTGTTAAGTTTACAGATCATAATATAGGAAGCCCTTTAGCTAGTATGGAAACAACGTGCTTGACGTGTCATAACGAGCCAAAAGAAAAATTAATAAATGAAGTTTATGAGAGACAAAAATCGGTAAAAGAAAGTGTCACTAGTCTAGAAGAAAGTTTGGTTCGAGCTCATGTAGAAACTTCAAAAGCAATGGAATTAGGGGCTGTAGATGAAGAGCTTAAGGAAATCCGTAAAAATATTAGACACGCACAGTGGAGATGGGACTTTTCTGTAGCCTCACATCCTGCATCGTTTTATTCTCCAGTAGAAATGGAGAGAATAATAAGTTCAGGAATGGAGAAAATACAAAATGCTAGAATAGATTTAGCTAGATTGTTAATAGCAAAAGGATATAAAGAGAAAGTTCTATACCCTGATATTTCAACAAAAGCAAAAGCACAAAAGTATATAGGACTAGATATGAAGAAAATCTTAGAAGAAAAAGAAGAGTTTATGAAAACTTTAGTCCCTAAATGGGAGGCTGAAGCAAAAGAACGAGAAGCAACCTATGGAACTAAAGCTGGAGAAAAGCACGGTGTTTTTTATACAAAGTAAGCTTAATATATGAAATGAAAAATTAAATCAAGTTTACAATATTTTTACAATTTCTTTAACAACTGAGGATTGAAATGTGAAAATAATCTGTATGATATTCATCATGAAACAACATAATTAACTTTTTGTATATAGCTAATTTTTAAACACTTATAAGTTTTTGGATTACTTTGGCTCTACAACATGACTTTTGTCATGTTGTAGAATCCTATTTAGATATAATTTTGATTGTAGTAAATAGTTAATACAGAACTTATGAAAAAACAAATAGCGCACTTCATATTCTTAACTTTAGGGTTCACTTTTGTAGGAGCTCAACAGTTGGATGTTGACCTAGAAATTCGCCCTAGATATGAGTACAATCATGGAGCGAAAACACTAGCACCAGAAAATACAGATCCAGATAATACGATCGATCAGCGTTCTCGTTTAAATATTGGATATAAGCATGATAAAGTACAAGTATACTTTACCTTGCAGGATGTTCGTATTTGGGGTGAAGAAATTAACACGATGAATAATACTTCAGTAAGATCTGTAGACAATGCTATGACAGAGATTCACCAAGCTTGGGCTAAGATTAATTTAGGTAAAAAGTATGCGTTTAAATTTGGACGTCAGGAAATTGCTCTAGATGATCACAGGATTTTAGGTAATGTAGGTTGGGCTCAACAAGCTCGTGCTTTTGATGCCGGTGTTTTCAAAGCTAATTATGAGAATGGATGGAAAGCAGATTTAGGATTTGCGTTTAATCAGACAGATAATCTTTTTACAAATGGTTCGATTCATGAAGGGGTTGATTTTAAAAGTATGCAATACTTATGGTTACATAAAGATTTTAAAAACCTAAAAGCATCCTTTTTAGCGATGAATACAGGTTGGCAAAGTGAAGATCTTACTACAGGAGATGCAAAATCAGGAACACAAAATAGACAAACTTGGGGTACTCATTTGAAGTACAATCAAGGTGGTTTAGCTGTTACAGGTAATTTTTATTATCAATCAGGTGAGGATAGGAAAGAGCGTGATATTAGTGCATGGTTAATAGGAATGGATGCTCAATATAAATTCAAGAACAACTTTTCTGTGGGAGCAGGTGGAGAGTATCAGTCAGGTACTGATTATGATGAAAATAATAAAAACAACTCATTTAATCCATTATTTGGTACCAACCATAAGTTTAACGGTTTGATTGATTATTTTTATGTGGGAAATCACATTAATAACGTTGGTTTGATTGACTTATATGCTAAAGTAGGCTATGCAAAAAATAAATGGTTTGTAAAAGGGGCGGTTCATTCATTTTCTGCGCCAGCTGATATGTCAGCTGATTCAAAATCACACTTAGGAATGGAAATGGATATAACGGCAGGTTATAAGTATACCAAAGATATTAAATTTCAAGCAGGTTATTCTCAGATGTTTGAGTCAGAAGGTATGGAGCAGCTAAAAAATGTAAATAACCCTGCTGATTTCAATAACTGGGGCTATCTGATGATTACAGTAAACCCTAGAATATTTAGTAAAAAATTAGATTTTTAATTTAATGAGTTTTATAAGAAAAATATTGCCCCCCCCAGGATGGCGGATTCCCGTGACTATTGTGTTAGGTTTTATCATAGGTACAGTTTTGTATGTCGGTAAAATATCTAATGCAGTGTCCTATTTGTCAGATGATCCAGAAACATGCATCAATTGTCATGTTATGAATACACAATACGCTACTTGGCATGCAAGTTCACATAGAGAACGTGCTTCTTGTAACGATTGTCATGTACCTCATGATAATGTTTTCAGAAAGTATGCATTCAAAGCCCGTGATGGAATGTATCATGCTTATATGTTTACATTTAACCTGCAGCCTCAAGCGATTAAGATGCACGAAGCAGGACAAGAGGTTGTTATGGAAAACTGTATTCGTTGTCATGAAAATTTAGTTATAGATCATAAGAATGCAGGAGAAGGTAAGGTAACTAATTTAGCGGTTCATAGGACAGATCGTCAATGTTGGGAATGCCATAGAGAAGTGCCTCATGGTAGAAGCAAAAGCCAATCCTCGATTGATATTATGATTAAGAATACGAAGTCAAAGTATAAAACTCCCGATTGGATGCGTAAAGAGTAATAATATAGAATAAAAAAATGAATAAAACTAAAACTACAAGAAACTGGCTTATCTTTTTAGCAACCGTATTGATAGCTTTCTTTGTGGGTTGGCTAGGATCCAACATTACGGAGAAAAATACGGAAGCACGATTTGCTGGAAAACCAAAAGCTGAAATTGGAGATATGGATCCTCGAAATGAAGTTTGGGGTAAAAATTACCCAAAACAGTTTGAAAGCTATTATGAAACAGCAGACACAACATTTGCTAGTAAGCACTTAGGATCTCACACCATTGATGAATTAGAAGAAGATCCTATGCTTGTAATGCTTTGGGCAGGGTATGGGTTCTCAAAAGGTTATAAGCAAGGACGTGGACATTTCTATGCAATAGAAGATCTTCGTAAAATTGAAAGAACAGGAGCTCCAACAGGAGACCATGATGGGCCTATGCCAGGTACATGTTGGACTTGTAAATCCCCTGATGTGCCTCGCTATATGAAAGCAAAAGGTGCCCCTGATAGTTTGTATGCAGGAAAATGGTCAAGTAAAGGAGCTGAGGTTGTAAATCCTATTGGTTGTGCAGATTGTCACGATTCTAAAACAATGAAGTTGACGATTACACGACCTGCACTAATTGAGGCATTTCAAGCTATGGGGAAAGACATAAACAAAGCAACTCACAATGAAATGCGCTCATTAGTTTGTGCACAATGTCACTCAGAGTATTATTTTGAAAAAAATAAGCCAGGTCATGAAGGTGTACCTTATCTAACATTTCCTTGGAAATATGGTATGGGAGTAGATGAAATGGAAAAATATTACGATGAAATTGGGTTTAAAGACTGGACTCATAAATTAAGTGGTACGCCTATGCTAAAAGCCCAGCACCCAGGTTATGAGACTTTTGTGACAGGAGTTCACGGTAAGCGAGGTGTTTCATGTGCAGACTGTCATATGCCATATAAAACAGAAGGTGGCGTGAAATTTACGGATCACAAGATTCAATCTCCTTTAAATAATATTGAAAATTCGTGTGGTGTTTGTCATCGTGAAAATGCACAAGAGTTAGTAGATGATGTTTACCAAAGGCAAGATGTTGCTAGACAAAGTACTTATGCGTTGAAAAAGACTTTAGTTCGTGCACATGTTGAGACAGCTAAAGCTATGGAATTAGGTGCAACAGACGAGCAATTGAAAGATATTCGTCAAGATATTCGTCATAGTCAGTGGCGTTGGGATTATTCTGTAGCTGCTCATGGAGGTTCTTTTCATGCACCAATTGAAACAGCTCGTATTATTTCTACAGGGCTTGTAAAAGCAGAGAGTGCTCGTTTGAAGTTAGCTCGCCTATTGGGTGAGTTAGGATTTAAAGGAGAAGTACCTTACCCTGATGTCGATACTAAGGAAAAAGCACAGCGTTATATCGGTTTAGATCCAGAGAAGATGAAAGCTGAAAAAGAAAGATTCTTAAAAACGCTTGCCCCTCAATGGGATGCTGAGGCAGAGAAACGTGAGGCAACTTATGGAACGAAAGAAGGTGAAAAACATGGAGTAGGTGTTGTTGAAACATCAGTAAAATAGTACCTTTGTTACAAAGAGGTAATGAATAAAGAAACGATTTACAAAGAATCATTTATAATTTGTATAGGCCTGCTTTTAGCAGGCCTATCTATTGAATACGTGACTGGTGGACAAGGAGTTCCACAAATCCAATCACCTTACAACGGGATAGGATTAATTCTGCATATTATCTTTGGAGTTATATTAACGGTTTTTTTTGAGAAATCAGTATTAACTCAATGGCTAACAAAAGTTCCCGTTTCCATCGTTTCGATGATTGGAGTTCTATGTGTTTGTGTAATTTTAGGAATTATTCCTCAAATAGAATCTGGAAATGAATGGGTTAATGTACTCCGTTTAAATAAAGTAACGACTAGTTGGTACTTTACTTTTATGATTTTTTGGATGCTAACCTGTTTGTTGTTAGCTGTTTTAAAGCGAATCAGGAAAAATATTTTAAAAAATGTAGGATTTATTTTAAATCATTTAGGATTATATATAGCATTAGTTGCAGGAATTTTTGGTTCTACCGATATTCAAAAAGTTGTTTTGAAAGTAGAAGAGGGTAAATTGAACTGGATTGCCCATGATAAAATAACAAAAAGACAGGTAGTTCTACCATTTGCGGTTTATTTAGAAGATTTTATTTTAGAAGAGTACTTACCCAAAATTTCCGTTCACGATAATCATTCAGGAAAGTTGATTACTCATCATGGGAAGACGATTATAGAGGCCAAAGAAGGGACTGTTTTTGAAGTAGAAGGAACTACTGTTAAAATAAAAAAATACCTTCCTTTTGCGATTAAGTTTGGGGAAGAATTTAAACAAGTATATCAATACGGAGCTTCTCCAGCTGTTTTATTAGAAATTAAAGGAAAATCCTTTTGGCTGGCTAGTGGATCCTATAATTTTCCTGCTCAAAATTACTCTATAACAGAAGATAAAACGTTGATTTTGACTTTTCCAGAGCCTAAAAAATACCAATCGGATGTAAAGTTTATTGATAAGGAAGGCGTGGAAACCCTAGCCACATTATTAGTAAATGAAACGTTCCACTATGATGGATGGAAAGTTTATCAATTGGATTTTGATGATGAAAAAGGACGTTGGTCAGAGAAAAGTAGTTTTGAATTAGTTCGAGACCCTTGGTTACCCGTTGTGTATAGTGGAATTTTTATGATGATTTTTGGGGCTTGTTATATAATTTGGATTGGAAAAAGAAGTTAAAACTAATAATCTGAGTGAGTCCAAACTTCTCATGTTAAGTAAAAAATCAATCTTATAACGATTCAAATAAAGATTTCTTAGCAGCTAGAGTAATAATATTATTAAGAGTTGACTTTCTCTTTCAGTTTAGCCTTACTGAACCTTATTTGATCACACAAATTCTCATTATAGTTTGAAAATTCTATATTTGTACTAGAAGATTTAGTATTTACATGAGTTTTCTTTGAAGAATACACTTTATGTGTGTTGTTTTGATAGTGACCCCACGTTGTGTCATCATTAAGTTGCTCTTGTAGTTTGAATTCAGTATTTAAAATATTTAATGGAAAAACAATTGATAAGTTTTTTACCCAAAGGTTCCGATCAATTAATTGAAAAATGGAGGGGTAATATCCCCTTGAAAATTAAGATTTCTAAACCTCGAAAAACGAAGCTAGGAGACTATCGCTACCATCCAAATTCTCATAGTCATGAAATAACCCTTAACAATAATCTTTCATTAGAATTATTTTTACTTACTTTGACTCATGAAATGGCGCATATGCATGCATTTGTTAAATACGGTCGAAAAATTAAACCTCATGGAAAGGAATGGAAATACGTGTTTAAGAATTTAATAATTCAAACAATACCATTTTATAGTTTGGAGACCCAAAAAGCCTTAGCAAACTATGCTAAAAATCCAATGGCTACATTGAGTTCTTATCCAAAACTATTAAAATGTTTAAATAAAAATGAAAAAGAAAATTTTCATTATATTGAAGACTTGGATAAAGGAACACTATTTGTAGTAAATCAAAAAATTTTAAGGAAAGGTGTTTTAAGACGTACGCGTTATCTTTGTGAAGAGTATCAATCCAATAGAAAATATTTAGTTAATCAAGCAACTCAGGTAAAAAAATATTGAATTTAGTTAATGGAAAATAATTACGCAATTATCATGGCAGGAGGAGTTGGTTCAAGGTTTTGGCCAGCCAGTACAGAAGAAAAACCTAAACAGTTTCACGATTTTTTAGGAACAGGACGAACATTACTTCAACAAACATATGATCGATTATCAAAGGTAATACCTAAAGAAAATATTTATTTTGTCATCAATAAAAAGTACAAACATTTGGTATTAGATCAAATTCCAGATACCACAATAGCACATTTAATCATGGAGCCTTCTGCTATGAATACAGCTCCCTGTATAGCTTATGCTTCCTATAAAATTCATGCTAAAAATCCTGAAGCAAAGCTTTTTATAGCACCTTCTGATCATTTGATTATGCTCGAGGATTCGTTTGTGAAAATTGCTAATATTGCTTTAAAAGAAGCTGAGATAGAAAATCGGTTAATTACATTAGGAATAGAACCTAATCGACCTGAAACAGGATTCGGATACATACAATACCAACTATCAGAAGAACCGATTAAAAAAGTAAAACAATTTACTGAAAAGCCTGAATTAAATAAAGCTAAAAAATTCTTAGAATCAGGAGACTATCTATGGAATTCGGGGATGTTTATTTGGAGTACAAAATCTATTATCAACGCTTTTAAAACTTTTACTCCTAGTTTACATCAAACATTTTCAAAAGCAAAGAATCTATATTTTACAGATCAAGAGGAACATTATATAGAAACTGAATATCCAAAGGTTGAAAAAAATTCGATTGATTACGCTATAATGGAAAAATCCGATCATGTTTTTGTTATCCCATCGTCTTTGGGATGGAGTGATTTAGGTACATGGAATTCCATTTATGATCATTTAGAAAAAGATGAAAATGAAAATGCTGTAAGAGGTAATGTTTTATCCTACAATTCTAACAATTCATTAATTATAGGTTGTAAAGATAAAGTGACTGTAGTTGAGGGAATGGATAACTATTTTGTTGTAGATACAAATGATGTTTTAGTCATTTGTAAAAAAGAGAATGCACAAAATGTTAAATTATATGTCGATGATGTACGTAAAAATTTTGGAAAGGATTTTGTATAAATTATTAGTATAAATAATTAGAAATGGAAAATAAAAAATCATTTTTTGAAGATAAAAATTTACAACCAGAGGCCGAAAGAGCAAAAAATTTTTTAAAGGAATTTTTTAAAGGAATTTTAGATATTAGAGAAGGAGTCTCAAAACCAAAAGCAGTAGAAGAGATTAAAGATAGTATTAGTTTCCGTGGGCATCAGGCTTGGATTTTGGTTTTTTCTATTATGATAGCTTCAATAGGTTTAAGTGCTGATTCACCCGCAGTAGTTATTGGAGCCATGTTAATCTCGCCTTTAATGGGACCTATTGTTGGGGTAGGGTATTCTATAGGTGTTAACGATTTTGAAACCTTGAGAAGATCCTTGATAAACTTGTTAATTATGATTATCATTTCTTTGGTGACTTCTTATTTATACTTTTGGTTAAACCCTTTTAGCAAATTAAATACAACAGAAGAATTATTAGCAAGAACATACCCTACCATTTTAGATGTTTTTATCGCAATTTTCGGAGGGTTATCAGGAGCTGTAGCTTTAACCCGAAAAAAAAGTAATGTGGTTCCCGGAGTTGCAATAGCAACAGCTTTAATGCCTCCTTTATGTACAGCAGGTTATGGGTTAGCTATTGGAAATTATGCCTTTTTTGGAGGGGCTATCTACTTGTTTTTTATTAACTCCGTGTTTATAGCATTAACAACTTTGTTTATTGTTAAGTTGTTAAATTTTCCGCTAGCTAAATACCAAGATACGGTAAAGAGACGAAAAATAAATTTCCTTATTACCATTATTGCCATTATTACAATTGTTCCAAGTGCGTACTTTTTCATAGAAGCTTTACAAAAAGGAATTTTTAAAACACGTGTTATAAGTTTTATTAACAATGAAATGATAGATAATTTCCCTACAAGCAATTTTATTTATGATCCAAATAAAGATCTTCAATATAAAAAAGATACGGTGAGCTATGTGACTGTTTGGAATT
>JBKDZS010000144.1:0-13660 GCA_047971445.1 Flavobacteriales bacterium
CAATTCATAACCTGAAGGAGAAAAAAAAGTGACAAGAATTTTATAATTAGGAAAGTCTTTTTTACACTGTTCCATAATGGGCTTCCCCTGCTCAAACTCACCCAATGAAGCCGCATGAAACCAAACAAGTCGATCTTTTGGATTGATTTGGCGTTGAGCTTTTGAAAATATACCTTGACGCCCTTTAACAAAAAGTTGGGCTTTTTTGTTAAATAAAGAAGCAATTCGTATAAAAAAGCTATAAAAGTAAATCCCAATTGTATATAAAAATCTCATCATATTATAAATACATTATTTTTAATGGGTAATAGGCATATCAATATGATACTTTTTTCCTTTTTGAAGGTTTAAATTTGTAGAGATTAACCAAGGATTATAATATTTTAACTCTCGGTAAGAAATACTATTTTTTTTAGCCCACAGAGGTAAATTATCAATTGTTTGACTTATGGTAATTTTTTTTGTTTGAAACGGTTGATATAAATCAGACGCTTTTAAATCGAAACCGTATTTCTTAGGGTGCTGAATCAGGTATTTTAAAGCAGTAATTCGAAATAAGTACCGATTAGTTTCAGGATTTAGATTCATGAAAAAATAATCTTTGGAATGTTGATCTTCAATAGCTTTATTCATTCCTCCCATACCCATATTGTAAGAAGCTGCTGCCAAAGTCCAGTCTCCAAATTTATCGTAGGCATCTTTTAAATACCGACAAGCAGCATACGTTGCTTTTTCAACATGCATGCGTTCGTCAACATCTTTCGAAACTTCTAAATCATAATTCCTTGCTGTTTCTGCTAAAAATTGCCACATACCCTTCGCTCGTGCTGGAGAAGAAATGGTAGGATTTAAACCGCTCTCAGCTAAAGCTAAATATTTAAAATCATCTGGAATACCTGTTTTTTTTAAAATAGGCTCAATAACAGGAAAATAGCGATTAGCTCGTTTAAGCATTAAAATCATGTTGGAGTGCCAATAGGTATTTTTAATAAATTCTAAATCAAATTGTTCTTGAATATCTTGTCGTTTCATGGGAAAAATTTTCCCACAAAAACTCAATGAATCAGGAATTATTGGAGATTGAAAATTTTCTGATGAAGAAATAATTTCTTTTGATTTATTTTTAGAATTTTTCGTATAAGAGTCTTGTTGTTGACAATTTAAAAGGAAACAACAAAATAGAGTGAACTTAAAACTTTTTATCATGATAAGAATCGATTATTTTAGATTTTCAGGAATTTTACAAATAGGAATAGGATTCATTTTATGTTGAGCAGCACGATTGAACTTATGATAAATTTCAAACACTTCCCTTTGACGTCCTTGAAAATCTTCAACAGCATGACTTTGGTGAACATGCATTGCCCATTCTAACTCATCATATGTGGCACCAATTTGCTCTTCATCTGATCGGTCGTCTTCCCAAAGCCCATCAGTAGGTTTTGCTTTTTGAATGGAATCAATAATATGAAGTTCTTTAGCCATTGCAAATATTTCACTTTTCATTAAATCAGCAATAGGTGAAACATCAACCCCTCCATCACCATACTTTGTATAGAAGCCAACACCAAAATCTTCAATCTTATTACCTGTTCCTACTACAATAGAATGATGTAATGTAGCATAGTAGTACAATGTAGCCATTCGTAATCGAGAACGAGTGTTTGCTAAAGCTAAGTAATGTATATGATCTTCTTTTGGTGTAACCTCTTGTATAAAAGTATCAAAAGTGCATGTTAAATCAACCGATTTTCCTTTCACATTAGAAAATTTTTGCTCTAACCATTTAATATGATCTTGTGCCCGGGTTATCTGATCTTGTTTTTGATGAATAGGCATTTCTAAACATAAAAGCGGTTTTCCAGTCATAGCTGCTATAGTAGAAGTAACAGCTGAATCAACTCCACCAGATACTCCAATAACAAAACCTTCTAAGTTTGCATTTTCAATATAATTTTTTAACCATTGTGTAATATATTGAGTAACTTCTTTAGTTCTCATAATGTTTACGTATTTTTGCTCTTGTTATTAATAAAAATCAAAGATAAGAAAAGTGAGTCGAATAGGATTGTTTTTAAGTTTGTTAATCCTTTTTTCATGCAAAAAAGAAGCACGATTTGAGGTAGACACGGATACTATAAAGGTAGATTATAAATTAAAACGTTTTGAATATGATTTTTTTTCAACACGCCCCTTAGATTCTTTAAGAAAACAATACCCACGGTTATTGCCAAAACAAATTTCAGATTCTATTTTTAAAGAAGATCGTAACGACACTGTTTTACAAAAACTAGTAAAAGATGTAGCTAAACAATATTCAGATATTTCAGATTTAAATTTGAAATTAAAAGAATTAATCAAAAAAGTAAAATATTATTATCCAAAGTTTAATGTAAAAGAAATCATAACGTTAGTTAATAACCCTCATCAAAATAACAAAGCAATTTATGCAGACTCTTTAATTTTAATCCCTTTAGAAAGCTATTTAGGGTCAGATAGCGACCATTATACATTATTAGATCGCTATCTAAGGAAAAATAAAAATAAAACACAAATTTTAAGTGATGTAGCAGAAAGTATCGCCCATTACATCATACCATCTGACCATTTAGATGGACGCTTTATTAATTTATTAATTTATGAAGGGAAAAAAATGTTACTAAAAGATGCTTTCTTGCCAAAAACTCCAGATTCAATAAAAATAGGTTATACACAAAAAGAATTAGATTGGGTAAAAGCAAATGAGTTTAGAATGTGGAATTATTATTTGGAAAAAGAAATGCTTTTTAAATCAAATGTTGAATTTAAGAGACGCTTTATTGACGAAGCCCCTTTTTCCAAGTTTTATACCGATCATGATTTAGAAATTCCAGCACGTGTGGGTGTTTGGCAAGGTTGGAAAATGATGCGTCAATACTTAGACAAACATCCCGATAAAATATTACAAGATGTTATTCAAGAAACGGATGCAGAAAAATTATATTACAACTCTAAATATAAGCCTAAAAAACAATAGAAATCTAATGTATCTATAACCCAATACATCCGTATAATATGAATAAAAAAGAAACCGAAATTAAAATTCAAATAGAATTAGATGAAAACAATGTCCCTGAGTCTATTCATTGGGCTGCACAAGATGGCGGAATTGAAGATGAAGAAGCAAAAGCATTATTTTTATACGCTTGGAATGAACCCTTGAAAGAGACTTTGAAATTAGATTTGTGGACTAAAGAAATGCCTATCGATAGTATGAAAAAGTTTTTTCATCAAATTTTAGGTAGTATGGCTCAAACATATTTCCGTGCAACAGATGACGAAGAAACCGTAAAAGAATTTGAAAATTTTGCCAATCATTTTGCTAAAAAATCAGGTATTATTAAATGATATAAGGTCTATTCATCTTGAAACCTCGATAAAAAACATTATCAAAACTTCTAGTTTTCAATAAACTATAACATTATTTGTTTTTACGTAATTTCAGATAATATAATATTTTATTTTTTTTAACTATTTACTTGTATATAAGTTAATATATTGTTAACTTTGCGTGAAATTATACCCCACTTGTGTGATTTTCAAAATTGATTTTTTCATTTGAAAAGGCTACTTTTTGTAGCCTTTTTTAGATTATTACTAAAGTAATTTTTTTAAAAAATATATAAAGCATACTTTTGCATTAGACAGAACTTCATGGATGCAGATATAGTTTTACAAGACAAAGTTATTGATACTGTAAAAGAAGAAGTATTTACATATAAACTTTGGAAAAAGGTTTCCGACATTCCTATTTGTTGGGATCAATTAGTAGCTTCTAAAGATTTATTCTTATCATTAAAATACCTTTACGCTTTAGAAAAAAAAGCTCCTATAGGAATGAAACTTTATTTTATAGGATTTTATAAAGATAAAAAATTAATTGGAGCTACACTATTCCAAACAACACAAATTAAAGCTTCTGAAGCTTATCGAGGCCTCAGGTTTTCTTCAAAAAAAGGAATTCGTTCCTTTATAGAAAAGTTTTTAAAAACTCATATTCTCAAACTATTCAATTTAAAGATCTTGGTATGCGGTAATTTGATGTTAACAGGCGAGCATAGTTATTATTTTGATTTCAATTCAATTTCAGAAAAAAAAGCTTTAAGCTTATGGTATAAAGCTATTTATAATTTTAAAAAATTAAAATACAAACCTGACTTGACCCTTTTAAAAGATTTTTTTGATCATAAAAAATATGATTTTGAAATCCTAAAAAAAGAGCACTATCATTCCTATTATGTAGAGCCTAATATGATTTTACATTTAAATCCTGAGTGGAACTCTTTAGCAGACTATACAGCTGTTATGAAAAAAAAATACCGTGCAAGGGTAACTACAGCTAGGAAAAAATTTAATACCACTCGAAAAAAAACACTTTCTTATTCAGAAATTGTTGAACATAAATCTTCTCTTTTTAAACTTTACAAAAACGTTTCTGACAATGCTTCTTTTAATACTTTTATTTTAAACGAAGATTATTTTCAAGAAATGAAACAAAATTTAGATCAAAAGTTTCATTTAACAGCTTATTTTTTAGAAGGAGAAATTATAGGGTTTTTTACCGTTATTTTAGATCAAAATAAAATTATAACTCATTTTTTAGGTTATTGCCCAAAATGCAATAAAACATATCAGTTGTATCTAAATATGCTACTTGATATGGTTGAAATTGGAATTAAAGAAAAGGCTAAAGATATTATATATGCAAGAACAGCTTTAGAGATCAAAAGTAGTATAGGTGCTATTCCATATCAAATGGAGGGCTTTGTAAAATACGAAAATCCCTTTTTAAATAAGCTCGTTTTTTCACTATTCAAACTCGTTAAACCTAAAGATAACTGGATACAAAGACGTCCGTTTAAAAAAACATATTTAAATACCGTACGTTAAAAACTATTTCTGTATCTAATAGTCTTTAATAACTTCTTTTTTCAAACCATAAATTTAATTGTTCCCCTGTATGAAATGAACGTAAACAGTTTGTAACTTTATATATTTATATCGTCCTGTTCTTGGCTGACTTCCTACCCTAAGTTTGTATTTCCTTTTGACATTTGTTTCATCATTTGCTTTCCAGCTCCACTTTGCATAAACTTCATCATTTTACCCATATCAGCAAATTGTTTGATTAAGCGATTCACTTCCTGAATAGAAGTTCCAGAACCTTTGGCTATTCGTTTTCGCCTGCTTGCATTAATAATTTTTGGATTCCCTCGCTCTTTGGGAGTCATTGAATAAATAATCGCCTCTACCCCTTTAAATGCGTCATCATCAATCTCTGTATCCTTTAGAGCTTTTCCAGCTCCAGGAATCATTCCTACCAAATCCTTCATGCTACCCATTTTTTTTATTTGCTTGATTTGTTTTAAGAAATCATTGAAATCAAATTTGTTTTTAGCAATCTTTTTATGAAGTTTTCGAGCTTCTTCTTCATCAAATTGTTCCTGGGCACGCTCTACTAAAGATACAACATCCCCCATTCCTAAAATACGGTCTGCCATACGATCTGGATGAAAAATATCGAGCGCCTCCATTTTTTCTCCTGTAGAAATAAATTTTATAGGTTTTTGAACCACCGACCGAATGGTTAAAGCTGCTCCACCACGGGTATCACCATCTAATTTTGTTAAAACAACTCCGTCAAAATTTAAGGTATCGTGAAAAGTTTTAGCTGTATTAACTGCATCTTGTCCTGTCATGGAATCTACAACAAAAAGGGTTTCCGTAGGACGAATAGTCGTATGAATCGTTGAAATTTCATTCATCATTTCATCATCAACAGCCAAACGACCTGCTGTATCAATAATGATCACATTCTTTCCGTTTTGTTTGGCAAAATTAATGGCATTTTGAGAAATTTCAACAGGATTTTTATTCTCAGGCTCCTTATATATAGAAACCCCTATTTGCTCTGAAAGAACTGTTAACTGGTCAATAGCAGCAGGACGGTAGACATCACATGCTGTTAAAAGAACATTCTTATGTTTTTTATTTTTTAAATATTGAGCTAATTTACCTGAAAAAGTAGTTTTCCCCGATCCCTGAAGTCCTGCTATCAAAATAACTGTAGGCTCTTCTGCTAAATTTAAACCTACATTTTCACCTCCCATTAACTGTGCTAATTGGTCATGAACAATTTTAGTCATCAATTGTCCTGGATTAAGAGTAGTCAATACATTTTGACCCAAAGCCTCTTTTTTGACAATATCTGTAAATTCTTTAGCTATTTTATAATTAACATCGGCATTTAATAATGCGCGCCGTATTTCCTTAATAGTAGAAGCAACATTAATTTCTGTAATTTGCCCTTTTCCCTTTAACGTATGAAAAGCTTTATCTAATTTATCCTGTAGATTTTGAAACATATTAATTTCTTTATGAAGTACAAATTTAAGAATTATATTGATATTCCCATATGGAAGCAAATGGAATTTATATAAAGTGGCTTAACGTATAAAGTTTACAAAAAGACACTATATTTAGTTGAAATTTAAAAAAAACATGATATACATTAAAAATACCCAAATAGCAGGATCAGCAGGAAAACCAATACTTTTAGATGCTTTTTACAAAGAAAATCAAACCCAAAAACCTATACTCATTTTTGCTCATGGCTTTAAAGGCTTTAAAGATTGGGGAACTTTTGATCAAATGGCTATTTTTTTTGCTAAACATGGTGCTGTATTTGTGAAGTTTAATTTTTCTTTCAACGGAGGAACAGTTTGTCAGCCTATGGGTTTTCCTGATTTAGAAGCTTTTTCACTCAATACCTATACAAAAGAATTAGATGATTTAGGCTTAGTAATTGATTTTGTCGAAAACGATACAACAATCCCAAAAGAGGAGAAAGACACAAATCGTATCTTTTTAATAGGACATAGTAGAGGAGGCGGAATTGTTATATTAAAAGCACATGAAGATGAGCGAATTAAAAAAATTGTAACATTGGCTAGTGTTTCAGATTATGCTTCCCGTTTCCCAAAAGAAGATGACCCTAGGCTAAAAGCATGGAAAAAAAATAAAACTGTTTACATTGAAAACTCAAGAACAAACCAGCAAATGCCATTAGATTACTCTTTTTATGAAGATTTTAAAAAAAATGAAACACGATTGACAATAAAAACAGCTTGCGAGAAATTAAAAAAACCTTTACTCATCATTCATGGAGATCAAGACTCAACTGTAGAAATACACGAAGCTAAAAATTTACACCATTGGTCAACGGAAAGTGAATTAGCGATTATTGAAGGAGCAGACCATGTATTTAATGTAAAACATCCATGGAATCAGAATTTTTTTTCAAAAGAGTTGAACTTGGCTTTAGATCGTATTCTTGATTTTTTGATAAAAAAAAGTTAACTACTTAGGTACAAAATCATAAAAATCATGTTTATGGTATAAAAATTGCTGATAGCTTTGCAAAATAATAATTGAGATGAATAAAATAACAGGAATAATACTAGGTATAATTTTAATTTCTTTTAGTTGTGGACCAAAAATAATGTACGATTATGATCGTTCAGCAAACTTTTCTGAGTATAGAACATTTAACTTTCATCCCAATATGAATTTAGGCGCTATTTCAGAATTAGATGGAAAACGTATTTTAAATGCTGTTACAAACCAGATGAATATAAAAGGATTTCGTATATCAAACACTCCCGATTTGTATGTAGATGTAGTACCTTCAATAAGAACTCGTAAAAAACAGACTGGAAACATTGGAGTTGGATTAGGAAATTGGGGTAGAAACTTTGGAGTGAATATTGGCACATCTGTTCCTATTACAAAAAAAGTTGAAGATAGTAGTTTGGTTTTAGAAATGATTGATGCAAATTCAAATCAAATGGTTTGGCAAGGTGTTTTCGAGAATACAACAAATGCATCCAATAACCCTGCTGATAAAGAAAAATTCGTTAACAAATCTGTAAGTGAATTATTTGTGAATTTCCCTCCTAAATCACAAAAATAATTTAAAAACCTAACAAAAACATTAGCTTTTATAGGCTCGTAACGCCTATTCATAATGTAGCAACAATAACATTATTTTCTTAATGGAAAATCCTTGTAAGTAAAATAACTACTATTACACGCTACTTTTTAGGTACTGAGCCCCAAATTGAATCTATAATTAAAGTAAATTAGAAACAATACAGTCAAAGGTATATAAGAGCATTTTAAAAATTCTAAGCAATTTCTTTAACCTTATCGTTATAATTCGTCTTAGCTTTTAATATCTTTGCAAAAATTTTAAGTAATGTCAGAACAAAACACATGCTCTTTTTGTGGTAAAAACGAAAACGAAGTTAATATATTAGTAGCAGGATTGGATGGTTACATCTGTAATAACTGTACTGAACAAGCGAACGGAATTATAAATCAAGAACTTTCTCATAAATCTCAAGAGCAATTGGAAGAAGAACTGGTTCTATATTCACCAAAAGCCATTAAAGAGTTTTTAGATCAATATGTTATTGGTCAAGATGAAGCTAAAAAAACATTATCTGTAGCTGTATACAATCATTATAAAAGAATTTTTAATCAAAACACGGCAGATGATGACCATATTGAGATTCAAAAATCCAATGTAATTATTGCTGGAGAAACCGGTACAGGAAAAACATTATTAGCTCAAACAATTGCTCGACTATTAAATGTTCCTTTCACAATTGTTGATGCTACTATTTTGACACAAGCAGGTTATGTAGGCGAAGATGTCGAAAGTATCTTATCTCGTTTACTACAAGAAGCTGATTATGACGTAAAAAAAGCAGAAAGAGGCATTGTATTTATTGACGAAATAGATAAGGTTGCACGAAAAGGAGATAATCCATCCATCACACGAGATGTAAGTGGCGAAGGTGTTCAACAGGCTCTATTAAAAATTCTAGAAGGATCAGTCGTAAATGTACCTCCACAAGGAGGCAGAAAACATCCTGATCAAAAATACATTCAGGTAGATACAACAAACATATTATTTATAGCAGGAGGTGCTTTTGTAGGAATTAAAGATAAAATTAGTAACCGACTAAATACCTCTATCATAGGTTATAGTTCAGCAAGAAAAGAGAATATTGATAAAGATAACTTGTTGAAGTACATTAATGCACAAGATCTCAAGTCGTTTGGGTTAATACCAGAATTAATAGGACGCCTTCCTGTATTAACTCATTTAGACCCTTTAGAAAAATCCGTATTACTAAAAATCTTGGTGGAACCTAAAAATGCCTTAATCAAACAATATACTAAACTCTTTGCTTTAGATGGTGTTGAGTTGAAAATAAATGATGAAGCATTAGAAAGTATAGTTGATTATGCACTTGACCTAAATCTAGGAGCTAGAGGCTTGCGTTCCTTGTGCGAGGTTATTTTTAGAGACTATATGTTTAACATAGAAGAATATGAGGGTATGCTAAATATTTCTAAAAAAGAAATAGAAGAAAAAATAGAAATTATGGACTTAACTAGGTTTTAAATTCTAATTTACAATAAAATAAAAATGTTAAAGTTTTTTTAATTTATGAAAAAGTTGTACATTTGCGGTTAGTTAGTGTGTAATTAATATAATATTAAATTATTAATGGTATGAAAAAAAATTTATTATTTGCATCAGTTTTTGGTGCACTTATGGTGAACGCTCAATCTGGTATCAATGTTGCTACCAATGGAAGCGTGCACGTTCAGCCTGGTACATTAGTCTATTCAAAAGGCGGATTGGACGTGGCATCTGAAGGAAAAGTTATTTCTGATGGTCATATAGAATTAGAAGGAGCTTACAACAACAGTAAGGCAGATGGAACAAACGTACAATTGTTGTATACAGATGCGGGTGCAGGAAAGGAAACAGCATACGGTCAGTTAATCATTAAAGATGGTCAATCAACAACAGGAAAACTGTATATGCAAACTCCCATAATCCAAAATCAACTAGGAGATTGGGGTGAAATGGCATTTCCTTTTGCTTCTGGAGGAAGTATTTTGGATGTAATAAACAGTGCTGCAAAACCAACAGGAGAAACGCTTTCTCTTTACGGAAATAATGTAGCTACCTCAACAAATTATTATCGAAACCCTGTATATTATTCAGGGATGTTAAGCCGAGATATCATTCCGACAACAGGTAATCTAATGAATCCTACAACCATGTATTCACTTTATCTTAAAACAGTTTCGGGGTATAGTCTTGCCTTTATAAATGAAACTGCATCAAGTACAGAAAGTTTTGCATTTGCAGGTGTTCCTTATACAGGATCTCTTGATGTTGCTCAACCAGCACAAGTTGTAGCAAAAGTTATAACTGGTAATAATTCATTCACAGCAAACGTAGCTTTCGAGAGTCTTAATGACATGAGAAATTATTATTATAGAAATAATTTTGATCAGGCTTATTATACTTATATGGAGGATTTTGCTGTTAATCTAAATGATCCAACATGGGGGCATAACATCTACGGTTACGGAAACCCTTATACATCTAACATTTCATTAACACAGTTGTTTACGGACTCTTCAATTACTACAAGTGATGTTCGTGTTGTAGCAATAATTGGTTCGGAACAGACACAGTCTTCTCAAACTGAAGCAAAATATTATGTACAAACATGTGCAGATAATGGAGGTGCTATAAACTCATCAAATTGTACGGGAGATTTAGCTGCAGGAACGGATATTCTTATAAGACCTTTTGGTACATTTTGGACAAAGTACAGACAACGACCTCAAGCTGATGTAGACTCTAAAACCCCTCTAAAAACGTTAAAGTTTTCAGATAATATCAAAACATTTGATTATGCAGGTCTTTTTGTTCCTGGATCAAATTTAGTAGGAAATGCTTCTTCATCAAGAGTAGCATCCAAAAAAGTATCAGCTAGAAGTGCTAGTGCTAATACTTCAAATGCTTTAGAAGTATTGAATTTAGCTATTGCAAATAACAGTGAAAATATAGATAATGTATTTATCGCAGCAAATCCATGGGCTCTTAGTGAAATGGATGAGCAATTGGATGCTGTAAAAAGTGAAAATGCAATGTTACGTGTTGTAAATGAAGATGTAACTTCAGTTAATAAAAACTTACATATTAACGGTATTAGTATGGCAGAATATGTAGGTAAGCCAATTAATTTAGCAACAAGTACTGTAGCAGGTCAACCATATTCTTTTAAAGGAAGCGTTCGTATCGCATCAGAAAATAATTTAAATAACGGTAACTTCTTCTTTGAGGATAAGAAAGCTAAGAAAATTGTACGAATAGGTTCTGATTTTGAATATGCTTATACAGCTTCTGATAATGATAATAATAGGTTCGCCGTATATTACAAAGAAGCACCGATAGATATTAATCAAGAAGTTTCTGAAAAAACAGAAAGCTCAATGAATGTAGCTAAAGATGCTTCAGGAGAGGCTTATGTTGTATTTAAAGGAATGACAGGTAAAGCAAACGTTATGGTTTATAATGTCTTAGGACAGTTAATATATGCTGATCCAGATGTTTCAACAAATGTTAATTACTCATTGAATAAATTACCTGAAAATTCTGGAGTATATATTGTAAAGGTTATCGACAACGAAGGTAACGTGATCTCTAAGAAAATAGTTAAGTAAACAAATAACAATAAAAAAACATTAAAAATGAAAAATTTCTTAGTACTTATAATGGGGTTGATTGGTCAAATGATTTTATTTTCTCAAACACCTCCAAATCCAGGAGATAATGATGGATTTGGGTTTAATCCAGATTTACCTATAGACCAGTATACTGTTCTGTTAATCATTTCATTACTTGGATTAGCCGTATGGGGTTACAAAAAGAACATAATGAAGTTAGTTAAATAATTACATATTATTTAGCATAAATTTAAAAAGCCCCGATAAATCGGGGCTTTTTTTGGTATATTTGCCTTCTAATTATTAATAAAAACATTAAAAATGAAGAAAATTTCTTTAATATTACTGATTTGTTTTTCCACAATTCTTTTTGCAGAATTTAATATAAAAGGTATTATTTCAGATTATGCAAATAAAGAAATTACCATTCGTAAAGCAGAAGGCGTATCATTTAACAATGCAACTGTTACAACCAATAAAAAAGGAGCTTTTAATTATCGAGTAAGCGAAGATTTTACCGGTTTAATACTGTTAAATATTGATGAAATAAAACAAACTATTGTCTTACTCGCAGATGGAAAAGATATTTCTTTCCAAACAACAATAGAAGAAATTAATTCTCCCCTATTTCCTCCCAACACCATCAATCATACTTTTCAATCCTACATGAAAGAAGCTAATAAAGAGAATCTTAATCAGGTTTTAGATTATATTTTAAGTCTTTATTCAACTCAGGACACTTATTATAACGCTACTCTAATAGAAAAGGAACGTTTAGCCAAAGAGTCTTTTGATCAAAAGCTATTAGATAAATATCCTTTAATACAATTTTATATTGAAGGTCAACAAGATATTACAAAATTTAATTCTATTAAAAATGACTTAATATCTAAAGCTGAACGTAAAAATATTATTAAGAAAGTAACCAATTCAGGAGAGTATCTTGAAACTACCAATTTATTAGGTGATTACGTTACAAGTTATTTTATGCTAGGGAACAATATCTATAAAACTAAGGCTGACTTAGATCAAAGCATGAAAAAAGATTTAGATGAATTATTAGATGCTGCTGATATAAAAACAGAAAGAGGTCAATTGGCCTTAACCCGTATAATGGATTTATTAAAAGCATATAATTTTGATAATTTACTAAAGGAATATATTCACGATGTGGAAGGTTTAACATGTGAAGTTTCATCTGTATTAACTAACAAAGTTAAAGCTTTTGAGGCTATTAAAGTTGGTCATGTTTTTCCTGATTCTGAGTTACCTAATGGCAAATCTATTCATAAAATAAAAGCAAAAAATAAAGTGATTTTATTTTGGTCTCCAGAATGTCCTCACTGCCTAAAAGATTTAACCCAAATAGTTACGATCTATCCTAAATTAAAAGCAAAAGGAGGTGAAATCATTTCTTTTGGCGCCGATACGGATAAATCTAAATACAATGAATTAGTAAAAGGTAAAAAATGGTTAAACTTCTATGATAAAGGTAGTGTTTATCTTAAAAAATATGGTATTGCATCTTTCCCTACATTAATTCTACTAGATGAGAATAATATAGTACAGGCTACCTATTCTAAAATACAAGACGTTATCAATCACATTGAATAAAAACAAGTTATATATTAACTTGTTTTTATAATTGTTAGGGCTTTAACCTTATTCTGATAGAATTAATAAATTGGTTTAATCATTTAATAAATACGTAGAGAGACACTATAATAAGTACCCCTACTCTACTAATATAATTTTATGATATAATTGTTTTATCTATAATACAAATTTATTCAGGTTAAGTAAAGCTAGCAAACAATTAGAGAACCCAGATGGGCTTTCCCTGAAAATTCAAATCATTTTAAAGTCTAAGTATCGTAATCAACACTTCATAAGCAACAATTTTTGATTTAGAATGCTTAACTTTGGACAAACTATTATTTATTTTGACAGGGATTGTTATAAAATCTACAGGAAGTTGGTATTCCATTCGTGATCAAAAAGGAGAAGTTCATGAAGC
>JBKDZS010000145.1:0-9513 GCA_047971445.1 Flavobacteriales bacterium
TCGGGTTTTTTATGTTATAAAATGTTTAAAATTTGTTAAAATAATGTATCTTTGCCGAAAAATTAAAAATGTTAGATAATTTATCTTTAGAAACTGTTATAAATCTTATTTCAGAATATGGAATGAAGGTTTTAGGGGGGGGAGTAATACTTGTTGTAGGATTTTGGTTTGCTAATAAAATAATCAAGCCAATTGAAAAAAAAATGAAAAAACAAGGTGTTGATGAATCGTTAAGAGGATTTATAGTACCTTTAATTGCTATTTTATTAAAAGTTTTAGTACTTTTTGCAGCAGCAGAAACGATGGGTTTTAAAACCACTTCTTTTATTGCTGTTTTAGGGGGTGCTACGTTAGCAATAGGAATGGCTTTACAAGGTAGTCTTTCCAATTTTGCTGGGGGAGTTCTCATCTTATTCTTTAAGCCATTTAAAGTGGGTGACTTGATTGATTCTCAGTCTTATGTAGGTTTTGTAGAAAAACTAGATGTTTTTAATACTATTTTAAAAACGATGGATAACAAAAGGGTTATATTACCCAATGGGGCTGTTTATAACAATCCTATAGTAAATTTTACAGAAAATGGATTTCTACGAGTTGAAGTTCCTGTAGGAATAGGTTATGGAGAAGATATTGGAAAAGCACGTGAAGTCATTATTCATGCCGTGAAAAATATTTCTTCGGTAAAAAAAGATATGGATATTAGCGTTCATGTTTCAGCCCTAGGAGCTAGCTCTGTAGATTTGTGGGTTCGTTGCTTTTCAGAATCTGAAGATTATTGGGATGTATTTTTTAATGTTTCTGAAGCCGTTAAATTGGCTCTTGATAAGGAAAATATTAAAATTCCATTTCCTCAAAGAGAAGTTATGGTTACAAATGTTAATTAAAAACCCATTTTATTTTTATAAATTTGAGTGCTCTTTTTTGAGCACTTTTTTAGTTTATATGATATGCTACAAGAAAAGTTTGGAATTAAGTACATAGAACGAAAGCCACAAGTTGAAATAGAGCATGCACCTTTGCTCATTCTAATACATGGATATGGAAGTAACGAGGCAGACTTATTTAGCTTTGCAGAAGAACTTCCCTCAAAATATCATATTGTGAGTTTACAAGGCTTACATAATGTTCCTTTTGGAGGATTTAGTTGGTATGATATTGATTTTATTGACATGGAAAAGCATTCTAATTTTGAACAGGCCTTAGAATCGTGTAATCAAATTAAAAATTTTATTGAACAATTTATAAAAGAGCAAAACCTTTCAAAAGAAGGTGTAACGCTATGTGGGTTTAGTCAAGGATGTATTTTAAGTTACTCACTAGCCTTGCATAATCCTGATCTAATTCAAAATGTAATTGCCTTGAGTGGTTATCCAGAACTTCATATTCTACCTAAAACATATAAAAAAGAAGTTTCTTCATTAAAATTTTTTATCTCTCATGGTACTGAAGATGCTGTAATTCCGATTAAGTGGGCAAGAAATATTGAAGGTCTTATACAAAATTTGAAAGTTGACTATGTCTATAACGAATATTCTGCAGGCCATGGGATTAACCCTCAAAATTACCAAGATATGATGGCGTGGATCTCTAAACTCTGAGTGAAACGTTATAACGTGTTTAGAGCAAGAAAAGGGGTAAAAGATTGCTTTTTTTATATAGAAAAGTTAAAATGATTACCTTTGTACAAATTTTTACAAATATGAATAAATACATCAAAATTATATTGGCCGTTTTTATTTTAACAGGAGGAATATATTGTTTTGTTGATAGAGAAATTGGTTGGGGTATCTTTTGGATTCTCTTAGCCGTTATTCCTGTATTTTTATTTTTCAAAAATGAATTTTTATTGCTTACCTTCTATCACTTACAAAAACAAAATATGGGTTCTGCTGAGAAATGGTTAGGCTATATAAAAAATCCATCTTCTCAATTAATTAAAGGTCAAGAAGCTTATTTCTATTATATGAAAGGACTTTTAATAGCTCAAAAACAAGAAAAGGGAACTTTAAAAGAATCAGAAACATTGCTAAAAAAGGCTTTAAGCATGGGGCTAAAGCAAAATCATGATATTGCTGCAGCGAAACTGAATCTGGCTATGGCTTCTATGGCAAAAGGAAGAAAAAGAGAAGCTGAAAATTTATTACAAGAGGCCAAAAAACACGATACATCGGGTATGTTAATAGATCAAATTAAGTTAATGCGTGAACAAATGAAGCGTGTAAACGTAGGTCGAAACATGCAGAATCCTATGATACGAAACAGAGGAAAAATGTAGACTTTTACATAATACAATTTCAAACAGAATTAGAATTATATTCAGGATTTCCAAAATTTAAATCGGGATAACATCTTCTTTTGATATTTTAAAAAGAACTTTTGCTGACCGAAAATAGTTCCAAAAAGAAGAATCAACATCATATAAATAGGCGTCATAACAAAAAGCCAAAGAAAAGCTAAATACCAAAAAGATGATTCTTCTGTAACACTTAAATAAGGAAATATCCATCTACTTAAACGGGCTACTGTAGAACCTGTAACTGAAAAAGTGACTAAAATCCAAAATAATTGCATATTATTTTTAACTTCCCAACGCTGTTTTAACTTATCCCAAAAGTTCATGATATAAATTTATAAAAAGAATCTTATATCTTTGCTATAAGAATGCAATAAAATGTTAAATAAAAACATCCAAATTTGGTTATTTAAAAATCGTTACGAACTTTTACTGATTAGTATTCTTTTCATTATGTTTGATAATCTTTTGTTCGATGATATGAAATTTTATCAAATGTATATACGGCCTTTAAATATTATTTTTTTTGGTATCAGTGCATCTAATATCATGGCATCTGAAAGAAAAAAATACTTTTATACTTTATTGATTTTAAGTTTTTTAACACCTTTTTTGTCGTTCTTGTTTGCCCATAACTCTTTTTTTATACGTTGTATGCTATTAGTTTACATACTACTATACTGGATAACATTGGCAAATGTTGTTTTAGGTATTTTTGAATCTGAAAAAATCACATTCAACATGGTATTGGGGGTTTTTTGTGGGTATCTCTTATTAGGATTAATAGCAACGTTTTCTAATATGCTACTCTTATCCTATATGCCTGAAGCAGTTGATGGATTAACCTATTTAGGAGATTTTGTTTTTGTATCAACTCAAAGACAGTACGATGTATTTGTTAATATTATGTACTATAGTTTTGTTACTATGACCTCCATAGGTTATGGTGACCTCTTGCCTTTGGTTTCCGAATCTAAAATGTTATCTATTCTTATAGGAATTTCAGGACAGTTTTATATGGTTGTTATTGTAGCCTTAATTATTGGTAAATATTTAAATAAAGAATAACAAAAGTGAATCAAAATAAAAGTATCCAATTTCAAGATTTAGGATTAAAAGATTACAAAGAGTCCTGGGATTATCAGGAACGCATTTTTAAATCTGTCGTAGATCAAAAGATAGAAAATAGAAAGCGACTAAAAAGAGGCGAAAAGCCTTTAAAAACCTCTAATCACCTTTTTTTTGTAGAACATCCTCACGTTTATACGTTAGGCAAAAATGGAAATGTTGAAAATTTATTAGCATCTCAAAGTTCTTTAGAAAAAGTTCATGCTACATTTTACAAAACTAATCGAGGAGGTGATATAACGTATCATGGACCGGGACAAATTGTAGGTTATCCTATTTTAGACTTGGATAATTTTTTTACTGATATCCATAAGTATTTACGTTTTTTAGAAGAAATTATTATAAAAGTTTTAGCCGATTATAATTTAAAAGGAGTACGTTCTGAAGGTGAAACAGGTGTTTGGTTGGATGTAGGAAAACCCTATGCGCGAAAAATATGTGCCTTAGGTGTTCGTGCCAGCCACTGGGTAACTATGCATGGTTTTGCTTTAAATGTTAATACAGATATGCATTATTTTCAACACATCATTCCTTGTGGAATTAAAGGTAAGCAGGTGACTTCTTTACAAAATGAATTACAAAAAAAGATTTCTGAACAAGAGGTGAAAACCAAGATTATGCACTATTTTGCTGAACAATTTGAAGCAGAATTTGAATTCTAAATTATCCTTTATTATGTATAATAGCCCTTTTTTCATCTTTCATTTTTAGATAGGGTTATTGTCAAAAAAGAATTTAAAATAACATGATAGTCTTCACTCTTTATGTATTTTTGCAAAATGGGAAGACGAAAGAAAAATCTAATATTCAAAAATATCGAACTTGTTGATGCCGGAGCAAAAGGTGTTGCTGTAGGTAAACATGAAGATAGACAGGTCGTTTTTGTAAAAAATGCAGTTCCTGGAGATCTTGTAGATGTTCAAGTTAGAAAGAAAAAAAGGAATTATGTAGAAGGAGTTCCTATTGCATTTCATCGCTATTCAGATAAACGTGTTGAGCCTAAATGTGAGCATTTTGGAACCTGTGGGGGATGCAAATGGCAAAATTTAGGTTACGAACATCAATTATTCTATAAGCAAAAGGAAATTGAAAATAATTTGAAGCGTATTGGAGGTATTCAGATTCCCGAACTTACACCTATTAAAGCTAGTAATAAGATTTATTTCTACCGTAATAAAATGGAATTTTCGTTTTCCAATAAAAGATGGATTACAGAAGAAGAAGTTAAAGGTGGTGAAAAATTGACTCAAACCAATGCTTTAGGTTTTCATATTCCTGGAATGTGGAGTAAAGTTTTAGATTTAAACGCATGTTATCTTCAAGAAGAGCCTTCAAACATCATTCGGTTAGCTGTAAAAAATTATGCAGAAGAGCATCAATTGATGTTTTTTGATTTGTATAAACAAGAAGGATTTTTACGTACGCTTATGATTCGAACTTCTTCTACAGGGGAATTAATGGTTTTAATTCAATTTTTTAGAGAAGATAAAAAACAGCGAGAAGGTTTATTGAATTTTTTAAAAGAAAAATTTGCTATTACATCGTTATTATATGCTATAAATCCTAAAGGAAATGATTCTCTTTATGATTTAGATATTAAACTTTTTGATGGAAGAGATCATATTTTTGAAGAAATGGAAGGTCTACAATTTAAAATTGGGCCCAAATCTTTTTATCAAACGAATTCAAATCAAGCTTATGAGCTTTACAAACTTACTCGTAATTTTGCTGATTTAAAGGGACATGAATTGGTATACGATTTGTATACTGGAACAGGAACAATTGCTCAATTTATAAGTAAAAAAGCAGAAAAAGTAATTGGTATAGAAGCCGTTCCAGAAGCTATTGAAGCAGCAAAAGAAAATGCCAAACAAAACCGTATTAAGAATTGTACTTTTTATTGTGGTGATATGAAAGTCATTTTCACTGAAGAATTCATTAAAGAAAATGGACATCCTGATGTAATTATAACGGATCCTCCTCGAGATGGAATGCATAAAAAAGTAGTCGAACAAATTTTAAAAGTATCCCCTCAAAAGGTAGTCTATGTAAGCTGTAATTCTGCTACTCAGGCAAGAGATATTGCTCTAATGGATGAATTTTACAAAGTAACAAAAGTTCAACCTGTTGACATGTTTCCACAAACCCACCATGTAGAAAATATTGTTTTGCTAGAAAAAAGATAAAAAGTACGCTATCTATAGTTATTTTGAATATTTTATTCGGCTTAGGTTAGAATTTATATTAAAGATTTATTCATCTCTTAAAGCGTCAATAGGTTTAATGGAGATGGCGCGTTGTGCAGGCAATAGTCCAGCAAGCATAGCCATGGTAACCATAATAATTAAAGCAATGCCTAATGTAGTTAAATCCACCGTAGCATTCATAAAAGGAAAATTATCTTCCATGTTAGGAATTAGGAATGTGTTAATAAAATAAAGTATTGTAGTAGCTAAAATAACACCTCCTATACCGGCAATACTAGCTAACATAATCGACTCAATAATAATTTGACCTCTAATCTGACTAGGAACAGCCCCAAGGGCTCTGCGAATACCAAATTCTTTTGTACGCTCTTTTACTGTAATCAATAAAATACTGCTAATAGCAATGACACCTGCAAATAAAGTTAAAACCCCAACAATCATAGTTAATAATTGCATTCCCTTCATAAATCCGGTTATTTTTCCAATAAAATCTCCTAAATTAAAACTTCCAAAAGCTTGAGAATCTTCAGGGTGGACATTATGTCGTTTTTTTAAAATGTCTTTTATTTTAATTTCTACTTCTCTAATATCGTATGCAGCTTTAACATTGATAGCCATCCAACTAATTTTATCCCCCATATTGTAAAGCTGCTGAAAGGTATCAAAGGGAATAAAAGCAGAGTTTTCTCCTTCAAACCCTTTTCCCGTATCATTTTCATAAATCCCAATAACATTAAAGTAAACATTGTTAATTTTAATAAAAGTATTAATAGCATTTTCTCCTTTAGGGTAGAGTTCTTCCCAAATTTCCTTTCCAATAACACAAACTTTGCGTTTTTTAGAAATATCATCTTGGTTGATAAAACGTCCGTAAATCACTTTCTTTTTGAACATTTTATTAATTTCTGGACGATCACCAAAGGTTCTGTAATTACCATTTTGAGTTCCATAAACGAAAGTAGACTGATTACGACTTCGCGGTGCTATAAATTTTATCTCATGCACTTTTTCTTGCAAAGCTTTCATATCATCCATACGGAGTTCTAGGGTTCGGCCTCTTTGAAATCCTTTATAAGGGATGGAAGTTTGCTGAGTCCAAACAAACATACTATTGGTTGCAGCTCCTTTTAGGTCAGAATCAAAACCATTTTGCATTCCTCTAGCTAGTCCTAAAAGTGTTACAAATAAAAACATACCCCAACCTACGCCAATCATGGTAAGGAAAGTTCGAAACTTATTCTTACTTATAGCCTCATAAACTTCATCCCAAGTATCTCTATCGAATAATACCATTCTTAAGTATAGTTTTTTTAATCATTCCTTAAAGCCACAATGGGTTTTATTTTGGATGCTCTTTTAGCAGGAATCCAACCAGCCAATAATCCTGCAATAAGTAAAATAATACTCGCCATGATTAATACATAAGGTTCGATATTAGGTTGTACAATAAAATAATCTTTTAAATCATCTTCAATATTATTCACTAAAAAGGTTGCAATGACAATTCCAATATAACCTGAAATAAGGGTAATAATCATTGCCTCTTGTAAAATTAACCCTACAATATTTTGAGGAGTAGCACCCAAAGCTTTTCGAATACCAATTTCTTTTGTACGTTCTTTAACTGTAAAAACCATAATATTAGCAATACTTACAATACCCGCAACGAGACTACCAAATCCTATGAAAAAGACAATAACTGTAATAACCAATAGAAAAGAATTGGTACTAGACATAGCTTCAGCACCGTTGCTTAAACGAATCCCACGCTGATCTTTAGATGCCACATGATGCTTGGTTTTCATAGCTGCAGTCATGGTATTAGCAAGTGTGCTGATTTGATCAATGGACATTTCATCATTAGGAGTGATTTCAATCTTGTCCACATTTTGAGTTCCATAAACAACCTGAAGTGTAGATATGGGAACGTATAAAATTCGCTCAGCATCATCTCCATCTTCACTAGTAAAAATGCCTATAACTTGATACATACTCCCATCAATTTGAAGGTATTGCCCTAAGGGATTTTGGTTTTTGAATAGGTCACGTACAACAAGTTGCCCTATAACAACTACTTTAGCTAAATGATCTAAATCTTTTTGATCAATGTTTCGCCCTGAAATTAAGTTGTCTTCAGTCATTCTAGAATAAACAGGCTGGGTTCCTGTAATAGAGTAACTACCCGATTCTTCACCAAATCGTACAGCTAACCCTTTTGTATAAGAGGATTTAATGTATTTAATAAAGCTAGGGAAACTGGATTTTAGATAATGGTAATCTTCATTCTCAAATTGAATTTCACGACCTTGTTGAAATCCTTTATAAGAAAGAGTAGTTCGTCCACCACTTAAGCTGATGTTTAATGAATTAGCATTGAAAAACTCTGATTCAAATCCATTTTGCAAGCCTTGACCTAGTCCAGAAAGAGTAATGAACACAAATAAGGCCAAAGCAATAGTAAACCCCGATAAAAAAGTTCGAAGCTTATTGTTTGAAATTGAATTTCCTATTTCGTTCCAACGGTCTAAATCAAACATTATTAAATTATAAATAGTCTAAAAACTTATAAATTGGCAAAAGATATTTTTATACTCTTACCTGATTTATTTTTTTGTCACTTATAATGACCCCATCTTTTAATCGTACAATACGTTTACACATATGGGCAATATCATCTTCATGTGTAACCATTAAAATAGTTTTTCCTTCATCGTTAATTTCTTGTATAAGGCGCATTACTTCATGAGATGTTTTAGAGTCTAAAGCTCCTGTAGGTTCATCAGCTAATAATAACTTAGGTTTTGCAGCCAAAGCACGAGCAATAGCAACCCGTTGTTTTTGTCCTCCGGAAAGCTCATTAGGCATATGAGTTGCCCAACTTTTTAGTCCAACACGTTCTAAATAAGATAAAGCCACTTGTTTTCGATTACTTCTAGCTACTTTTTGATAATACAAAGGTAAAGCTACATTTTCGGTAATATTTTTAAACCCTATTAGATTATACGATTGAAAAATAAAACCTAAAAATTGATTTCGGTAATGAGCTGCTTTAGTTTCATTCAATTTTTCAATTCTAAATGAATCTAAATCGTAAGTACCTTTATCATGTTCGTCTAACATTCCAATAATGTTTAATAGTGTTGATTTTCCTGATCCAGAAGATCCCATAATAGCGACAAATTCACCTTCTTTAACATGTAAATCAATCCCTTTCAAAACATGTAGGGAATTAGTACCCATCTTATACGATTTGTGTAGGTTTTTAATCGTGATCATAATCACAAATATAAGATGTTTAAATTAATTTTTTATATATAGTGAATTAATGTATTTAACGTGAATTCGACTTAAGAAAATCCGATATTAGGAGTGGAAGTTTAGTTTCAAAATGCCAAACATTTTGAAACCAAATAGGATTAAATAAATAGCTAAGAAAGGCTGTATAACTTGCTTTTGTAGTTCTACAAATCGATTATAAGAAACAGTATTAGGAAAAATACCATTTATATCCTTGCAAATTATAATAGAGGTGGAAGTGTTTTAGATTACGATTTTATTTTAAAAAGTGTATTTGATTCATTATTCTTTAGAAGCTTGTTTTTCTAAAATTTTATAACTACCAAATATAAACTCTAGTTCTGTTAATAAGTCACGTCTATAAAAGATGGAAGGTGTATTTGTATTTCCGCTTGAAGAAACAAAAGTAAAGCCATCAAACATAAATAGTTGATCTCGATTTTTATCTATGATAACATAGTTTACAAAAGCTCCTCCATTAATATCATGTTTCATACTCCACATGCCTGAAGTTTTATATACTCTTTCTTCGGGAGAATCTTTAATAACTTCGCAATATAAATAGTCATCAAGTAAACGATGGGTTTC
>JBKDZS010000146.1:0-14041 GCA_047971445.1 Flavobacteriales bacterium
TCCATTTTTTTCTTCAATTCAGCTAAGGCATCTAAATCACCTAAAGTAGATTTATCTGAAGCATTTGAAGCGTTATTAGATTGAGCTTGTTTTGCCTGTTTTCTTTCTTCTTCCCGGAATAAAGCCGTATGAGAAACAACAACTCGTTTAAATTCTTTATTAAATTCAATAACTTTAAACTCTAACTCTTCTCCTTTTGCAACTTTAGAACCATCTTCTTTATCTAAAGTACGTGCCGGTGCAAATGCTTCAACATTCTCATCATCAAATTGAACCGTAGCTCCTTTATCAAATACATCAACTGCTTTTCCTTTATGTATAGATCCTATAGAATATTTTTCTTCATATTGATCCCAAGGATTTTCAGATAATTGTTTATGTCCTAACGATAATCTTCTAGCTTCAACATCTAATTCTAATACAGTAACATCCATTTTCTCTCCTACTGAACAAAATTCTGATGGGTGTTTAATTTTCTTAGTCCAAGATAGATCAGAAATATAAACTAATCCATCTACACCTTCTTCTAACTCAACAAATACACCAAAATTTGTAAAATTACGAACAGATCCTGTATGTTTAGAGTTTATTGGATATTTTTCTGCAATTTTTGCCCATGGGTCTTCAGTTAATTGTTTAATTCCTAAAGACATTTTTCTTTCTTCTCTGTCTAAAGTTAAAACAACAACTTCCACTTCATCTCCTACTTTTACAAAGTCTTGTGCAGAACGTAAATGAGTAGACCATGACATTTCAGAAACGTGAATTAATCCTTCTACACCAGGTGCTACCTCAACAAAAGCTCCATAGTCTGCTAAAACAACCACTTTTCCTTTTGTTTTATCACCAACCTTTAAATCAGCATTTAATGCTTCCCAAGGATGTGCATCTAATTGTTTTAATCCTAATTGAATACGTGTTTTCTTATCATCAAAATCTAAAATTACTACGTTTAATTTTTGGTCTAATTCCAATACCTCTGATGGGTGATTGATACGACTCCATGATAGATCTGTAATATGAATTAATCCATCAACTCCTCCAAGATCAATAAATACACCATAAGAAGTAATGTTTTTCACAATACCTTCTAATACTTGACCTTTTTCTAATTGACTAATAATTTCTTTTTTCTGAATTTCAATATCAGCTTCAATTAAAGCTTTATGAGAAACTACAACATTTTTGAATTCATGATTAATTTTAACTACTTTGAATTCCATTGTTTTTCCTACGTATTGATCGTAATCACGGATGGGCTTAACATCAATTTGAGATCCGGGTAAGAATGCTTCAATTCCAAAAACATCTACAATCATACCTCCTTTTGTTCTAGCTTTAATATAACCGTTTACAATTTCACCATCATCATGAGCTTTATTTACACGATCCCAAGCTTGTAGTACGCGTGCTTTTCTATGAGAAAGTACTAATTGACCTGTTTTATCTTCACGTTTGTCAACCATTACTTCAACTGTGTCACCTACTTTTAAATCAGAGTTATAACGGAATTCGTTTAACGATATTACTCCTTCAGATTTAAAGTCGATATCTACGATAACTTCCTTGTCCGTCATACGAACTACTTTTCCTTGAAAGACTTCTGATTCATCTAAATCGGTAACAGCTTCAGCATAAATAGCCTCTAGCTCTTCTCTTTCTTTTAAATCAACATCATTTAATCCCGATTCAAATACTTCCCAATCAAATTGTTCAGGAGCAACGTTTGCGTTTTCAAGCTCTACAGCCTTGTTAGTCTCTTCAGACATATTCATTTAATTTGTATCTTTTATTATAACACTGGGTATTTTAACGGAAGTTAAATAAAAGAGTTGTTAGACTTAATATATTTTTCTTTAATGCTTTTTTAACCCAATTCACCGAAAAAGCGGTGCAAAGGTATGAAATTTACTATTGAAACACAAAGATTTACTTATTATTAATTACCAAAGTTTTCTAGTATATTCTATCCTATTTCATTGTACTCGATACATTTTAATCTTATTTTCTTTGGTAACTTCGATAACATATACCCCTATTTGATCTTCTGAAAGAAACTGTATCTATAAAAAAACCCTCATAATTGTTAAATATAATTATCACTAAGCTAGCAACTTAAGTTCTCGAATCTAAATAAATCAATAAATACATATAATGTGTAACCTAATTATAGAACGAAATGTATTTACAATTATCAATAATAAAGCTTAAATTTGGGACAAACAAAATAATGTACAAACAATTCGATATATTAAAATAGTTGCTATACATGAAAAATCTATTTCAATATGGGCATGATTTTTTAACTCCAGGAATAGCGTTAAAAATTGCAAAAGGAGAAATAAAAGGAGTCCTAACCGATACGATCAAAGAAAAAATTCAAAATTGTCGTGAAGCTGTAGAAAACATTGCACATTCTGATCAAGTGGTCTATGGAATAAACACAGGTTTTGGAATTTTAGCTCATAAACATATTTCACCTGAAGATGGAAAAACTTTACAATATAAAATCTTACAAAGCCATAGTTCAGGTGTGGGAAAACCCATTTCTAAATCAATCGCTAAGTTGATGCTAGTAACCAAAGTTCATGCATTAGCTAAAGGATTTTCGGGCTGTCAATTACAAACTTTAGAACGGTTAATTTGGCATATTGAAAATGATGTTATTCCTGTTATTCCCGAAAAAGGATCTGTTGGTGCTTCAGGAGATTTAGCTCCACTTTCACACATGAGTTTACCTTTAATTGGGTTGGGAAAAGTATTTTTTCAAGGAGATATTCTACCCTCTAAAACTGTATTAAAGCAATTTAATTTAAACTCCATTCCGTTAAGTTATAAGGAAGGCCTTTCTTTGATTAATGGAACACAATTCATGTTGGCACATGCCATTAAAGCCATTGAACGTTTACAAAAAGCTTTAGATACCGCTGACATTATCGGTGCTATGAGTATTGAAGCTTTAATGGGATCACAAGCCCCTTTTCAACCTCATTTTCATAACTTGAGACCTTATAAGGGAAATCAACTTGTCGCACAACGTATTCGAAAAATAATAGCTAATTCCGAAATAGGAAACTCCCATATAAACTGTGAGCGCGTTCAGGATCCTTACTCTATGCGATGCATTCCTCAAGTTCACGGTGCCACCCGAAATGCTTGGTTGCACTTGAAGGAAACAATTGAAATTGAGTTAAATGCCGTTACAGACAATCCCGTTATATTTTCAGAAGTAGATACGATTAGTGGCGGGCATTTTCACGGACAACCTATTGCTCTTCCAATGGATTATGCTTGCTTTGCAGCAGCTGAATTAGGTAATATTTCTGATAGAAGAACATATTTACTGATCGAAGGAAAGTGGGATTTACCCGTTCTTTTAATGGATAACATTGGTTTAAACAGTGGCTTTATGATTCCCCAGTACGCTACAGCAGCTTTGGTTACGGAAAATAAGACCTTATGCTTCCCAAGTAGTGTCGATAGTATTCCAACTTCATTAGGACAAGAAGATCATGTCAGTATGGGAAGTATTAGCGGCCGTAAATTAAATACTGTAATCTCCAATTTAGAACAAATTTTAGCTATTGAGTTGTTAAATGCTGCACAAGCACTAGATTTTAGAAGACCTCTAAAATCATCTCCTATTGTAGAGGAAATGCATGCTCTAGTTCGATTAAAAGTAGATTTTGCTACAGAGGATCGAATCTTTGCTAAAGATATTGCTCAGCTACATGAACTGATAGAAAGTGGTGAGTTCATTCATTACTTTAATCAAAAAACAATTGAATTAGGATTGGATATAAATGAAAATTTTGAAGAATTTAGCATTTAACTTTATTAAATCAAAAACACCTCAAAACAAATGACCTTTAAAGAATCTATTATACAAGGAATTCCCTCTAAATTACCTCCTAAAAAAAGAAATCTGGAAAGAAGTAATCCTGCTCCAAAACGTAAAGATGTATTAACCATTGAAGAAAAAAAATTAGCTATTCGAAACGCATTACGTTACTTTCCAAAAGAATGGCACGCAGTATTAGCCGTAGAATTTTCAGAAGAATTAAAACAATTTGGACGTATTTACATGCATCGCTTTCAGCCTGATTATGAAATGTATGCTCGTTCCATTGACCAATATCCTGCAAAAAGTAAACAGGCAGCTGGAATTATGTTAATGATTCAAAACAATTTAGATCCTGCTGTAGCTCAACACCCTAATGAATTGATTACCTACGGTGGAAATGGAGCTGTTTTTCAAAATTGGGCACAATATTTAATTACCATGCAATATCTAGCTACAATGACAGATGAACAAACTTTACATATTTATTCTGGTCATCCCATGGGACTGTTTCCTTCTCATAAAGAAGCTCCAAGAGTTGTGGTAACCAACGGTATGATGATTCCAAACTATTCAAAACCAGATGACTGGGAAAAATTTAATGCTTTAGGTGTTACACAATATGGACAAATGACCGCAGGATCTTACATGTATATTGGCCCTCAAGGAATTGTACACGGAACCACTATTACCGTAATGAATGGTTTTCGTAAAAAATTACAACAAGGAGAAACCTCTAAAGGGAAAATTTTTTTAACAGCTGGCTTAGGAGGTATGAGTGGAGCGCAACCTAAAGCAGGAAACATAGCAGGGTGTATAACCGTCTGTGCTGAAATAAATCCAAATGCAGCTATAAAACGTTATGAACAAGGTTGGGTTGATGTTTTGATAGAGCATATAGAAGACTTGGTTCAACGTGTAAAACAGGCACAGAAAAATGAAGAGGTAATATCCATTGCTTACATAGGAAATATAGTTGAGGTATGGGAACAATTTGACAAAGAAGATATTTTTATTCATTTAGGTTCCGATCAAACTTCCCTACACAATCCATGGGCAGGAGGATATTATCCAATTGGATTATCTTATCAAGAATCCAATCAAATGATGGCTGAAAATCCTACTCTATTTAAAGAAAAAGTACAAGAAAGTTTAAGAAGACATGCGAAATCGATTAATCAGCATACTGCAAAAGGCACTTATTTTTTTGATTATGGAAATGCCTTTTTATTAGAAGCCTCACGTGCTGGAGCAAACGTAATGGCAAAAAATGGTATTGACTTCAAGTACCCTTCTTATATACAAGATATTTTAGGACCTATGTGCTTCGACTACGGATTTGGTCCTTTTCGATGGGTCTGTACCTCAGGTAAGCCTGAAGATTTAAAAAAAACAGATCAAATCGCTTTACATGTAATGCGTGAAATAATGGAAACTGCTCCTGAAGAAATTAAACAACAAATGAACGATAATATTCGTTGGATTGAAGAAGCAGAACAAAATAAATTAGTGGTAGGTTCTCAGGCAAGAATTTTATACGCTGATGCCGAAGGACGTGCTCAAATTGCAGAAGCTTTTAATCAAGCGATTCAATCAGGAGAAATTACAGCTCCTATAGTATTAGGTCGTGACCACCACGATGTAAGTGGAACAGATTCACCATATCGTGAAACTAGTAATATTTATGACGGAAGTCAATTTACCGCTGATATGGCTATTCATAATGTTATTGGTGATAGCTTTCGAGGTGCTACCTGGGTTTCTATTCACAATGGTGGTGGTGTAGGATGGGGTGAAGTAATCAATGGTGGTTTTGGAATGTTATTAGATGGAACTACTCAAGCCTCTAAACGGTTAAAAAACATGCTGTTTTATGATGTTAATAATGGAATTTCTAGAAGAAGTTGGGCGCGAAATAAAGAGGCTTTATTTGCCATTAAACGTGAAATGGAACGTACACCTAACTTGAAAGTCACCTTACCTAACTTAGTTCAAGAGGATTTATTGGATAATTTATTTTAAAAAACTAACTTGCGTTTTTCTAATAAGAAAGAGAAAATAATACGTTATTATAACGTATTTGTAACAAAACCTCTTATATGAAAAAACCAATTATTCACTTTCAGAAATATTTAAAGACAACTAAATGGAAGAACTAAATCAATTTAAAGTACAGTCTCAATTTAAAGTTCGTTGGGGCGATCATGATGCTTTTGATCATGTAAATAATGTTATTTACCTAAAATGGTCTGAAACGGCTCGAATTGAGTTTATGGAAGCTGCTGGATTTGATTTCAGAAATATTCTAAATCTTGACTTCTATCCTATATTAGCTGCTCAAGAAATTAAGTATTTTAGTCCCGTTATTTACCCCGATAACATTACTATAGGGTGTAAAATAGGAAATGATATAGGTGAAGATTATTTCTACAACGAATGCCACTTTTTTTCAGAAAAGCAAGAGCGAAAGGTTGCTATTTCGAAACATAAAATTAAATTATTGGATACCAAAACTCATCAAAAAATTAAATTACCTAAACATTTTCTAGACATCATCAAAACATTCATTTGAATATCCATCTTTATTTTAATAGTTTATCTGTAAAATAGTTTAACATATTTTCTACCTCTTTCTCATCTTCTTTAATAGAAGTATCGGTAAGTTTTGGTATATGTTTAGCAAAGTAAATTTGATTATTTGACATTTCAAATAAGCTGGTTGCTAACGCAAAAGGGTATTTAAAATGAGGATTTATCTCTGCTATAACTTTAGAAACAGAATGAACCAAATCTTTATAGCTATTAAAAAACCCCTTTGACTCCTCTTTGTCAACATCTTTAGTATGATAAGCTTTTCCTCCTTCTGAAATAACTATGTTATGGAGTTTATCTTCATTTACATAATCAACCGCGGGGTTCTCCTTTGAAGCAAAAACAAGTGAATGAATAATAATGTGTAATTTCTTATGAGGATCTATTATATTCTTTGTATTAATCGTCATCAAATAGTTAACCCACTCCAAGTACCAATTTACCAAAAAAAGTAACAAGAGGTGCTTATTTTCAAAATAACGATAAATAGACGCTTCCGTAGAATTTATTTTCACAGCCAACTTCTTAAATGTAAAATATTCAAAACCAAACTCATCAATTAACAAAATACTATGTTGAATAATTTTTCTTCCCAATTTTGAATCTTGTGGTTCTTTCAAATATAAACCACTATTAAGCTTTATTTTAATCTTGATACTCATTCAACTACTTCCTCTACAAACAATAAGTTTTGAAAATTAAACGTTAGTACAAATATAAAAAAGTTTTAATACATTTTATGATAGCAATACTATTATTTAGAAAAGTATTCATTATATTTGCCATCGTTAAAATTTTAAATAAAAAAAAGGATATTTAATATGAAAAATAATCTCTTTTCAAACTTAAAAAATGATATACCAGCAAGTATTGTTGTTTTTTTCGTTGCTTTACCCCTATGTTTGGGGATTGCATTAGCCAGTGGAGCGCCTCTTTTTTCAGGTTTAATTTCAGGAATTATTGGAGGAGTTGTTGTAGGAGCTCTTAGCGGCTCTAAAATTGGAGTAAGTGGTCCAGCAGCTGGACTAGCAGCCATCGTATTGAGTGCAATTGGCACACTAGGAGGATATGAAAACTTTTTGGTTGCTGTGGTTTTAGGAGGTTTAATACAAGTTATTTTTGGAGTTCTAAAAGCTGGCGTTATAGGCTATTACTTTCCATCATCTGTTATTAAAGGAATGCTTACTGGAATAGGAATCATCATTATCGTCAAACAAATTCCTCATTTTTTAGGATATGATGCTAATTCTGATAGTGACTTTTCTTTTCTACAATTGAACACAAATAACCTAACAGATCACATACAATTAGGCTCAACTGTTATAGGATTTATAGGATTATTTATTTTATTGTTCTGGGATAAAGTACTTTCTCAAAAATCTAAAATATTTCAAGTTATTCAAGGGCCTCTAGTGGCTGTTGTTGTGGGAATTGTATTTTTTCTTATAACAAAATCCAATGATACCTTAGCTATTGAAGGTACTCGATTAGTTAGTGTTCCAATACCAAAAGATGTAACTTCATTCTTTGGACAATTTAGTTTTCCCAATTTTGAAGCTATTACAAACTCTGAAGTTTGGGTTGTGGCCTTTACAATTGCACTTATAGCAAGTTTAGAGACCTTATTATGCGTAGAAGCAACCGATAAAATAGACCCCCATAAAAATGTTACACCTACAAACAGAGAATTACTAGCGCAAGGAACAGGAAATATCCTTTCAGGTATGATTGGAGGGTTACCTGTTACACAAGTTATCGTTAGAAGTTCTGCTAATATTCAATCAGGAGGTAGAACTAAACTGTCGGTTATTCTTCATGGTGTCTTATTGTTAGTATCCGTAATAACAATTCCTAGATTATTAAACATGATTCCTCTATCAGTATTAGCTGCTATACTCTTAATCGTAGGTTATAAATTAGCTAAACCAGCTCTATTTAAAGAAATGTACTTACTAGGTTGGAAACAATTTGTTCCTTTTATTGTAACCGTTTTAGGAATTGTTTTTATTGATTTATTATACGGTATACTATTAGGTCTCAGTGTAGGAATTGTAATTATACTCATTAAAAGTTTTCAAAATTCTCACTTCTTACATAAAGAAGGATCTGATAATAAATTTAAAATGACTTTAGCGGAAGAGGTAACTTTTTTTAATAAAGGGGCTATTTTAAAGGAATTAGATACACTTCCTGAAAACTCTTATTTAGAGATTGACGTAAGAAAAACACGCTATTTAGATTATGATATTATAGAAATTTTAGAAGACTTTGCTTTCAAAGCAAATGAACGAAATATTGATATAAAACTTATTTCAGAAAGAGGGGTTGTTCAAAACCCTCCTAGTTATATAGAATTCTTTAAACTAGATCTTAAATCTACTTAAGGAAAATACAGTATAAAAATCCAAACACAAAAAATCAGCAATTTCAGTTCTACGAACGTATTGCTGATTTTTTAGTAGTAGTTATAAAAAAATTGTAGCTTTATCCCTTTGGATGATATTTGTATCTTTCTTTAATACTTCTTAAAAATGACAAAAATTCTTATAAAAAACATTCATTTAGTTAATGTTCGAAAAGAACATAAACTTCTACGCGGACAAGAATTAGCTCAATTGCCCATTATTCATGACGGATATATTTTTATTGAAAATGGAAAAATTAAAAACTACGGTTCTATGGAAAACATTCCTTTTGGAATCGAAGTTGAATCAATAGATGGAGAGGGTCGATACCTACTTCCTTCCTGGTGTGATAGCCATACGCATTTGGTTTTTGCAAAAAGTCGTGAAGAGGAATTCATTGACAAAATAAAAGGCCTTTCTTATGCTGAAATTGCAGCAAAAGGAGGAGGTATTTTAAATTCAGCAAGAAAATTACAAAAAACTCCAGAAGATGATTTATTTAAAACTGCTAAAGAAAGGCTCGATGAAGTTATTCAAATGGGAACTGGAGCTATTGAAATTAAAAGCGGTTACGGTCTAACTGTTGAAGCCGAACTCAAAATGTTACGGGTAATTCAACGTTTAAAAAAAGTTTCTCCCATTCCCATTAAAGCCACCTTTTTAGGTGCTCATGCATTCCCTGAATCCTACAGAACTAATAAAGAAGGCTACATTCAATTAATTTTAAATGAAATGCTTCCTGAAATCGAAAAAGAAGGTTTAGCAGATTATATTGACGTATTTTGTGAATCTAACTTCTTTTCAGTAAAAGATACAGAACGTATTTGTAAAGCAGGAATTGAACGAGGATTAAAACCTAAAATTCACGCCAATCAATTAAATGCCTCTGGAGGAACAGAAATTGGTGTAAAACTAGGTGCTATCTCGGTAGATCATTTGGAAACTATGAATGAAAGCGCCCTTAAAGCTCTATCTAACTCTAACACTATAGGGACAATGCTTCCTTCTGCTGCTTTTTATTTACGAATGGGATATCCACCTGTTAGGGAAATGATTGATCGCAATTGTGCTTTAGCTTTAGCAACCGATTACAATCCTGGATCTTCCCCAAGTGGAAACATGAATTTACTCTTTTCTTTAGCTTGTATTCAAATGAAAATGTTACCTGCTGAAGCAATTAATTGTATGACTTTAAACGGAGCCTACGCTATGGAGTTAGAACAAGAAGTAGGAAGTATTACCCAAGGAAAACGGGCTAATTTTATTTTGACAAAAAAGATACCTTCTTTGCATTATTTACCTTATGCTTTTGGAGCTAATCATATTGAAAAAATAATGGTTAATGGTGTTTTTTTATAGTACGGTTTAAATTTTTTCTTTTTTCCATTTAGTCTTTTAATATTCTTATATCACCTTACCTATTGAAACTAAACTTTCATGATATCTAAAATCAATTCAGACTCAAAACCTTTATAAATTAAGTATTGATAAATCTTTTGTCGCTTTTTATACGTATTAGGTTCTCTAATTTCCTTGTTTTTCTTTAAGTAAAGAACTTCTAATGTTTTTAAGTAATCTTCATAATCAAGTTCATTTAAGGCAATATCAATTAATCGAGTGTTTATTTTTCGTAATTTTAATTCCTTTATAATTCGATTCTTTCCCCACTGTTTTTGACTAAATTTACCCTTTGCAAAATTTTTAGCAAAACGGGCTTCATTTAAAAAATCATGTTGCATTAAAAAAAGGAGAAGATGATCTTTCGCTTCAGGGATTAAATCAAATTCTTTCAATTTCTTTTCAACATCAAAATGGCAACGATCTTGATAAGCACAATAATGTGCCATTTTTTGTTGAATTTCCTTTAAACTATATATTTTTTTTAGATTCAAACAGTCGTTTATTTTATATCAAAATTGTAATTTTACCTTCAAAAGTAAATAAAATAATTATGAAATACGATCTATTAGGAACTACTGGAATAAAAGTATCCAAAATTTGCTTGGGAACTATGACATGGGGTGAACAAAACACAGAAAGAGAAGCTCATGAACAACTAGACTATGCAGCAACTCAAGGAATCAATTTTATTGATACCGCAGAACTTTACGCCATCCCAACCGATAAAAATACGCAAGGTTTAACAGAAAAATACATTGGAACTTGGTTAAAAAATCAAAACCGAGAAGAATGGATTGTTGCTTCAAAAATTTCAGGCCCTAATAAAGATGCCTTACAACATATACGTGGAGGATTAGGGTTTTCAGGAAAAGGATTTATTGAACAAGCTGTAAACACATCCTTAGAAAGACTGCAAACTGATTATATTGATTTATATCAATTACACTGGCCAGAACGTCCTACTAATTTTTTTGGACAATTAGGTTACACCCATGTTTCCGATGATTCTATTACCGATTTTAAATACGTTTTGGAAGCATTAAAGAAACAAATTGATGCAGGTAAAATTCGCTATATCGGTTTATCAAATGAAACGCCTTGGGGCTTGATGCAATATTTAAAACTAGCTGATGAATTTGAATTGCCTCGAGTTATCTCAAATCAAGATGCTTATTCACTAATCAATCGAAAATTTGAAGTAGGAATGGCTGAAATGGCCATTCGTGAAAACTGTAAATTATTAGCTTACTCTCCTTTGGGTGGAGGTATACTTTCAGGAAAATATTTAAATAATCAAAAACCAAAAGGAGCTCGGTACACCAACTGGCCTAATTATTTTGCACGGTACTCACATGAAAACACCATAAAATCAACTCAAAAATATGCTGATTTAGCTAAAAAAAGTGGTCTTTCCTTAGCACAAATGGCACTTTCTTTTGTTAATTCTAGAGATTTTTTAACCTCTAATATTATTGGAGCAACAACCCTAAATCAATTAAAAGAAAACATTGACTCCATAAACATTACCTTAAATGAAGAAATCATAAATGAAATCGAAAAAATTCATTTAGAGTTTCCAAATCCAGCTCCTTAATTCTATATAAAATTCACAAAAACTACATGAGACATTACAAGAAGTAGGTCTGTAATGATTATAAAAAATACTAAATCGTAACCCTTAATTTTAAAATAAGAAAGAAATGATGTAAATTGGGGTTCGATTATTTAAAATAAACACATAAAATATGGCATTTGATATTGAAATGATTAAAGGAACGTATGCTCGTATGAAAGAACGAATTGATGTAGCTCGCGAGATCGTAGGACGTCCTTTAACACACGCTGAGAAAATTTTATACAACCACCTTTGGGATGGAAAAGCAACCGAATCTTATATAAGAGGAAAGTCTTATGTAGATTTTGCCCCAGACCGTATTGCTTGTCAAGATGCGACAGCACAAATGGCTCTATTACAATTCATGCAAGCAGGTAAAAAGAAAGTAGCTGTTCCAACTACCGTTCACTGTGATCATTTAATCCAAGCAAAGTTAGGAGCAGATAAAGATTTACAAAACGCTTTAAATCAGAGTTCAGAAGTATTTAATTTCTTGGAATCAGTTTCAAACAAATACGGTATTGGTTTTTGGAAACCAGGAGCAGGAATTATTCATCAAGTAGTATTAGAAAATTATGCCTTTCCTGGTGGAATGATGATTGGAACAGATTCTCATACTGTTAATGCTGGAGGATTAGGTATGATAGCTATTGGTGTTGGTGGAGCTGATGCTGTTGATGTTATGGCTGGAATGCCTTGGGAATTAAAGTTTCCTAAATTAATTGGGGTAAAACTAACAGGAAAGCTTTCAGGTTGGACTGCCCCCAAAGATGTCATCTTAAAAGTAGCCGGTATTGTTTCTGCTAAAGGAGGAACAGGTGCTATTGTGGAATATTTTGGTGAAGGTGCCAAAGCAATGTCTTGTACAGGTAAAGGAACCATATGCAATATGGGAGCTGAAATTGGGGCCACAACTTCTACTTTTGGTTACGACGAATCTATGGAACGTTATCTACGTGCCACCGATCGTGATGATGTAGCTGATGTAGCTAATCAATACAAAGACTATTTAACAGCAGACCCGGAAGTATATACAAATCCTGAAAAATATTTTGATCAATTGATTGAAATTAATTTAGATGAGTTATTACCTCATCTAAACGGTCCTTTTTCTCCCGATATCGCAACTCCTGTTGGTGAAATGAATATTAAGGCAACTGAAAATGATTGGCCTTTAGATGTTGAATGGGGATTAATAGGCTCCTGTACCAATTCTTCTTACGAAGACTTATCAAGAGCTGCTTCAGTTGCAAAACAAGCTGTGGATAAAGGATTAGAAACCAAAGCTGAATTCGGAATTAACCCAGGATCTGAGCAAGTACGGTTTACTGCAGAGCGTGACGGTTTACTGCAAATATTTGAAGATTTAAATGCTAAAATATTTACCAATGCTTGTGGACCGTGTATTGGACAATGGGCTCGCTATGAAGATCCTAAAAATGCTCCTAAAAATAGCATTATACACTCTTTCAACCGTAATTTTGCGAAACGAGCAGATGGAAACCCCAATACTCATGCCTTTGTTGCCTCACCAGAATTAGTAGCTGCTATTGCCATAGCAGGACGCTTAGATTTTAATCCTATAACCGATACTATAAAAAATAAAGACGGTGTTGAAGTAAAGTTAGACGAACCAACAGGGGAAGAACTACCTCCAAAAGGATTTGATGTAGAAGATGCTGGTTTTCAAGCTCCAGTGGAAGATGGATCTGAAATAGAAGTTAATGTAAACCCCAACTCAGAACGTTTGCAGTTATTAACACCTTTTGTTCCTTTGGGATTGGAAATTAAAGGTGCTAAACTATTAATCAAGGCATTTGGAAAGTGTACAACCGATCATATTTCTATGGCTGGTCCTTGGTTACGTTTTCGAGGTCACTTAGACAATATCTCAAATAACTGTTTAATTGGTGCAGTAAATGCTTTTAATAAAGAAACTGATCAAGTTAAAAATCAATTAACAGGCGAATATGGTGCTGTTCCTGAAACACAGAGAGCCTACAAATCAGCGGGAATCAAAACTATTGTAATTGGAGATCATAACTATGGAGAAGGTTCTTCTCGTGAACATGCTGCTATGGAGCCAAGGCATTTAGGTGTTGCTGCTGTTATTGTAAAGTCCTTTGCACGTATTCATGAAACCAACTTAAAAAAACAAGGGATGTTAGGTTTAACATTTGCCAATGA
>JBKDZS010000147.1:0-12670 GCA_047971445.1 Flavobacteriales bacterium
TTAAGATACTTTCATGAAAATTCGATTAATTTCAGTCGGTAAAACGGATGAAATAGAAATTCAAGCGTTGATTGATAAGTATGAGAAACGTTTAAAGCATTATGTTTCTTTTCAATCCGAGATTATTCCAGATTTAAAAAATCGTAAAAATTTATCCATTGAGCAGCAAAAAATAGCTGAAGGGAAATTAATTTTGGAAAAAATTTCAAAATCAGATACTACTATTTTGTTGGATGAAAAAGGAAAGCAATTTACTTCGGTTAATTTTGCTAAAGAGTTTCAAAAAATATTCAATTCAGGAGTTAAACAAGTTAATTTTATTATTGGAGGACCTTATGGGTTTTCAAAAGAAGTTTATAACTTTACCACTCGAAAGATTTCACTTTCTACCATGACTTTTTCACACCAAATGGTTCGTATCTTCTTTGTGGAACAAATTTATCGAGCTATGACCATTATTAAAAATGAAAATTACCATCATGAATAGTAATTTATTGAAAGAAATTAATTTTGAGAATCAAGAATTTAAAATATCCTATTCAGGAGTATTCTTTTTTATAGGAATATTTCTTTTAGGGCTTTTAGTATCGGGGGGGCTCTCGATTCTATTAAATACATTAGAGTTAAGTAAAGAACTGTTTAATAGTGTATTTATATTTTTAAATATTATACCGTTTGTAATGCCTATTATTTATTTTTTGATGCATTATAAAGAACGACATAAATTTAATTTTATACCAACGAAGCATTTACCTTTGTTAATCATTCTGAGTTTCTTTTTAATGTTTTGTATTAGCTTTTTAGCTGAGTTAATACCTTATGATGAAGGAATTTTAAAAAAATGGTATGATTTGGTAAAAAGTAGTTTTGAGGGGCTAATGCATCCTAAGTGGGCTTTTGTTACATCAGTTTGTATTTTTGCTCCGGTATTTGAAGAACTATTTTTAAGAGGAATTTTATTACGAGGACTTATTAATAAGGCTACTACTGAAAAAGAAGTTTGGAAAGCAATTGTATTTACGGCGTTTATTTTTGGTTTGATACACATGAATCCGTGGCAATTTATAGCGGCTTTTGTTGGAGGAATAGTCTTAGGTTATGTGTATTATAGAACAAAGTCTTTAGGAAATAGTATTTTTATTCACGCTTTAAATAACGGTGTTTCAACGTATCTTATTTTTAAATATGGTGAGGCTGAAATGGTTAAACTAATAGACCATTCTGAGAATGACTTACTTTATATGATTTTAGCATTAATAGGATTAGTTGTTAGTTTATATTTCGTCTATTTCTTTACAAGAAAAAATATTAAATAAAAATATGAAAAGAATTCTTTTAGCAAGTAATAATATACATAAAGTAAAAGAAATACAATCCATTTTAAAGAATATTAAAATAGTAACACCTGAAGAAATAGACTTTACAGAAGAGGTAGAAGAAACATTTGATACGTTTGAAGGAAATGCAGGATTGAAAGCAGTAACTCTCTTTAACGAAGCTCAAATAGCAACATTAGCAGATGACTCAGGGTTAGAAGTTATGGCTTTAAAAGGAGCTCCGGGTGTTTTTTCAAAACGTTATGCAGGAACAGGAAAAGCTGAAGATAATATCGCAAAAATAATAAACGAATTAAAAAGCGTAAAAGATCGTAGTGCCCAATTTCGAACTGTTTTATGTTTTTTTGAAGGAAAAGAAAAATTATACTTTGAAGGAACTGTAAAAGGAAAAATTACTCGAGAGAAAAAGGGAAAAAAAGGATTTGGATATGATTCGATTTTTATTCCTGAAGGCTACGATAAAACTTTTGCAGAGCTCGAGCCTGAAGTAAAAAATATCATAAGCCATCGTGCTATAGCCATTCGAAAATTTTCAGAGTATATATCCAATTCATAACGGTTTTATTGATGATGAGTGTTTACGAGTAGTAGAACCACACAATTTTAATTAAAGAAGATTAAGTTTAGATATTTAAGATCGGTATTTTCTAGTGAAAAATATTAAAAAATTATAATTGGTAATTATTTAGTACATGTTATAGGGTAAAATGATAATGTTTTTAGAAATTAAGGAGTGTTCTTAGTTTTTTTAAATTTCTTCTTTTTAGGATAAAATTTTCTTTTCTTTTTCGATTGTGCCTTATACTCTTTCCATTCAGGTTCTTTTCCAAACTTTTCAGGAAGAGGAAGCTTTTCAATAGAAGATTCAATTAATTTTTCAATTTTTTGAAATGTGCGCATTTCCTTTGGATTAACCAATGTAAAAGCTTCTCCTTTCGTATTGGCTCTAGCTGTCCTACCAACTCTGTGAACATAATCTTCAGGGTCGTGAGGCACATCAAAATTAACAACCATATTAATTTCTTTAATATCAATACCACGACTCATAACATCGGTTGCAACTAAGACAGCAATCTTTTTGGAACGAAAATCTTGTAAAACTTCTTCACGCTTATCTTGATCCAAATTGGAAGAAATTCCCTGTGTTTTAAATCCAAAATTTCGTAGCGATTTAACAATGTCAGAAACTTTACTTTTGGTTGATGTAAATACAATGCTACTTTGGTAATCTTTTCGTTCTGATAAAATATGATTCAAAACATTTATTTTCTGTTCGTCAAAAGTTAAATATACTTTCTGATTAATACCTTCAGCAGGTTTTGAAATAGCCAATGAAATTTTTTCAGGATTATGTAATATTTTTTGAGCTAACTGCTCAATGCTTTTGGGCATTGTAGCACTAAACATCAAAGTTTGATGTTTTTTTGGAAGGTAGGATATGATAGTATTTAAATCATCAATAAATCCCATATTGAGCATTTTATCAGCTTCATCTAAAACGAAATGTTCAATATGTTTAAAGTTTACATAACCTAATTTTAAATGGGATAATAATTTTCCAGGTGTTGCGACAATAATATCGGTACCATTTTTTAAAGCTTTTTTTTGCTGTTCCCAATCATTACCACTACCACCTCCGTAAATAGCTATAGACCCTACCGATATGAAATAGGATAAACCTTCTATTTGTTGCTCAATTTGAATAGCGAGCTCCCTAGTAGGAACTACAATTAAAGTGTTGGTTTTTGAATCTTTTTTATCAATTAATTTATTTAAAATAGGTAATACAAAGGCAGCTGTTTTACCAGTTCCTGTTTGGGCGCAAGCCAGAATATCTTGATTATTCAATATAATGGGGATAGCCATTTGTTGTATAGGGGTAGCTGTTTCAAATCCCATATAGTCAAGAGCTTCTAATAACGATTCTTCCAAATTAAGTTCTGTGAATTTCATATGGATGTGAAGATAGTTATTTTTACTGATTTTAACTCTTTTTTTTTATTTTCAGTAGTTTATACTTGAAAAGAAATAAGAGTGTTGATTCCAGTTTGAAAATAGTTAGGTAAAAATGATAGGGTTTTGTATTTTAGCATCCTAATTTTGAGAAAATGTATAGAACGCATACTTGTGGCGAATTACGCCTTTCACATAAAGACCAACATGTAACCCTTTCTGGATGGGTTCAAAAAGTTAGAAATAAAGGATTTATGCTTTGGATTGATTTACGCGATCGGTACGGCATTACACAATTAATTATTGATCAGGAACGTTCCTCAGAAGAGTTGATGAAATTAGGAGAGGAGTTAGGTCGGGAGTTTGTAATACAAGTAGAAGGAACTGTAATTGAACGTATTTCTAAAAATGATAAAATTCCTACAGGAGCTATTGAAATTTTAGTCACAGATTTAAAAATTTTAAACGCTTCAAAAGTACCTCCTTTTACTATTGAAGATGAAACGGATGGAGGAGAAGAATTACGGATGCAATACCGTTATTTAGATATCCGTCGAAATCCTGTAAAAGAAGCTTTAATCTATAGGAGTAAAGTAGCGCAACAAGTTCGAAATTATTTATCAAATGAGGGATTTATAGAAGTTGAGACCCCCTATTTGATTAAGTCAACACCTGAGGGAGCTCGTGATTTTGTAGTTCCTTCACGCATGAATGAAGGGCAGTTTTATGCCTTGCCTCAGTCCCCGCAAACGTTTAAGCAATTATTAATGGTAGGCGGAATGGATAAGTATTTTCAAATTGTGAAATGTTTTCGTGATGAAGACTTACGTGCTGACCGTCAACCCGAATTTACACAAGTTGATTGTGAAATGGCTTTTGTTGAACAAGAAGATGTACTTAACACGTTTGAGTGTTTAATGCGTCATTTATTAAAAGAAATAAACGGAGTTGAGATAACTTCTTTTCCTCGTATAACATATGATGAAGCTATACGAAAGTATGGTAATGATAAACCGGATATTCGCTTTGGAATGGAGTTTGGAGAATTAAATGAAGTGGCTAAGCATAAAGAATTTAATGTGTTTAATTCAGCAGAATTGGTTGTTGGAATAGCCGTTCCAGGAGCTTCAAATATGACTCGTAAAGAGATTGACAAATTAATTGACTGGTTAAAAAGACCTCAAATAGGAGCCCTTGGAATGGTTTATGTAAAATGCAATGAAGATGGTTCTTTTAAATCTTCAGTAGATAAATTTTATGATCAGGAAGATTTGTTAAAATGGGCAACCGTAACAGGAGCTAAGGCAGGGGATTTAATTTGTGTACTTTCAGGTTCTAGCAATGAGGTACGAACACAACTTTCGGCATTACGAATGGAAATGGCAGAACGATTAGGGCTTCGAAAATCAGATGAATTTTCCCCTTTATGGGTAGTAGATTTTCCTTTGTTAGAATGGGATGAAGAGACCAATAGGTATCATGCGATGCATCATCCGTTTACGGCTCCAAAACCTGAAGATATAGCCTTATTAAATACAAATCCAGAAAAAGTACGGGCTAATGCATATGATTTAGTTTTAAATGGTAATGAAATAGGAGGCGGTTCTGTTCGTATTCATGATCGAGAAACCCAAGAATTGATGCTTAAACATTTAGGCTTTACAGAGGAAGAGTCAAAAGCACAATTTGGCTTTTTAATGGATGCTTTTCAATATGGTGCTCCTCCCCATGCTGGAATTGCTTTAGGGTTTGATCGTTTAGTAGCTATTTTGGGAGGTCAGGAAATCATTCGGGATTTTATTGCTTTTCCTAAAAATAATAGTGGACGCGATGTTATGATTGATGCTCCGGCTTTTGTAGATGATACACAGTTAGAAGACTTACATTTAGAATTAAAGAAATAGAGTTAATGTATAATTGATTGATACAACTATCTTGAGCTGTTTTAAAAAATTGAAGAGTATATATGAAGGGAAATTAATATTTTTACTAAAAAGGGAAGAGTAAGAGTTGTTTAAGCATGAAGATTTGAAGAGGAATAGTATAAAGAAATTAAATTATTTATTACTTCTTTCCACACTTTTAATTCCTTTAATATTTTTTAATTCCCTTAATATTTTTTCAAGTTCTGTTTTATTTTTAACGTGAAGCTTCAGTTTTCCATCAAAAATACCATCGTTACTGTTTAAATTAACTCCATGCATTTTAACATGCAGTTTTTTTGTAATTAAGTTGGTTATGTCTGTAACAATTCCAACTCGATCTAAACCTTTTAATTGAACTTTTGTAATAAAAGGTCGATCAGAGGAATCAACCCATTTTGCAGGTAAAATTCGATAATTATAATTAGCACGAAGACTAATTGCATTTGGACAGTTTTGTTTGTGTACTTTAATCCCCTGATTAACCGATATAAAACCAAAAACAAAATCCCCGGCAATAGGATTGCAACAATTGGCTAAAGTATAATCCAACTTGTCTTCATTATTTCCAAAAACCAATAAGTCTAAATTACTTTTAGAAGGCTCTTTTTGAACAGAGGTAGTATTTGATTTTCTTCGAAACCGTTTAAAAATATTATAAATACCTCCCTGAGAGTCCTCAGAAAAAGAACGTAAATCCTTACTGTTAATCTGCCCTATTCCAACTTTAAAAAAAACATCTTGACTTGTAGAAGCTTTAAAATAATTAACTAAAGAGTTAATCGTTGTTTCATTCATATTTATTTTTAAATGACGTAGTTTTCTTGAAAGAATTTCTTTCCCTTCTTTAGCAACTTTTTTTCGCTCTTCCTTTAAAGCAGTTTTAATCTTTGATCGAGCTTTTGAAGTATGAACAATATCAAGCCAGTTTGGATTGGGTTTTTGAGTTGATGAAGTGATAATTTCAACATTGTTACCACTTTTTAGAATATGAGACAAAGGACGTAAAACACCATTTATTTTAGCTCCAGAACAAGTGTCTCCAATTTTAGAATGAATGTCGTACGCAAAATCTAAAGCAGTAGAACCTTTAGGTAGTGATTTCAAATCGCCATTGGGAGTAAATACAAAAATTTCTTTAGCATATAAATTGAGTTTTACATTGTCAATAAATTCATTCGATTCTAAATTTTCGTTTTCAATAACGTCTTTGATTTTATTGATCCAAACTTCTAAATTAGATTCAGTTTCTTTACTATTATGCTTGTACTTGTAATGTGTTGCTATTCCTTTTTCAGCAATTTCATCCATTCTATACGAACGTATTTGAACTTCAACCCACCGGTTGTTTAAGCCCATGACTGTTGTGTGTAAAGCCTCATATCCAGTTGATTTAGGTTGAGAAATCCAATCACGTAAACGGCTCGGATTAGGTTTGAAATTATCTGTTACAATAGAGTAAATTTTCCAAGCATTAAACTTCTCATTTTTAGAAGTTGATTTGAAAATAATTCGAATAGCAAACTTATCGTAGACCTCTTCAAAAGTCACATTTTTAGAAGTCATCTTCTTATAGATAGAATAAATACTTTTAGGCCTTCCTTTTATTGTATATTCAAAACCTTCATTATCTAAACGTTCTTTTACCTTTTGGGAAAAGTCGTGTATATAGTCTTCGCGTTCTTCTTTTGTTTCACGAAGTTTTCGTTTAATTTCTAGGTAAAGATTAGGTTCCGTGTATTTTAAGCTTAGATTTTCAAGTTCTGTTTTGATACTATAAAGCCCTAATCGATGTGCTAATGGAGCGTATATAAACAGAGTTTCAGAAGCTATTTTAATTTGCTTTCGAGGAGGCATGAATTTCATTGTTCGCATATTATGTAAGCGATCAGCTAGCTTAACCAAAATAACACGAACATCTTCTGATAATGTTAATAATAATTTTCGGTAATTTTCAGTTTGTACAGAAACATCCTGATGTTTGATAAACTCTATTTTAGTGAGTCCATCAATAATGGTAGCAATCTTATCTCCAAAAATTGTGCGAACAGATTCCACTGTGTAGTCTTCACTATCTTCTACCACATCATGCATAAGTCCAGCAGCAATACCAGTAACGCCTAATCCAATATCATAAGCAACTATTTTAGCTACAGCAATAGGATGGTAAAGATAAGGCTCTCCCGACTTTCTTCTTTGATTTTTGTGGGCATCTTTAGCCACATCAAATGCTTTCCTTATAATCTTTTTATCATCATCAGATAAGTATTGATAAGTATCTTGGAGTAAGTCACGATATTGACGCGTGATTTCATGCTCTTCTTTTTCCAAATCTATTTTATACATACAATAAATGCAGTTCTAGCTCATTAGTAAAGCCAATATACAAAAAACATTGTAAGCAAAATAAATAAGTGTAAAAAAGCTAGAATAAATTTTAGCATATTGAAAATTACCTTATATTTATAAGGGATTAATTATGATATGAATTTAACCTTACATATCCATAAAAATAAAAAAATTAAAAAGGAATGATAAAAGTAAAATCAGATTTAGAAATAGCAACAGAGGCAGCTATTAAGCCGATTCATTTAATCGCTAAAAAAATAGGAATTGCAGAGGAAGAATTAGAATTATATGGAAAGTATAAAGCAAAATTACCTTTAGATTTGATTGATGAAAATAAAATAAAACAAAACAAACTCATTTTAGTTACAGCATTGTCTCCAACCCCTGCAGGAGAAGGAAAAACAACTACGTCCATTGGTTTAACAGAAGCTTTGAATAGGATAGGTAAGAAAACAGCTGTGGTTTTAAGAGAACCTTCTTTGGGGCCTGTTTTTGGAATGAAAGGAGGAGCTGCAGGAGGAGGGTATTCTCAAGTAATTCCGATGGAAGATATTAATTTACATTTTACAGGAGATTTTTCAGCAGTGGAGAAAGCTAATAATTTACTTTCAGCTTTAATTGATAATAATATTCAAAGTAAGACACGAAATTTAGGTATTGATCCTCGTACTATTTTATGGAAACGTGTTATGGATATGAATGATAGATCACTTCGAAATATTATGATAGGCTTAGGAGGTACAGCAAATGGAATTCCGCGTCAAGATGGATTTAATATTACTCCAGCTTCTGAAATTATGGCTATATTATGTTTGAGTAATGATATTGAAGATCTAAAAGAACGAATAGGCAATATTTTAATAGGTTTTACATTTGATAAAGAACCTGTGTACGCGAAAGATTTAAAGGGAATTGGAGCTATGACTTTGCTATTAAAAGATGCTATCAAACCTAATTTAGTTCAGACTTTGGAAGGAAATCCAGCTATTTTACATGGAGGGCCTTTTGCTAATATTGCACAAGGAACCAATTCTATTTTGGCTACGAAAATGGGGTTAAGTTTATCAGATTATGTAGTGACAGAGGCTGGTTTTGGATCGGACTTAGGAGCAGAAAAATTTATGAATATTAAATGTAGAGCAGGTAATTTAAATCCTAAAACTTGGGTTATTGTAGCAACGATACGTGCTTTAAAATATCACGGAGGGGTTTCTTTAAAAGAGTTAAATGAAGAAAATGTAGAAGCAATTTCTAATGGATTTAAGAACTTAGAAAGACATATTGAAAATGCTAAACTTTACGGTGTAACACCTGTTATCTCAATTAATAAGTTTTCAGCCGATAGTAATGCAGAGGTAATCAAAGTACAAGAATTATGTGCTGAGATGGGAGTACAAGCCTTGTTAAGTGAAGGATGGGCAAAAGGAGGAGAGGGATGTGAACCTTTAGCTAAAGCAGTGGTAGAGGTAGTAGAAAATGCAACACATAATTTTCAACCTTTATACTCTTTAGATAAACCTCTGGAGGAAAAAATAGAAATAATTGCTCAAAAAACATATGGAGCTAAAGATGTTGCATTCTCCACATTAGCTTTGAGAAAGTTAAAACAAGCAGTTCGTATAGGATTAGGAAATTTACCTATTTGTATGGCAAAGACGCAAAAATCATTTTCAGATGATGATAAAAAGATAGGAAAACCAGAAGGATTTACAATTCAAATTCGTGATGTTGAAATAGCATCAGGAGCAGGATTTATTATTCCTATTGCTGGAAAAATGATGCGTATGCCAGGTTTACCTGTTACACCAGCAGCTGAACATATGGATATTGATAAAAATGGAGTGATTAAAGGATTATCCTAAGTTTAATTATACAGTACTGTTTTAAATCTAAAGTTAACCTCAGGAAGAAAACGAATTATTTTGAGATTGACTACGTTTATTAGGAGAATCTTATCATAAATTGTGCTGAATATTAACTATATTTGTTCCAACTATTATGGAAACAGTTAGAGGAAAAAAATTCGAATTAGTCAAAAATGTTTTTACAGCTTACTTGGAAGAAAAAGGACATCGTAAAACACCTGAGCGTTATGCTATTTTAGAAGAGATATATTCAGTAGAAGAGCATTTTGATGTAGATAATTTATACATCAAAATGATTGAGAAAAAATATAGGGTAAGTCGTGCAACAATATATAATACTATTGAGTTGCTATTAGATGCTAAATTGATTAGAAAGCATCAATTTGGAAATGCACAGGCACACTACGAAAAGTCATTTTTTAATAAACAACATGATCATGTTATATTAGGAGATACAGGGGAGGTAATTGAATTTTGTGACCCTAGAATTCAATCCATTAAAGCTACGATAGAGGAAGTTTTTGATGTGAAAATTGAAGATCATTCATTGTATTTTTATGGAAAACGAAATGATGAACTAGAGAAAGGTAGTGATGAGGGGTAAGATCCTGTTTATCTATATATTTTTAGCCTCATTTGTAAGTGCTCAGCAAAATACTACGAACAAGCTTCAAAAAAAGAAAGATCCAATAAAGATGGATGCTGCCTTAGTGGAGTTAAAGGAACAATACCCAGATTTAATATTTGCAACAGATTCTATTGCGGTTGTTTTTAGACATCAAGGAAGCGTAATGAAATGCGATAGTGCAGTTTTTAATGAAAAAACACAATATTTTGAGGCTTTTGGTAATGTAAAAGTCAATATGGGTGATACAGTTTTTATGAGTTCTGATTATTTAGATTATGATGGCGCTACACGATTTTCAAAATCAAGGGGTAGCGTTGTTTTAAAAAATCGAAAATTAACACTGGAAACCCAAGAATTATTTTATGATCGTTTGAAAGAAGAAGCTTATTATGATAACTGGGGAACAGTTCATGATGAAGATAATACAATGGTGAGTAAGATAGGAACGTATTATGTGAAAGCCAATCGAGCAGAATTTTTACAGAATGTAAAAGTTGTAACCAACGTAAATAACAAAGGAAATAGAAATTTTATTGTAAACTCACCACATTTAATTTATTTTCCCAAAACCAAAGATGTTAATTTTTCAGGAAATACAACAATAGAAGATAATGATAATCCGGGGAATTTTCTATTTACAGAAGAGGGAACTTATAACACTAGAACATTAATTTCAAAATCTACTAAAAACGGTAGCTTACATTATGATGGAAATACGTTAAAAGGAGATGCGCTATATTTTGATCAAAAAATAGGCTATGGTAAAGCTGATGGAAATGTTCGTGTTGAAAGACCTGTAGAACGAATGCGTATGAAAAGTGATCATGGAGAGTATTTTCGTTCTACGATTCCTACTATAAAGAAAGATTCTGTTTTTCTTTATAGTAGAGCCTATGCAGCCAAAGCACAAGGAGTAGACTCAGCTTATTTTCATGCAAAGCGAATTGAAGGGGTTCAACATCCAGATTCTACCTACACCGTTAGAGGATTTACAAAAGTGAGGACGTACAGTAACGAAGGACAGGCTAAAGCTGACTCGTTAATTTATCATAATGATACAGAAATTATGGAATTATATAAGGATCCTATTTTATGGTATGGAGAGAGTCAAATTACAGGAGACACGATTCGAGCCTATTCGATTAAAAATAAAATTGATTCTACTGCTGTAATTGGAAATGCTATGGTTTTGAATAAAGTAGATTCACTTTATAATAAAGAATATAACCAAATAAAAGGTCGTTTTATATATGCGACTTTTCGTGATGATAAGAATAACATTAATTTTATTCATGTAGAGGGAAATGCACAATCTTTAATTTATGCAGATGAAAAAGAAAAGGATGATAAACCACAAAGTAGAATAGGAATTAACCGTTCTGAATGTGCTTATATTAATGTGTATCTACAAAATAAAGAGATAGAAGAAGTTTCATGTATGGGGGGTACTAAATCTATTCTTTCTCCTGAAGAAAAAATTTTAGATGAGGATAAGTATTTAAAAGATTTTACATGGAGAGGAAAAGAGCAATTTTCTAATAAACAAGCCTTTTTAGATTATGTTCAAACAGTTACAAACGATGTTGAGTTTGCTCAGAAACAAATTCCACAAAATATAACTGAAGAGGCTTTCGAAAATATGGAAAAACAGAAAGTAAACGAAATAATAGAAGAAAAAACAAGAGAAGAAGATCGTTCAAAACTTCCTAGAGGACCTAAATTACCAAAGTATTTTTTCTATGATATTGTTCTATAGTAAGATTAGAAGAAAGTTATGAAAACATTAAATCAAAATAATTTTTTCAGATATCAGGCACAAACGACAGATTTTGCTTCGGCCTTTGAAGTAAGTCATGCCAAAGGAAATTACATCTATGGAAAAGACGGGAAAGCTTATTTAGACTTTATAGCAGGAGTTTCTGCTAATACTTTGGGGCATTCATATCCGGCTGTGATAAAAGCAATTCAAGAACAAGTAAGTCGCTATATGCATGTGATGGTATACGGTGAATATGTTCAAGAAGAACCTTTAGCTTTATGTCAATTATTAGCAGACAATACACCGGATTCATTGGAAACAACGTACTTAACTAACTCGGGTACAGAAGCTATAGAAGGAGCTTTAAAATTAGCAAAACGCTATACAGGAAGAACTGAAATTATTGCTGCAAAAAATGCTTATCATGGAAACACACAGGGCTCAATGTCTATTATGGGAAATGAAGAACAAAAACAAGCCTATCGACCGTTACTTCCTAATGTAAATTTTATAGAATTTAATAATGAACTGGATTTAGTGAAAATTACTCAAAAAACAGCAACAGTTATTTTGGAAACTATTCAAGGAGCTGCTGGTTTTATTGAGCCTGAAAATGATTATTTGAACAAGGTGAAAAACCGTTGTAATGAGGTGGGTGCAGTACTAATTTTAGATGAAATTCAACCTGGATTTGGTAGAACAGGCCATTTGTTTGCTTTTCAAAAGTATGATGTAACACCTCATATTTTAGTTATGGGTAAGGGTATGGGAGGAGGAATGCCGATTGGAGCTTTCATGGCTTCATATGAAATAATGGATTGTTTAAAACGAAACCCCATATTAGGACATATTACAAC
>JBKDZS010000148.1:0-33215 GCA_047971445.1 Flavobacteriales bacterium
TACAATACGGCGACCCAATGTATTGAAATATATAATGGTAGTGCGTGGGATAATTTTTGTAAAGATAGTACTAATGCCTTTTCTTTTACATCAGAATCTTATTTTGAAGTGTACGAAACAGTTGATTTTTTTCATATTGTAAAAACAGAGAATGGACAAGGTAAAGTAAGTTTTAAAATGATTGATTCTCCCTTAGGAGATACTGATTTTTCTTTTTCAGAAGATCTTCTTACGATGAAAGCTAAAGCATATAATGATGGGGGGAACAATACGTATAAGGTAACTATAGAGGCTAAAGATGAAGCGAATGTTACAATAACTCAAGATATAACAGTTAAAATTTTAGATGTTTTAGATGTTAATGTTACAGTTCCTGGGGAATTTGATCTTGTAGCAGGAATTATAGGGAGTAATGCACAAGTTACAGCTTATTGTAACAGCTTAGATAAATTTGGAAAAACCAATTGGAGGCTTCCTACTATTGAAGACTATGATACGCTTCGTTTAGCAGGAGCTGGTGAATTGAGTGAAGAAGTTTTTAAACATGCGGTAGAGCGAAATACGGTACTGTTTTACCCTGAAAATTGTGTAAGCTCTACGAATCCCTGTAATGCAGCCATACCAGATTCATGGTGGAGTTCTGTGTCAAATATAGCAGGCTGGAATTCATATTATATTTTTGGAGAGGAGGCTTATGGAGAAAGAGAAGCTCCGAGTCAAGTACAGATTATGAGTACATGTGTTAGCGATCTATAAGGTTAACCCGGTTTTAAAAATTAGTAAAAATAGATTGAGGCTTTTTTAGCATTGATCTATTTTTATTATGACTAAAAAAATAATACCGATAAATAGTTGTCTGTGTGTAAATGAGAAACGGGTTCAAATTTTTTAAATATATTAAAATACTAATTTTAAAGCTTTAACCTTGTTGGTAATTGAGAGTAGTTTTGTGAATATAATTTCATGACAACTTTTCGTATTATGTCAACTTGACGGTAAATATTTCCCTCTTGACCTAGCTTATACGAATCAATTTTATTGCAATGAAAAATATAGATAATGTGATTTTGACCTAAGATAAAGAGTTAAGAAGTATAATATATTCTTTCATTAGAGAATGAAGTAGTGGAAAGGGTAATAGCTAGTAGCGCTATGCATAATACTTTTAGAACTATTAGGGACAAAATAACTTTCGGTTTCAAACTCGATTTTTCACTAAGTAAAGAATAGAAAATGTAATTAGTTGATAACTATTTTAGTAATGAGCTTAATGTAACTAAAATTAGGAGATAAAGCACTAAAATATTTTTGATAAGATACATTTAAACTTTATTAGCTTTTTACAATTGATATTAGTATTTTTGGCAAGAATTTTGAATATCGATACCCAAAATAAGTCGCCTTATTTTAATAATACAACAAAAGTTAGAAATATGTATTGGACATTAGAATTAGCATCATATTTGAGTGATGCACCATGGCCAGCAACAAAAGATGAATTGATTGATTACGCAATACGAACTGGGGCTCCTTTGGAAGTTGTAGAAAATTTGCAATCAATAGAAGATGAAGGAGACAGTTATGATTCTATTGATGAAATCTGGCCTGATTACCCTACGGAAGAAGATTTTCTTTGGAATGAAGATGAATATTAGTTGACTATAAAGATAGAAAAGCCCTTGTAAGGGCTTTTCTTAATTTAATTTTTATAATTTATATTACTGCAAAATGAATTTTATAAACGATATATTAAAAGCTATTTTAGGTGATAAAAGCAAAAAAGATTTAAAACCAATACAACCCATTGTTAAAAAATCAAATAGCTTTAACTACCAAGATTTATCTCATGATGCGCTTCGCAATAAAACGCATGACTTTCGTTCTAAAATAAAAAAGGCGACAGAAGAAAAAACAATTAAAATAAAGGAATTAAAGGCTTTAATCGAAGAAGAAAAAGATATTTATAAAAAAGACGATTATTATAACCAAATCGATATTTTAAGTAAGGAATCATACAAGATTGAAGAAAAAGTATTGAATGAAATACTTCCTGAAGCTTTTGCTGTGATAAAAGAAACTGCACGTCGCTTTGTTGATTACACAGAAATTGAAGTTACAGCTTCTGAGTTTGATCGTCAACTTTCAGGTTCAAGAGATTATGTCTCTTTGACGGGAGATACAAAAGCTATTTGGAAGAATTCATGGGATGCTTCTGGAAAAGAAGTAACCTGGGACATGGTTCATTATGATGTTCAGTTAATTGGAGGAACCGTTTTACATCAAGGAAAAATTGCTGAAATGGCTACTGGAGAAGGAAAAACCTTGGTAGCAACACTTCCCGTTTATTTAAATGCATTACCAGGAAGGGGAGTTCATGTTATTACGGTAAATGATTATTTAGCGAAAAGGGATTGCGCGTGGATGGCTCCTATTTTTCAATTTCATGGTTTAACAATTGATTGTATCGATAACCATCGTCCAAATTCTGAAGAAAGAAAGGCAGCTTACAAATGTGATATTATTTACGGAACTAATAATGAGTTTGGATTTGATTACTTACGTGATAATATGGCACATTCTCCAAAAGATTTGGTGCAACAAGAATTAAACTATGCAATCATAGATGAGGTAGATTCTGTTTTAGTGGATGATGCTCGTACACCTTTAATTATTTCAGGCCCTGTTCCAAAGGGAGGAGATCAGGAATTTGATGCTTTAAAACCTAAGATAGAAAGTCTTGTTAAGGTACAACAAGCGTTAATTAAGGATTTATTCTTGGAAGCTAAAAAAGAGATGAATGAAGGTGCTAAAAAGAATAATCCAGGAGATTTTAAACTTTTACAAGTTTACAGGGGGTTACCTAAGTATAAACCGTTATTAAAATATTTGAATGAGGAAGGAATCAAAACACGTCTTCAAAAGATAGAAGGAGTTTATTTGGCAGAAAATCAGCGAGATATGCACAAAGTGGATGCTGATTTGTTTTTTACAATTGAAGAAAAAAATAACTCTATACAGTTGACTGATAAAGGAATTGACTTTCTATCTCAAGGTGTTGAAGATGATTCGTTCTTTATTATGCCTGATATTGCTACAGAATTAAGTCAAATAGAAACGTTAAATCTTTCATCCGAAGATGAAGGAAATAAAAAAGATGAATTGTTTCGTGATTACAGTATCAAATCAGAACGTTTGCATACAATGAATCAATTGCTTAAAGCTTATACGCTATTTGAAAAAGATGTAGAATACGTCGTTATGGACGGTAAGGTTATGATTGTAGATGAGCAAACAGGTCGTATTATGGATGGTAGACGTTATTCTGATGGATTACATCAAGCTATTGAAGCTAAGGAAAATGTAAAAATTGAAGATGCTACACAGACCTATGCAACCATTACACTCCAAAACTATTTCAGAATGTATAATAAGCTTTCCGGTATGACAGGAACAGCTGAAACTGAAGCAGGAGAATTTTGGGAGATTTATAAATTAGATGTTGTAACGATTCCAACGAATAAGCCTATTGCTCGGGAGGATATGAATGATTTAATTTATAAAACGAATCGTGAAAAATACAATTCTGTAATTAATGAAGTTGTTCGTTTGGCAAAGGAAGAAAAACGACCTGTATTAGTTGGTACTACTTCTGTTGAAATTTCAGAATTGCTGAGTCGTGCTATGAAAATGAATAAAATAGAGCACAATGTATTAAACGCTAAATTACATAAAAAAGAAGCTGATATTGTTGCAGAGGCAGGACGTGCAGGAGTTGTAACTATTGCAACGAATATGGCCGGGAGAGGTACTGATATTAAAATTTCGGAAGAGGTAAAAGAACGAGGAGGACTTGCTATTATTGGTACAGAACGTCATGATTCGCGTCGTGTTGATCGTCAGCTAAGAGGTCGTTCAGGACGTCAAGGAGATGTGGGTAGTTCTCAATTTTACGTGTCATTAGAGGATAAGTTAATGCGTTTATTTAACTCAGAGCGTATTGCTAAATTGATGGATAAAATGGGACACAAGGAAGGAGATGTCATTCAAAGTGGTATGGTTACTAAATCTATTGAAAAGGCACAAAAGAGAGTTGAAGAAAATAATTTTGGAGTACGTAAACGCCTAATAGAATATGATGATGTTATGAACAAACAACGTGATGTAATTTACAAGCGTCGTCGTCATGCATTGGAAGGAGAACGTTTATCAATTGATATTGGTAATATGGTGTACGACACGATAGTCAATATTGCTACATCTAACAAAAATATAAATGATTATAAAAACTTTGAGTATGAGTTAATCAAATTTTTTACATTAAAGACAACTATATCTGAAGCTGATTTTAAATCAAAAAATCTTCAAACCCTAATTGATGAGGTTTATAAAGAGGCCATGATGCATTATGAGGAGCGTGAAGTTAAAACGGCTAAAATGGCACTTCCAGTTATTACCAATGTATACGAAGAACAAGGAAATCGTTTTGAACGTATTGTGGTTCCTTTCACAGATGGATTGAAAACCATGAATATTACAACTCATTTAAAAGATGCTGTTGAATCAGAAGGAAAACAATTGATTCGTGATTTTGAGAAGAATGTAACACTAGCTATGATTGATGATCAATGGAAGGATCATTTACGAGAAATGGATGAATTAAAGCGTTCCTCTCAAAATGCTTCATACGAGCAAAAAGATCCTATTTTAATATATAAGGAAGAAGCTTTTGGATTATTCAGAGATATGATAGATCGTTTAAATAAAGAAATTGTTTCTTTTCTATTTAAAGGAGAGTTGCCTAATCCTGATCCTGAACAAGTACGTCAGGCAAAAGAAAGAGAGCAAGAACAATTGCAAGCCTCTCATCAATCTTATGAAGAACAACAGACACAGGCAATACAAACTAATACTCCTAGGCAACAAGTCCAGGTTACTGAACCAAGACATGTTGTGAAAATTAATCGAAACGATATTATAGAAGTTCGTAATGTAGCTACAGGATCTTTGGAAAAAATGAAATTTAAAAAAGCAGAACCTTTGTTGAAAAAAGGGTCTCACGTTTTAGTCAAAAAATAAAATTAATACACAACCTGAAAAAATAGGATCCTTATTAAGGGTCTTATTTTTTATTTTAAATATGATTTTTATTTGGAAGGGGAATAGGTTTTATGAGGTCAATAACTCCTTTTATATAAAATTTTTGATCATGTTGTAAAAATCTTCTTTCATTACTAAATATTTTTTAGATTTGTTTTAGAACTTTATAATTTAAAATATAACGGTATAAATCTTAGTTAAATACCAGTAGAAGAAAAAATTATTTTGAAGCTGATATTTATAAAGGTAGATAAAGAAGAATTGAATGATAAACCTTAAAAATATTTAGTAATGAAATACATTTTAATAGCATCACTTATAATGATAGTGGCTTGTAAAGAATCTTATAAAATTGAAAAAGAGACACACCATAAAGAATATGATTTAAAAGAAAATGGGGGTAACTACGTAAAAAATGAAGCCCCTGATGCAGAGTTTAATTATATGATAAAAGCTTATAACATTCCTTCGGAAACTGGAAAAATGCAATCACCGATTAATATTTTAACATCTTCGATACCAAGTAAAAAATCAGAAATAGAAGTTGATTTTCACGATAAAATTATTGCTATTGAAAATTTAGGACATACGGTTCAATTAGATTTTGAAAAAGGAAGTACCATTAAAGCAGATGGAGTTGAGTATGATTTTAGTCAAATACATTTCCACACACCATCTGAACACTTGGTTAATGGAGTGACTTATCCAATGGAAGCTCATCTAGTTGCGACAATAAAGGATACAGCTTTAATAGCTAAAGGAGTTAAAAAATACATGGTATTAGGCTACATGTTTGAAATGGGAGAGTTTAATGACTTTATAGGAGAATTTATTGATAGAATCCCTTCTGAAGAAGAAAAAATAATAAAAGTCAATCCTAATGAAATAAAATTGAATGATGTTATTGAAGATTCAAAGTCTAAAAAATTACATTACTATCATTATTATGGATCATTGACAACGCCTCCTTATACAGAAAGTGTTTCATGGTATGTGTGTTCAAGCCCTTTTACAGCAACACCTGATCAAATTCAAAAAATTAATAAAATAATAGGGAATAATGCACGGCATATTCAAGATTTAGAGGATAGAAAAGTAGTTATAGAATAAGAGACTATTTAGGAAAAAGTAATACAATTTGACCTCTTAGTTGCCAATCAGCACCTGTAGGATGTTCTAGATATTTGTAAGCTCCGATTTGCGCATTAACGGGTATTTTTCCTAGAGTAAACAGTTTTCCAGTTCCAGCACCTAAGGGAATGCTCCAAGTTTGATCACTTTTTGCTTCCCAATTAGCTGTAATAATGGGAGAAGAATTAATATACCACCCGTTCTTTAAGTTTTTCGTTATGAATACTTGTGAATAAAAAAGATTTAGATCAGTAGCATCACTTGGACCAGAAATACCAAAAAAGTTTTGTAGTATAGTACCATAAGTCCATCCATTTTTTTGATAAATACCTACAAGAGAAGGAGCGATACCTAGTTTTTCATATCCTAAACCATTTGTGAAGGAAGGAAACATAAAAGAAGGACCTACCCCCCAAATAAAATTACTAGAATTAGCAGGGGTTAAAAGAGTTGATAAAGTAATATTCCCAATACCGTTGGTTCTATTATCAAACTCTGTTGGGGAACTGATGACAGGAATAATAGTTCGTGTAATAAGATTCCATTTTTCATTTATTTTGAAAGGCAATACAGGTTGTATATTGAGTGTATTCGTGTTACGATCTCCAAAATCAATATTATTTTGAAAAGGAACACTAATTAGTTCTGCAACCGGATTTTGAATTTTATTTGCTAAATCACTACCTTCATTTGTTTGCTTTTGAGCAAGAGCTATTATCGGTAAAAAAGTCAAAATCCAGAATGTAAGAATTTTAATTGTAGTGGCATAAGGTAAAAAAGTAAAATAGAAATTCTTCATACTAACTTGATAGTTAAAACTTAAATAATTCATTTTTTAAATGGTTTTTTGTTAAATCAATGCATCCTGATAGACCTTATTGATTTGACAAATATACGATAATTATGGATTTATTAAATTGTAAAAAATAGGATTATCAAATAACAATAACGTATTAATTTAAAGTTCTCTTAACATTAAAAAAAGAAAAAAAAGGGTAGGAAGAATTAAATTTACTGAATGAAAATAGCGGTATTTGTTTCAGGTAATGGAAGTAATTTGCAAGTTATTATTGATTCAATAGAAAGAAGAATCTTGAAACAAGTAAAAATTCAATTTGTCATAGCAGATAGAGTATGCCACGGAATTGAAAGAGCTAAGAAACATCAAATACACTCACATCAATTTTTAAGAAAGGATAAGGCCTTATTCCAACAAATAGATGGTTTACTAGATTCGGAAGTAGACCTTATTGTTTTAGCAGGTTTTTTATCTATAATACCCACAACATTTTGTCAAAAATGGAAGAATAAAATAATCAATTTACATCCTTCATTATTACCTAAATATGGAGGTGTTGGAATGTATGGGGATCGTGTGCATCGAGCAGTTTTAGATCACAATGAAAAAGAGAGTGGAGCAACGGTTCATTTTGTGACAGGAGAGGTAGATCAAGGAGAAATTATTTTACAGAAATCATGCGAGGTAGATGAAGGTGAAACAGTTGAATCTTTAAAAAAGAAAATTCAAAAAATAGAACATATTATTATAGTAGAAGCTATTAACGTGTTAGCAAAAAATAGAACGATGAATAAGCATTTAAAAGCATAAAATGAATAAACGAGCCTTAATTAGTGTTTCAGATAAGACGAACTGTGTTAATTTAGCCAAATTTTTGGTACGTAAAAATTATGAAATTATTTCCACAGGAGGAACTTACAAACACTTAGTAGAAAACGGAATTGATGTCGTTAATATTTCAGAAGTAACCCATTTTCCAGAAATCTTAGACGGACGTGTAAAAACATTAAATCCAATGATTCATGGAGGAATTTTAGCCAAACGAGATAAAGGAGACCATATGACTACTTTAGCTGAACATAATATCAGTACGATTGATATGGTAATTGTTAATTTATATCCTTTCTTTGAAACTGCTCAAAAAGAATTACCGTTAAAGGAGCTAGTTGAGTTTATTGATATTGGAGGTCCAACGATGTTACGTGCTGCAGCAAAATCATTTTTTGATGTTACAGTTGTTTCAAATGTAGAAGATTATGAAATAGTTCAAAAAGAACTGGAGGAAAGAGGAGATACGTCTCTTGAAACGCGTAAAAAATTGGCTGGAAAGGTATTTAATTTAACTTCAGCCTATGATGCTGCTATATCAACTGTTTTATTAGAAGATCATTATCCACAATATTTAAATGCATCGTATAAAAAAAGAATGGATTTACGTTATGGAGAAAACCCACACCAAAAGTCAGCTTTTTATATAGAAACCGTAGGAGGAGGAACATTAAAGAACATGGAACAGCTTCATGGTAAAGAACTTTCGTTTAATAATATTCGGGATATGGATATGGCTTATAAAGTAGTTTGTGAATTTGAAGAAACAAGCTGTTGTGCAGTAAAACATAGCACACCTTGTGGTGTAGCTATTGATTCAGATATGTTAACTGCGTATAAAAAAGCATATGATTGTGATCCTATCTCTATTTTTGGAGGAATTGTAGCTTTTAATAAAGAAGTGAATGCTGAAACCGCAGAAGAGTTGAATACAATTTTTTTAGAGATTGTTGTAGCCCCAAGTTTTTCAAAGGGAGCCTTAGAAATTTTAAAAAAGAAAAAGAATTTGCGGATTATAAAAATAAACGGATCACTTATGGATCAAGTAGAATACGTAAAAGTGGACGGGGGATTATTAGTTCAAGATGTAGATAATGCTTTCTCAAGAGATATTAAAGTAGTCACAGAAACTCAGCCGACAAAGCAACAAATGAACGATATGATCTTTGCTCAAAAAGTAATTAAACATGTTAAGAGTAATGCGATTGTTATTGCAAGTAATCAACAAGCATTAGGTATTGGAACGGGAGAAACCAACCGTATTTGGGCAACAAAACAAGCTATTGAACGTGCGCAAGAGAAACAAACTCACGACTTAGTACTGGCCTCAGATGCCTTTTTCCCTTTCCGTGATGTTGTGGATACCGCAGCTAAAAATGGAATAGTAGCGATTATTCAGCCTGGAGGATCGATTCGTGATACTGAAAGTATAGAAGCTTGTAATGAATACAAAATACCGATGGTTTGTACTGGAATGCGTCATTTCAAACACTAAGTTAATTACATGATTTTACAGAAATTTTCAGAAAACTTTAAAAATAGAATAATAGGCAGAGGTATTATATGAACGTATCCGTCTAATATAAAACACATGAAAATATTAATTATAGGAAATGGTGGTAGAGAGCATGCCATTGGAAAAAAAATTTTAAAAGATAATCCTTCTGTTCAATTGTATTTTGCAACAGGTAACGGAGGAACCGCTCAAATAGGAACGAATATTTCAGCTAATACAGTTACTGAATTAGTACAATTTGCAGAAACAGAAAGTATTAATTTAACAATGGTTGGATCTGAAGCTTTATTGGTAGAAGGAATTGTAGATCAATTCCAAGCTAAGGGATTGAAAATATTTGGTCCAAACCAAAAAGCAGCACAATTAGAAGGAAGCAAGACTTTCGCTAAAGAATTTATGGTTAAGCACGGCATAAAGACAGCAGCTTATAAAACGTTTACAGGTTATTATGCAGCTAAAGATTATCTAGCAGAATGCGTTTATCCTACTGTGATTAAAGCAGACGGTTTGGCTGAGGGTAAAGGAGTGGTGATTTGTCATGATCAAGAAACAGCTGAAAAAACGTTAAAAGAAATCATGAAGGATAAAATCTTTGGAGATTCTGGAAATACGGTGGTAATAGAAGAGTTCTTAGACGGAAAAGAAGCCTCTATTCTTTCTTATTTTAATGGTAAAGAAATTATTTCCTTCATTTCTGCTAAAGATCATAAAAAGATTGGAGAAGGTGAAACCGGTTTAAATACAGGGGGAATGGGTGTTGTTGCTCCAAACCCTTATGTGACAGATGAGGTAAATCAGGCTTTTATGGATGATATCTTAAATCCTACATTAAAAGGACTGTTAAAAGAAGAATTAATTTTTTCAGGTGTGATCTTTTTTGGTTTGATGATTACCGATAAAGGGGTTTATTTATTAGAATATAATTTACGAATGGGTGATCCTGAAACACAAGCTATTTTACCATTGATGAAATCCAATTTATTAGAAATTACAGAAAAGGCATTGAGTCAAGAATCTTTTTTGGTGCAATGGAAAAAACAATATTCTTGTTGTGTAGTAATGGTTTCAGGTGGTTACCCTATGAATTATGATAAAGGCTTTGAAATTTTAGGATTGGAAAATGTTGATACCGATTATTACATTGCAGGATCCAAGTTGTTGAATAATAAGCAAATAACATCTGGAGGACGTGTTCTGAATGTAGTAGGGTATGGAAATACGTTAGAAGAGGCTAGAGAAGTAGCTTATAAGAATGTAAAAAAGATTCGTTTTGACTTTAAATATTACCGAGAAGATATAGGTTTGTAGGGTGTATTTTTTAATATATTAAATAGGTTTAATCCTTTTCAGATACCTCAATTAGGGCTTCAGTATGCTGAATAATTTCTCCGTAATGAATTAAACCAGTAACTCGATTATGGATAGTTTGTCCATTAATGAAAAGTAGCGTAGGTACACTTTTAATTTGAAAATGTTGAGAAAGTTTTGGGTTTAGATCAAGATTCACTTTACAAACCAACAGTTGCTCTCCATACTCTTTTGCCAAGCGGCTGATTAGGGAAAGCATGACATGACAAGGTTGGCACCAAGAGGCCCAAAAATCGATAACAACAGGTGTTTTAGAAGTTAACACGGTTTCATTAAAATTAAAATCGGTTACCTCAATAGGTTTTATTTTTTTGGATTTTCGAAATAGTTTATCAAACATAGTATACATTGAACCTGCAATATACTAAAAAAAAGAAAAGTTGACTCCTTACTTACTTTGTATTACGGTTTAATAAATTTCCATAGACCGTTTTCTGGAAGAGGAGCCGTAATCATTAGTTTTTCCTTATTGACAGGGTGTATAAATTGTATTTTTCTAGAATGTAAACAAATACTGGCATCTTGATTACTTCGTGGATAATGATATTTTAAATCTCCGACAATGGGGCATTCAATAGCAGCTAATTGACAACGTATTTGGTGATGCCTTCCTGTTTCTAATTGAATTTCAAACACCTGATATTTTTCAAGTTGTTGGATGATCTGATAATGTAAAATAGCCTTCTTAGAACCTTTTATGTTTTCGGGGGTAATATAGGATTTATTTTGCTGGGCATTTTTTCTAAGAAAATGAGTTAAAGTATCCTGTGGTTTGATAGTATTATTTTTACGAGTAATAGCCCAATAGGTTTTTTCAACTTCATGGTTTTGAAACATTTTGTTTAGACGGCTTAATGCTTTACTCGTTTTGGAAAAAACAACAATACCACTTGTAGGGCGATCCAATCGATGTACAGTTCCTAAAAATACATTACCAGGTTTATTATGCTTTAATTTAAGGTAACTTTTTACAATATCAGACAAAGGTGTATCACCTGTTTTATCTCCTTGAACGATATCAGAAGCCCGTTTATTAATCACGATAATATGATTGTCTTGATATAGTATCTGTAGGTTCTGTGGTGTTGAACGGCAATTCATAGAATAATTTTAGGATTCGATTTTTTCACAATACACAATATAGTATCTTGGATAAAAATGTCGTAAAATAGGACGAAAACCAATTTTCCAAATATTAGAACTTGTCCATTTTTGAGAGTCTATGATTTTCCATCCTGTTCTTTTTAATAGAAAATTCAATTGCTTGGGTTCAAACTCATGATAATGTTTGTCCCAATCATCTTCTCCCCAGTAAGAATCTGAAAACCAAAGTTTTAAAGGGACAGAAATGATGAGTTTATTGGCTTTAATCTCTTGTAGAACATTAAAGGGGGCAAATAAATGTTCAAATATTTCAAAGGCAGTTACGAATTCAGCATCTTTTTGATTTACTTTTTTAAAATCAACATCTAAATCTTCTCCTTGAGTATTGTAAACGGTATAATTGTTTTGTTCCATTATTTCGGAAAAGGGATTTCGTGTACCTAAATCTAAAATTGTACTACCTTTAGGAACATGTTTTTTTAAAAAATGTAAGGTTTTAGAATACCTTTTTTGGCGATAAAGTTCGTACTTACTCATTATTGTATAAATAATTTTCTAGATTTGGCTGTTTCTTCAAAAATATGTTTTAAAATTTGCGCATCAATTGAATTGAATTCAATATTTCGACGGCTCATAACTTTTTTGGCTACATTTTGAGCTTTAACAATCTTGTATTCACTGGATTTTCCCCAAGTAAAAGAGGGGATTATATTTTTTGGAAAACCAGCTTCAAAAATATTGGTACAAACACCTACGACAGTACCAGTGTTAAATTGCGTGTTAATGGCAGATTTAGAATGATCCCCCATAATTAGACCACAGAATTGAAGTCCTGTTTTTTCAAATTTATGAGTGGAATAATTCCATAATTTCACCTCTCCATAATCATTTTTTAAATTTGAGCTATTGGTATCAGCACCTAAATTACACCATTCACCTAAAACAGAATTTCCTAAAAATCCTTCATGACCTTTATTTGAATAGCCTATTAACACAGAGTTATTTACTTCTCCACCAACTTTACTAAAAGGACCGATAGTAACAGCTCCATAAATTTTAGCACCCATATTAAGTTGTGAGTTTTCGCATAATGCTAATCCTCCACGAATTAAGCACCCTTCTAGTATTTTTGCATTTTTCCCAATATAGATAGGGCCAGAAGAAGCATTTAAAATAGAAAATTCTACTTCAGCACCTTCTTCTATAAAGATGTTTTCAGGGCTAATAACTTGATTGGTATTAGATATAGGTTGAGAATCACGACCTTTTGTTAAAAGATTAAAATCATCTTGTAAAGTTTGATGGTTATAAGAGAACAAATGAAAAGGCCTTTCTATATGAATAAGTTTTTGAGGGTATTCAATTGTTTCAAAATTTTCAATTTCGATTTCTTGTTCAGGAAGAGTATAAAGGGCGATAATATTATGATCAGCAATCAAAGCTTGCTTCTCTTTTAAATTTTTAATTTGTTCTACAAGATGTTTTGTAGGTAGAAAAGCTGCATTGATTAAAATATTATCTTCTAAATCAACCATAGGGTACTTATCCGATAAATAATTTTGAGTTAAATAAGAACAAGTTAATCCTAAATGAGCTTCCCATTTTTCCTTAATTGTTAAAATACCGGTTCTTAGTTCTCCAACAGGTCTTGTGAATGTAAGGGGCAATAAATGATCTCTTTCAGGACCGTCAAATAAAATATAATTCATTTCTTCTATAGCTAATTTTATTCAAAAATAAAAAAAGCACTCCAAATATAAAGAGTGCTTTCTTAATTTTTTTAAGCTATGGTTATTTCTTAGCGTATTTTTTCTTGAATTTATCAATACGTCCAGCAGTATCTACCAATTTTACCTTTCCAGTATAAAAAGGATGAGAGGTATTAGAAATCTCTAATTTGATTAAAGGGTATTCAACACCTTCAACTTCAATAGTATCTTTAGTGTTAGCTGTAGATTTGGTAATAAAAACTTCATCATTACTCATATCTTTAAAAGCAACTAATCTATAATTTTCTGGATGTATTCCTGGCTTCATCTTTAAATTTTGAAATTATGTTATTCGGACTGCAAATATAAATCATTTTTATACAAGAGCAAACAAAAATAAAAATATATTTTTGAAAATACATCTTATATTTGCTTTATAGAATTGGATATTATGAATTTTAAAAAACTCAGTCAGATAGTTCTTTTAGGAATATTTTCAATAGTAACGTCATGTCGAGAAGACTATGAAGCAAGTCTGCCTTCACAGGATCTTAGCTTTTCTGAAGAGCAAATATTTTTAAATACAGTATTTACTGATATACCCTCATCAACTTATACTTTAACTGTAAGAAATAATGAGAATGAAGACATTTCTATACCTTCAATTTTTTTAGAAAAAGGAATGAATTCCTTGTATTCTATAGAAGTAAATGGGAATCAGAATGAAGAAGAGCGATACGATGATACATTAATTCGTAAAAATAATTTTATTACAGTGTACATTACGATAACTCCTGAGGGTGCTACAAATGCTTTGTATGAAGATAATATTGTTTTTAATTTAGGGAATTATACGCAAAAAGTGAAATTAGCTTCTATCATTGAGGATGTTGAGTTGTTTAAGCCCAATAATGAAGATGCGTACTATGAAATAAGTTCGGATACAGTATGGGATAACGCTAACTCTAAAATAATTTATGGAGGTGTTTTAGTAAAATCAGGAGTGAGATTAACAATTGAAAAGGGTACAAAAGTGTATTTTTATACGAATTCTGAATTAATAGTTGAAGAAGGAGGAGAACTTATAGTGAATGGTGCAAAAGATCAAGAGGTTAATTTTAGAGGCTATCGAACAGAGCCTGAATATGATACTATTGCAGGGACTTGGAATAAAATTGGTTTGAAAGAAAATGCAACAGCCAAAATAAATTATGCCTATATCAAAGGAGGAAGGACTTCCTTGGAAGCTATAAGAGCAAATATTGAGATAACCAATACACAAATTTATAATTCTGAACAATTTGGATTATATGGAGAAAATGCAACAATTACAGCTTCAAATTTAGCAGTAAATCAAGCTGCACGATATGGTGTTTTTCTAAATGAAGGAGGATCATATGATTTTAAGCATTGTACTTTGGTAAATTATTGGCCTTATGCGTCAAATGAAGAAATCGCTTTGTATGTAAGTAATGTTAAAAATGTGAATGGAAAATTAACATACGGTAACCTAAAAGCTGATTTCAAAAACTCAATAATATACAGCCCGGACTCAGATGGATTGAGGATGTTTATAGATAGAGAAAGTACTGCAGCTTCATTAATTAATTTTGATACAAACTTAATTAATGAAACTTCAGGCAATATAGATTTATTAGGGAATGGATTTTCGAATACGATTATAAATCAAGATCCTCTGTTAAAAGAAGCCGTTAAGCTTTCATCAAATGATTTGAGGCTTACACTATCTTCACCTGCATTAAATATAGGTAATATCATTACGGCTAGCGAGGTTTTTAAAGATTTATTGGGAATAGATAGAACAGCATCTCCAGATCTGGGAGCTTATGAGTTAGAATAGCCTTTTTCAATCTAAAATAGTGGGACAAGAAATACTTGGCCTAGAAAGGTTTTTTTAAATACATAACAGGATTTGCTAAATTAAAATAATTTTGAGAAAATATTAAATGAATATGAAAATAGGTATCGTGTGTTATCCTACGTTTGGAGGAAGTGGAATTATCGCTACAGAGTTAGGAATGGAGCTAGCTAAACAGGGTAATGAAATTCATTTTATAAGTTATAGTGAGCCTGCTCGATTAAACGTTTTGATGCCTAATATTAATTTTCATCCTGTTGAAATAGAAAATTACCCGCTGTTCCAATATCAGCCTTATTCATTAGCCTTATCAACTTTGATGGTAGATATAGCAAAGCAATATGGTTTGGATGTACTTCATGTTCACTATGCTATCCCTCATGCTTATGCAGCCTTTATTGCAAAACAAATTTTAAAAGAAGATGGAATAGAGTTATTTGTTGTGACCACGCTACACGGTACTGATATCACATTAGTAGGAAAGCACCCTTCTTATAAATCAGCGGTTGAGTTCAGCATAAATCAATCCGATATAGTTACCAGTGTTTCAGAAAGTCTAAAGCAAGATACTTTAGAGGTTTTCAAAATAAAAAAGGATATACAAGTTATACCTAATTTTATTGAATCAGAGTTATTTGATCAGCCAAACCAAAGGTGCACATGCAATTTTGCAGAAGAAGACGAGAAACTATTGGTGCATGTTTCTAATTTTAGAGAAGTGAAAAATGTGCCTGACGTGGTTGAAATTTTTTATAGAGTTCAGAAAAGGGTAAAAGCAAAACTTTTATTAATAGGGGTAGGACCAGAAAGAGAAAAAGTAGAGCTTTTAGTTCGAAAATTAGGATTAGAAGATCAAGTATTTTTCTTGGGCAAAATACGTCAATTATATCAAATTCTAGGTGTTTGCGATTTATTTGTATTACCCTCTTCACAAGAAAGTTTTGGTTTAGCTGCCTTGGAAGCAATGGCGGCAGGGTTACCAGTAATCTCTTCAAACGCTGGAGGAATACCCGAAGTTAATATTGAAGGTGTAACAGGTTATTTATCAGATATTGGAGATGTTGACAGTATGTCAAAAAATGCAGTTGCTATATTAACAGATGAAAAAAAGTTAAAGCAATTTAAAGAAAATGCAAAAGAGCACTCTATAAAATTTAAAAAGGAAAAAATCCTTCCTATGTATACAGATTTATATGAAAAAGCTATAAACAAAACTAAATAATAAATAGATAATGTAATGAAAAGCTTGAGAAGAATTTGGAAATAGTATAAACTAGTTGTCGGGATGATTTTCTAATTCATGTAACTCTCCTAACTTTTTAAGAGTTTCAAACGTTTTTTTAGCTTCATTTTCATCAATAACGCTAATGGCAGCTCCCACATGAACCAATACATAGTCACCAATTTTTGCTTCTGGAACCAAAGCTAGATTAACCTCCTTAATAATTCCATCAAAAGAAACTTTTCCAATTCTAAAAGTAGCATCCAATTCTGCAGAAATGGATTTGAGTTGCCCTGGTATTGCTAGACACATAAAAAATTAAATATTATTTTGTAACCATTGATACCATTTGTCCATACCTTCTCCGGTAGTTGCAGACACTTCAAAAAATTGTAAATCAGGATTTACTTTTAAAGCATATTCTTTTAACAAGTTTAAGTCAAAATCAAGATGTGGTAACAAATCTATTTTGTTTATTATACAGATTGCAGAGTTATAGAAAATATCAGGGTACTTAATGGGCTTATCTTCCCCTTCCGTGATACTTATAATAACAACGCGTTTATTTTCTCCTAAATCAAACATTGCAGGGCAAACCAAATTACCTACATTTTCAATCATTAGAACACTATTTTCTTTAGGCTTTAATTTTTGTACAGCCTTATGTATCATAGTACTGTCTAAATGACAACCTTTTCCTGTATTAACTTGAATAACAGGAGTGTTTAACGCGGCAATTCTGTTAGCATCATTTAAAGTTTGTTGATCTCCTTCTATTACTGAAAAATCGAGAATGTTTTTTAAGTCTGATATTGTCCGTTCTAAAATACGGGTCTTCCCAGATCCAGGAGAACTTACTAAGTTTAGAACTTGAATGTTTTTTGCCTCAAAATAACCTCTGTTTCGTTCAGCTAATAATTGGTTCTCTTGTAAAATATCTTGCTCAAGTTCAACGATTGTTTTAGCGTGATGATGGTGATGCTCATGATGCTCATGTCCATGATGATGTTCATGATCATGATTTTTTGGATCTATGATTAAAGCGCCATTTTCAGTTCCGTTACATCCACAAGTAGTACACATAGTTATAGTATTTCTAAACGTTTAATTTTTAATTCTTTACCAGAAAATATGTTTTTGAAAGGACTGTTGCATTTTGGACACGAATCGAAAAGGTTTTTCATTTTAAATTTCGTTTCACATTCGAGACAAAGTCCTTCACCTTCTATTTTTATAATGTTTTTTGTAGCATGTTCCAACGCAGTTCCTTGACAAGCAATAGGCCAAGCAAACTCCAAAGAGTCAAATTCAATACCTGCCAATTCTCCAATTATTAAATGAATAACATCGATTTTTTTTTTGGGTATTTTTGAATTTCTTTTTCCGCTATATTAACAATTCCTTGTGCAATTGAAAGTTCATGCATGAGTCTAGTTTATAGAAGATTTTATGCCAAATCTAATAAATATTTAGGAATTATTTTCAAATTATGACATGTATCATAAAAAAAATGAAATTAAATTAGTAAATTCGTTCGTTTTTGATTAAAAAAAATCTTATGGGCGAGTACGAAAAAAAATAAATAATGAAACGTATTATGAAAGTATAATTAAGCAAGGATATACGCGTCGAGACTTTATGAAGTTTGTAGCGTATATAGGTGCTTATATGGGAGTTCAGACTTCAGCAATGGGGCAAATAGCTAAAGCTTTGGAAACTACGCCAAGATTACCCGTTATTTGGGAGCATTTTCAAGAATGCACCTGTTGCAGTGAGTCATTTATTCGTTCTGACCACCCTATAGTAGCCGATATAATTTTAGATAAAATATCGTTAGATTATACATTAACTTTGATGGCAGCTTCTGGGCATCAAGCTGAGGAAGCTAAAAAAGCAACTATGGAAAAATACAAAGGAGAGTATATTCTTTGTGTTGAAGGCTCTGTACCAGTAGGAGACAATGGTAATTATTGTTGCATAGCGGGTAGAACTTCTTTGGATATATTAAAAGAGTCGGCAGCAGGAGCAAAAGCTATTATAGCGTGGGGTAGTTGTGCAACAACAGGTTGTGTTCAAGTAGCAAAGCCTAACCCTACTCAAGCTATGCCAATTAAAAAAATCATAAAAGATAAACCCATTATTAATGTACCAGGATGTCCTCCAATAGGAGAAGTAATGGCAGGAGTAATTGTTCATGTTGTTTCTTTCGGGAAATTTCCTGAGTTGGATAATGCAGGTAGACCTAAGGCATTTTATTCTAAACGAGTTCATGATAGTTGTTATAGACGTCCTTATTTTGATGCAGGATTATTTGTAGAAAGTTTTGATGATGAGAATGCTAAAAAAGGGTATTGTCTATATAAAGTAGGGTGTAAAGGGCCTAGTACTTATAATGCGTGTGGAAATATTAAATGGAATGGAGGAGTAAGTTACCCTATTCAGTCAGGGCACGGTTGTTTTGGTTGTAGTGCAGATGATTTTTGGGATCAAGGAGCCATCTACGATAGAGATATTACATTAGATAGTCTTGGAATAGAATCTACAGCAGATACAGTAGGTAAAGTGGCTATCGGAGCAGTAGCTGCGGGTGTAACTTGCACATACTATAGCATCCAAGGTAATGCGACAAAAAGATGTTAATAGAAGAATAAAGCAAGGAATTAAAAATGAAAAACAAATAAAAGAGTCTTAAACTATGAAAGAACGAATTGTTGTTGATCCAGTTACACGAATAGAAGGGCACTTAAGAATAGAAGTTGAAATTGAAGATAACACCATCAAAGAAGCCTTTTCATCTTCTACGATGGTAAGAGGATTAGAAAATATAGTTAAAGGTAGAAATCCAAAAGATGTTTGGGCTTTTGTACAGCGAACTTGTGGTGTATGTACAGCAAGTCACGCAACGGCTTCAGTACGTTCGGTAGAGGATGCTTTAGGAATTAATATCCCACAAAATGCTGAGATGGTTCGAAACATAATGATGGGAGTGTTGTATATGCATGATCATGTAGTTCATTTTTATCATCTACATGCGTTTGATTGGGTTGATGTGGTAAGTGCGTTGAGTGCAGACCCTCAAGAAACTTCAAGAATAGCACAAAGCATCTCGAAATGGCCGAAGAGTTCTCCAGGTTATTTCTCAGACCTTCAAGCACGATTAAAGAAATTTGTAAATAGTGGACAATTGGGGATATTTGCCAATGGATATTGGGGGCACCCTGCTATGAAATTACCTCCAGAAGTTAATTTGATGGCAGTAGCTCATTATTTATAGGCATTGGAATGGCAAAAGGAAATTGTAAAAGTTCATGCGATCTTTGGAGGGAAAAACCCTCACCCTAATTTCCTAGTAGGAGGGATGGCTTGTGCAATTAATACAGACGATGCAAGTGGATTAAATGCAGAACGTTTGGCATTAGTTGAACGTTTGATTCATGAAGGAAAAGAGTTTGTTGAGCAAGTATACATACCAGATGTCTTAGCTATAGCTTCATACTACAAAGACTGGGGAAGTATAGGAGGGTTTCATAATTTCTTGTCCTTTGGTGATTTTCCAACCCAAGGATATAACAATAAAGACTTCTCAACATTTAAATTTCCTTCAAGAGCAATCTTGAATAAGGATCTAACAAAAATTCATCCTACAGATTTAAAAGACTTAAAGACGGTTGAAGAATATGTGAACAATTCGTGGTATGATTATACAGGAGATGGTAATAAGGGAAAACATCCATGGCAAGGAGAAACGAATATTAATTATACAGGACCTAAACCTCCTTATACACATTTAGATGTATCCCAAGTATAGTTTTATAAAAACACCTCGATGGAAAGGACATTCAATGGAAGTAGGGCCTTTAGCACGTATGCTTGTTGGATATGCTGAAGGAAGAGAGGAATATGTAGCTATTATAGATAAAACATTAAAACAGTTGGATGTTCCAGTGGAATCATTGTTTTCAACCTTAGGAAGAACAGCAGCAAGAGCATTAGAAACACAATTGGTAGTTGATTGGACAATCGAATTTTATGATACGTTGATTCAAAATATCAAAAATGGAGATGATCAAATGGCTAACATGGAAAAATGGGATAGAACAACTTGGCCTAAGGAAGCAAAAGGAGTTGGCTTTTTAGAAGCACCAAGAGGGGGACTAAGCCATTGGATCGTAATAAAGGATGGTAAAGTTGAAAATTATCAACAAGTAGTTCCTTCAACATGGAATGCTTCACCAAGAGATCCAAAAGGGCAATTATCACCTTATGAAAAAACGTTGATCAACACCCCTGTTGCAGATCCTGAATTACCATTAGAAATTATAAGAACCATTCATTCGTTTGACCCTTGTATTGCCTGTGCGGTTCATTTATATGATGAAAAAGGAGAAATATTGAAAGAGGTTCGTAATATTTCTACTTGCTAATGCTTAATTAAACGTCGTCATTATGTCAACAAAAAATTATAAAAGAGTATATGTTTGGCAGTTACCTGTACGAATATTTCATTGGTTGAATGCATTAGCTATAATGATCTTGATTATCACAGGATTTATTATTGCAGATCCTCCCGCAATTTTATCAAGGGGAGAAGCTTATAACCAATTTTGGATGGGAAAAGTGCGGATGGTTCATTTTATAAGTGCTTATATTCTTGTAGCGGTTATGATTATGCGAATTTATTGTATGTTCGTAGGAAATAAGTATGCGCATTGGAAAGCTTTTAACCCTTTTAGTAAAAAAGGATTAAAAGAAGTAATTCATGTAATTAAAATTGATTTGCTTCTAATAGGAAGGGATGAAGATATTAACCATATTAGTGTAGGACATAATAGAGTAGCCGCTTTTTCTTATGTAGTTATGTTCTTCTTGGCCTTAGTAATGATTTTTACAGGATTTGGTCTTTACAGTGATATGACAGACTGGTGGCTTCCTAATCTTTTTTCTTGGGTTCCGGAGTTTATAGGAGGTGATTTTAAGACAAGAACAATTCATCATATTTCTACATGGTTCTTTATATTATTTACTATAGTTCATGTGTACTTAGCTCTTTTTCATGATTGGTTGGAAGGACGTGCAGAAGTATCCTCTATGATAAGTGGTTATAAATTTGTGAGAAGAGAACGTTTTTCCAGAGATTTTGTAAGTCAAGATCCTATGGGAAAGAATAGAAAATCTTCAGAAAAATAAAAATATGGATATAGACCAATCAAATTTTCATTCTAAAGGGAATGAGATACTGATTTTAGGGATAGGAAATTATTTAATGGGAGATGAAGGTGTAGGTATACATTTTTCTAGGAAATTAGAGGAAGAACCATTTTTTAAAGACAAAAATATTACCATTTTAGATGGAGGAACAGGAGGATTCCTCTTGGTTCCTTATTTAGAAGCACATCCACATGTGATCATTGTAGACGCTACAATGGATAAAAAGCCTTTGGGAACTGTTAGTTTACTAAAACCAAAGTTCTCTTCTGATTTTCCATCTTCATTAAGTGCTCATGACTTTGGATTGAAAGATATGGTTGAAATCTTGACTCTTTTTGATAAAATGCCTACAGTTTATCTTTATACAGTTACTATAAATGAAATAAAGCCTATGTTTATAGGAATGAGTAAAAAAGTTGAAGAAGCTATTCCTATAGTTTTAGAAAAGGTTAAAAATACAATTAAAGAAATAGAAAATGGATTTGTTAGACATATTGGGTAATAGTTCTAAAACAGAGAACTCAGAAGATAAAATTTCATACAGTGCAGGTGTTGTAATGGCACAAAGTTTAAAAGACATTGGTTTTGATGAAATTGATTTTAATGATTTTTTAGACGGATTTAAAACAAATTTTAATGGTAACTATACCAAAATACCTAAAAAGAAAGCTATTGATATTTTTAATAACTATGTTACCATTTTAAGAGCAGATCAACTCAAAAAAAACACTGAAATTTCAGCTCAATTTTTAGAAAAAAATAAGGAGAAAGAAGGTGTAGTAACATTAGCAAGTGGTTTACAATATAAAATATTAACTGAAGGAAAAGGTGAAAAGCCAAAGCTAGATGACCGTTTGAAAGTATTGTATGAAGGTTATTTAATGAATAAAAATGTTTTTGATATAACAAAAGATGATGGGCCTTTAGATTTTCACTTATCAGAAGCTATTTTAGGTTGGCAAGAAGCATTACAATTAATGCCTGTAGGGTCTCGATGGGAAATAACGATTCCTTCTCATTTAGCTTATGGAGAAAAAGGTGCAGCACCTATGATAGAACCTAATGCTGTCGTTTCTTATATTATTGAGTTACTTGAAATTGAAAAATGAAATACTTATCAGAATATAGAGATCCAAAACTTATAGAACATTATATAGCAGAACTCCATAAAATTACCACAAAAACATGGAATATTATGGAAATCTGTGGAGGGCAAACGCATAGTTTGGTAAAAAATGGAATATTAGATATTTTACCTAAAAAAATACAAATGATTCATGGACCAGGTTGTCCTGTTTGTGTTACACCACTTAGTCTAATAGATAAAGCTGTTACTTTATTAGAAAAAGGATTTATTGTTTGTTCTTTTGGAGATATGGTGAGAGTTCCTGGAAGTGAAAAAAGTTTATTAGAAGCTAAAGCTGAAGGAGGAGATTTGAGAATTTTATATTCTCCTTTAGAAGCAGTTCATATAGCAAAAGACAATCCTGGTAAAGAAGTGATTTTTTTTGCAGTAGGTTTTGAAACCACAGCGCCTTCAAATGCTTTATCAGTATTGTATGCTGAAAAACTAGGATTAACAAATTTTTCCTTATTAGTTTCTCATGTACTTGTTCCTCCCGCAATGGAGGCAATTTTGGATGATAAATTTTGTAATCTACATGGTTTTTTAGCAGCAGGACATGTCTGTGCAATTATGGGAATGAAGGAATACGAACCTTTAGTTAAAAGATATAAAATTCCTATTGTTGTAACAGGTTTTGAACCAGTTGATATTATAGAAGGAATTTACTTTACTGTAAAACAATTGGAGGAGGGTGTATATTTTTTAGAAAATCAATACTCCAGAATTGTGAAGCCTGAAGGAAATAAAGCGGCCAAAGAAGCAATTTCAAAAGTTTTTAAGATAGGTTCTAGAGAATGGAGAGGAATAGGAGAGATACCTGAAAGTGGTTACGTAATGAGAAAAGAATACGAACAATTCAATGCAGAAGTAAAATTTGAAGTAGAAAAAATTAAAGCCTTGAAACAAACTTTATGTATTGCAGGGGATATTCTAAGAGGGAAGAAAAAACCAAAAGATTGCAATCAGTTTGGTAAAAAATGCAAACCTGATAACCCCCTTGGAGCACCAATGGTATCATCAGAAGGTGCATGTGCTGCATATTATAATTTTTCTGATATTTAATATATGAAAAGAAAAAAGTCTATAATTAATTTAGGTCATGGAAGTGGTGGTAAATTAACGAAAGAGTTGTTAGATGAATTCATTTTTAGTATTCTTGAAAACCCTTATTTAAATCAAAAACATGATGGAGCTGTTTTTGAAATAAAAGGTAAAATGGCTTTTTCAACGGATAGCTTTGTGATTAATCCTATTTTCTTTAAAGGAGGCGATATTGGATCTTTAGCAGTTCATGGAACGGTAAATGACCTAGCAATGTGTGGTGCGAAACCCCGATATTTATCCTTATCTTTTATCATAGAAGAAGGCTTTGCTTTAGATGATCTGAAAAAAATAATTGAATCGATTAAAGCAGCGGCTTTAGAGAGTGATGTTCAGATTGTAACAGGAGATACTAAAGTGGTTGAAAAAGGAAAAGGAGATCAAATTTTTATTAATACTTCAGGAGTAGGGGAACTATATTCTAAAGCGAGAATAAGTAGTGACCGTATTGAAGTAGGAGATAAAATTATAGTAAGTGGAAACATAGGAAGTCATGGAATGGCTATAATGTCTGATCGCGAAGGGTTGGAGTTTGAAACAGACCTGATCAGTGATTCTACAAACTTAAATCATACAGTAGAAGCATTATTGAATGAATTTGGAGAAGATATTCATTTGTTTAGGGATCCAACTAGAGGAGGAGTTAGTAGTGTTTTAACTGAAATAGCTGAAGAGATAAAAAAAGGAATTGTACTACTGGAAAAAGAAATTCCTATTTTAAAACAAGTTTCTGCGGCTTGTGAACTATTAGGCTTAGACCCATTGTATGTTGCAAATGAAGGTGTTTTTGTTAGCATAGTGAAAGCAGATATAGCGTCAAGGTTTTTAGAGAAATTACAAGAGATGGATAAAGGTAAAATGGCTCGTTGTATTGGGGAAATAACCAATGAACACCCACAAAAAATAATCTTACAAAGTATGATAGGAGGAAGACGTGTGATATCTCCTCTAATAGGAGAGCAACTACCTAGAATTTGTTAAATACTTAAAATCAATGAAAAACTATTACATACATATTGTAGGACAAGTTCAAGGAGTTGGTTTTAGACCTTTTGTGTATAAATTATTTATTTTAAAAGAATTAAAAGGTTATGTAAAAAACACTTCAGAAGGCGTTTTTATAGAGATTGAGACAGAAGGAGCTATTGAGCCACTCATTCGTGAGTTAGAAGCAAAATCACCTCCTTTAGCCAAAATAGAAAAAATAACTTGGAAAGAAACATCAATTAAAAACTACTCTAGTTTTCAAATTATCTATAGTGAAGAAGGTGAAAATATTAATTTAAATTTGACACCAGATTATGCCATTTGCGAAAATTGTAAAAAAGAATTAGTAGATAAAAAGGATAAAAGGTATCAATATCCATTCATAACCTGTACAAATTGTGGACCTCGATACTCTATCTTACATAAAATCCCTTATGATAGACCTACCACAACAATGGCTCCTTTTAAGCAATGCTCAGCATGCCTAAAAGAATATGAAGACCCCTTGGATCGTAGGTATTATTCGCAAACCAACTCATGTCCTTCTTGTGCAGTAACACTTTGTTTGATAAATACCAAGATTAAGAAAGAAATTAAAGGTTCTCAAGAGGAATTAGTACAAGATGTAATTTGTAAAATAGAAGAAAATAAAATAGTAGCTGTAAAAGGAATTGGAGGGTATTTGTTGATGGGAAAAGCAACAAATGAGAACGTAGTAAACGAAATTAGAAAGCGAAAAAATAGGCCTGATAAACCACTAGCATTGTTAATGTCAGATTTAAAAATGGTACATAACTATGCCAAAACAACAAAACAAATAGAAGAAGAATTAACAGGTATGATTTCACCTATTGTTTTGGTAAAAAAGAAGAAAAATAACTTACCCGAAAATATAACGTATAATGTAAATCATTTAGGAATAATGCTACCTTATACACCTCTACTGTGTTTATTGATGAATAAAATAAATTATCCATTAATTGCAACAAGCGCTAATATTAGTTCTTCCCCTATCATTTATGATCAAACACAGTCTAATTATGAAGAATTATATCAACTAGCCGATTATATTTTAACGAATAACAGAAAAATTGTAATACCTCAAGATGATAGTGTAGTAGGATTTGTTGAAAATTTAAATAAGAAAATTATTTATAGACGTTCAAGAGGGTTAAGCCCTTCTTTATTAGATGTTACTTTACCTAAAAGAGATAAAACGCTTTTGTCGTTAGGAGCAGACTTAAAAAATACAATAGCATTTTGGAATGGATCAAATTTAATTTTAAGTCAGTATTTAGGTGATATGGAATCATATGATGTTCAAAATGAGTCAAGAAAAGTTCAAGAGCATCTTATTAATATATACCAAGAGAAGCCAAAAATAATCGTAGTAGATTATAACGATCAATTTTTTTCATCAGAACAACAACATATATATGAAGGGGTAAAAGTTTTAAAAGTTCAACATCATAAAGCCCATTTTTTAGCAGTTTTAGGAGATAATAAGTTACTTCCTGTAAGGAAACCCATTTTAGGTGTTATTTGGGATGGTACAGGTTTAGGAGAAGATCAAAACAATTGGGGAGGGGAATTCTTTTTGGCTGATAGTAAAGAAATAAAAAGAATTACCCATTTACAATACAGTACACATTTTTTACTTGACAAAATGGCAAAAGAACCCAGATTATCAGCTTTTTCGTTTATTAAAAACAAGGAGTCCATACAGCAAAAATTTGATGCGATTGAGTATGCTATTTATTCAAAAAAAATTAATGAAAGTAAATTAAAAACATCCAGTATTGGAAGGCTATTTGATGCCGTTTCTTCATTGTTAGAGTTAACCGATTATAATAAATACGAAGGATATGCAGCCATTTTATTAGAAAATGAAGCAACTTCTTTTTATGAAAAAGATCATAATTATACTAAAACATATACTTCAGAAATTTTGAATGGAGAAAAATTATGTGAATTAATTTTAAAAGATTATAACGGTAAAAAAAGTAAAGGAGAAATTGCATTAAAATTTCACTTAACATTAGTGAAATGGATTGAAAAAATTGCCAATAAGAATCAAGTAAAAAAAATAGCATTGAGTGGTGGTGTTTTTCAAAACCGACTATTGGTTATGTTGATTTATGAAAAGTTAGATGCATACGAATTATTTTTCCATAACAAAATGTCGCCTAATGATGAAAATATAGCATACGGTCAATTGATGTACGAATCATTTTATAACTTTTTATAAAAGATATCATGACAAATTTAATGCATAATTATAGAACCTTCAAATTGTAACGAATAGAAATTACACTTATTTATCAAGAGATTCAGTTTTATCAAGTATTCTAAATATAAGCCGTATATTTTGATAAGTATTTTTTAAAGCTTGTTCTATTTCAATGGGGCTTTTCCAAACAACTTTTTCAATTCCTTCTTCTATTTGAGGAATTAGATTTTGATTTTCTTTTTTACAGAGCATCTCATACCAATATACTATTTTTAAGACAGCTTCTTTTTTAGTATAATAGATATGATATGTTGTTAGTAGGGGGGCTACAATTTCTAACCCAAAAACATGACATTCTTCTTCTACTTCACGTATGGCAGCCTTTTTTTTATCTTCTCCTTTTTCAATTTTTCCTTTAGGAAGATCCCACAATCCTAATCGCTTGATAAAAAGAACTTGATTTAAATGATTTTTGACTAGCCCCCCAGAGGCCTTGATTATTTTGTGATTTTTTTGAAAATAATTCCAAAGGTAATCCAAGTCAGAATGAAAAACGCAAATACTAGATTCAATGTTTTCAGTCAAGGATAGGAGAATTTGTTCAAAAAAAGAATTCCTATTCTCAAACCTGATAATTTTAGTATCTTTGTTCAGTTGAAAAGGTTGATGAGTTAAAATCAAAGGTTTTTCATTTATAAAAATAGTATACATGAGTACAAAAATATTAAAAAGATAAAATTATCTAGAATAAAAAATGAAATTAGACGGATATAAGAGCAAGGTGAATAAATCACAAGAAGCAGTGTTTGAGTTTTTACAAGAAACGAGTAATTTTGAAAAATTAATGCCTGATGATTTATCTTTTTTTGAAGCACGAGATACAGGCTTTTCTTTTCAACTAACAAGTATACCTATTAAAATTGTTTTAAAGAAAAAAGAAGCTGTTGAGTTTTCTAGAATTACTTATGAATCAGCAGGAAGTATTCATTTCAAATTAAACGCATACTTAACCAAAATTGAAGAAGAAAAAACTGACATTGAATTTGTTTTTGAGGGACAATTAAATCCTATGATTCGAATGATGACAGAAAAACCTTTAAAAAAACTACTGGAAGTATTTTCAACGAGTATAGAGAAAATATAAATGTATTAATTGGTTATGAAAAGCTAATTCAGAAGGCTAAAAGAAGGATGCAGTAGTGAGTTGTTTCAATATAGTAGTTGAACTTCCTTTAGTTGAAAACTCTGTAAACCTTCGTTTACCAAATCAATAATTAATTTTCCATTAGAATCAGTTTCTTTTATGATTCCTTTTTTTACTTGATTTTGAATTTTAAAAAGAGCAACTTGATCCTTCATGTATAAATGTTTATGAAAATAAAGTTCAATAGAATCAAATTGCTTATCAATAAACACTTGATACTCTTTTTGAATAGCCTCAATAATAGTGTAACGTAATTCATCCAAGTTGAAATGAATACCCGTTTCATTTTTTAAAGAAGTTGCTTTTAGAAGGCTTTCAAAATTTGTTTGATTAACATTTAATCCAATTCCAATTACAGAAGAATTCACCTGTTTACCAAGAATGTTTTCAATTAGAATACCACCGACTTTCTTATGGTTGATGATTAAATCATTAGGCCATTTTATTTTAGAATCTACAATAGAGTGTATGCTTTGATGAACAGCATTAGCTATGATTTTATTTAAGTAAAATATGTGTTGAATTGCACAATTAGGATTGAGGAGAATACTGAAAGTTAAATTCATACCAATAGTTGATTCCCATTGGTTTCCGGTATACCCTCTACCAGCATTTTGTTCTTTAGTGTAAACAACAGTCCATTCTTTAAAAGGCGTTTTTGTATCCAATAAAAAAGAGTTGGTAGAAGCTATTTTTTCAAAATAAATTTCGGTTATAGGAAATAAAAAACACATTTCGGTTAAAAAATTATTAAAAAGTGAGGAAAACCTGATATTTTCCGTATTTTTGTGAGCCAAAGTTAAGAAAGATTTAATGAGTAAAAACACAAATGATCAATTATTAAGCAAAATAATTGAAGCTATTGAAGAAGTTAAAGGAGAAAATATAACCCTGTTAGATTTAAGAGAAATAGATACCTCCGTTTGTGATTATTTTATTATAGCAGAAGGAAATACAAATACACAAGTTTCCGCCATAGCTCGATCAATTGAAAAGATGGTAGGAAAAGATTTAAAAGAAAAACCGTGGCATATTGAAGGAAAAGAACAAGCAGAATGGGTTTTAGTTGACTATGTATCCATTGTTGTTCATGTATTTCAAAAGCATATTCGAGAGCATTATGATATTGAAGGATTGTGGGGGGATGCCAAAATAATAGAAATGTCATTAGATAACTAATTAAGCATATAAGGAAAAAATTGAAATGAAAAATAAAGGTAAGTCAAATAATGCTCCAAATTTAATGTGGGTTTATGCTATTGTGTTAGCGGGTATTCTAGGAGTGGCAATGTTTGGTTCATCTACGGCTGAATCAAGGGAAATCTCAATTTCAAAATTAATAACGTTAATTGAAAATGGAGATGTAAAAAATATTAAGGTAAATAAACCAGTGGGACCTGCTGAAATATTTTTAACCCAAGAAGCTAAGAAAAAAACGGAACATCAAAACAAGAAAGATAATGCTTTAATGTTATTAAATCAAGGAAGTTCTTATACATATGAATTCGGAACAATAGAGAATTTTGAGAAAGAAATGCTCCCTTTTGCTAAAGAAAACAAAGTGGAAGTGAAATATGAATCTGAAAGTATGCTAACAGCATTGTTGCTTAACATACTTCCTTTTATCTTAATATTTGGGTTGATGTGGTTCTTTATTTTTCGTAGAATGGGAGCTGGAGGAGCTGGAGGAGGAAGCCAAATTTTCAATATTGGAAAATCAAAAGCACAACTTTTTGATGGAAAGAATAATACGAAAGTAACGTTTAAAGACGTTGCTGGATTAGAAGGAGCAAAAGAAGAGGTTCAGGAAATTGTAGATTTTTTAAAATCGCCTGAAAAATATACAAAATTAGGAGGAAAAATTCCAAAAGGAGCTTTATTAGTAGGAGCTCCAGGAACAGGTAAAACATTACTTGCAAAAGCAGTTGCAGGAGAAGCTAATGTTCCTTTTTTCAGTTTGTCAGGATCTGATTTTGTTGAAATGTTTGTAGGAGTAGGGGCTTCACGTGTACGAGATTTATTTAAAGATGCTAAATCTAAATCACCTTCTATTATTTTTATTGATGAAATTGATGCTATTGGTCGAGCTCGTGGTAAGTCAAATATGACAGGAGGTAACGATGAACGAGAAAATACATTAAATCAATTATTAACTGAAATGGATGGTTTTGGAACAGAATCTAATGTCATTGTAATGGCAGCTACGAATCGTGCAGATGTCTTGGATAAAGCATTGATGCGTGCAGGACGTTTTGATCGACGCATTTATGTAGATTTACCAGACTTAAATGAACGTAAAGCCATTTTTGAAGTCCACTTAAAAGCTTTAAAATTAGGAAATGATATCGAAGTTGATTTTTTGGCAAAACAAACACCTGGTTTTAGTGGTGCTGATATTGCAAATGTATGTAATGAAGCTGCTTTAGTTGCTGCTCGAAAATCAAAAGAAGCTGTAGAGAAACAAGATTTCCTAGATGCTGTAGATCGTATAATTGGAGGTTTAGAAAAGAAAAATAAAATTATCAAACCACACGAGAAAAAACGTATTGCTTATCATGAGGCAGGACATGCTACAACCAGTTGGTTATTAGAACATGCAGCCCCATTGGTGAAAGTAACTATTGTACCTCGTGGACAAAGTTTAGGAGCAGCTTGGTATTTGCCTGAAGAAAGGCAAATTACAACAACAGAACAAATTTTGGATGAAATGTGTACAGCCTTGGGAGGACGAGCAGCAGAACAAGTTATTTTTGGAAATATTTCTACAGGAGCTCTAAGTGATTTAGAGAAAGTAACAAAACAAGCTCAGGCTATGGTTGCGATTTATGGATTAGATGATAAAATAGGGAATAGATCCTATTATGATTCCTCAGGTCAGCAAAGCGGATTTATAAAGCCTTATAGTGAAAATACAGCTCAAATAATAGATGAACAAGTAGTTAAAGTTATAGATGAACAATACTTTAGAGCTATAGAAATATTAAAGAATAATCAGGATAAATTAACAGAATTAGCAGAAGTTTTATTAGAAAGAGAAGTTATTTTTAGAGATGACTTGTTAAAAATATTTGGAGATAGGCCATTTGAAGAGGAATTAGAAGTAGAGGAAAAAGAAGCTTAAAAGCTTGGTTTTGGGTTGAAATAGGATGACTGTGGTTTATCAGATATAGGTTTTTTTTGATACCTGTGTTTAATTTGTATCTTTAGTACTCAATTAATGAAAAGTTGAAAGATTTTTTTAATAAAATATTTGGAAAAATGCATTCCAAAAAAACAATTGAAGAAGAAAGTAATTCGATTGACTTGTCTCCTAATTTGATTGTGGATGAAACATTGGTAGATAAGGAAGATAGAGAAATGCGTTTTGTTCGTCTGTATAATGAAACAGGAGGGAAGTTTTTATATTCGGGAAACGAGTCAGAATTGCTGAGTTATTTGAAAGAGATTGCAAATGAAAATAACTTTAATTCGTTTTGGTGTTCCGATTCCAAGTTACAGAAGTATTTGAATAGCTTGGGAATTCAATATACAACGATACCCAACTGCCAGAATCAAATTAATTTAATTGATTGTGAGTATTTAATAGCTTTCAACGGTAGCGTTATGATCTCTTCTCATCAAACGGACAATCGAAAGTTACATGAAATATCAAATACATTTATTGTTATTGCTTACCCAGATCAGATTGTTGATAATATTAGCGACGGATTACGTAAAATAAAAAGTATAAAAAGGGATGATATTCCAACAAATATTACAACTATAAAAGGCCTAAAGCATGACAGTTTACAACAAACCAATTCAAAGAATATATATTTACTCTTAACCGAACGAATATAATATGTTAGTAAGATTTTTGTCAGGAGCTATATATGTAGCCATACTCGTTTTTTGTATACTGTTTAGTATTCAAAGTTTCAATTGCTTAATACTCGTTTTTTGTGGATTATGTCTTTATGAATATGCTAGTTTAGCAAAGTTGAATTTTAATTTAACAGCAGGGCTTATTACTTTATCATTAGCTATTCTGTTAACCAATTCTAAGTTGCATTTTGTGTCTTTTGATTCTACAATACGATTTATAAAAATTCCTTATCTTATCGTACTAGCTACGATTATCTTGATTACACTAAACCAGGAAAAATTGACAAAGAAAATAGGAGCTATACTGTTTGGAGTATTGTACATAACGATTCCTTTTTATCTTTCATTAAATTTTTTGGAAGAGGGAACTATTTTTATTTGGTTTTTTGTTTTTTTTATGGTCAACGATACCTTTGCTTACTTAATAGGGCGTAAATTTGGCAAAAATAAATTAGCACCTAAAATATCACCTAAAAAAACCATTGAAGGGTTTGTTGGAGGATTTGTGTTTGCCATTGTGCTCGGTATTGTATTAGATTATTATTATCCTCAAAATAATTTTAAGTGGCTCGCGGTGGCTTGCATATCAAGTATTTTTGGAACAATAGGAGATTTAGTAGAATCTAAGCTGAAAAGAGAAGCGAATGTAAAAGATAGCGCCAATATAATACCCGGTCATGGAGGCTTTTTAGATCGATTAGATAGCTTTATATTTGCTTTACCATTCATTTACCTGTATATTCGCGGATGAACAAAATTTTAAGAAAAGTTATATGTTTCATGAAGAAGGAAAACACATTATTTTAGTCTCAACATTAGGATTTGTTGTTTTAATGTTTTTA
>JBKDZS010000149.1:0-3016 GCA_047971445.1 Flavobacteriales bacterium
AAACCTACAAAGAAATTGCAGCAGAATTGAACTTAAGTATCAGTAATGTTAAAATTCAGGTGCTTCGCGGGAAAAAATTACTTTTTGAGTTGATGAAAAGTTAAACAACGTATATCTTCTACTATTAAAATTGTACCAAATATCGTGTTTATGTACAGCGAATAAATCACAACATCATACTTTAAATAATACCTATGAACCCGAATTAGTATAAATTCGCCATTTTTCAATAGTTTGAAGCATATCTTTTGGAATGGGGCTTTCAAAATGCATTTGTTCTCCAGTTGTTGGATGTTCAAAGCCTAGTGATTTAGCATGTAACGCCTGTCTAGGCAATATTTTAAAGCAATTTTCAACAAATTGTTTGTATTTAGAAAAAGTGGTGCCCTTTAAAATACGATCACCTTCATAACGGTCATCATTGAATAGTGTATGCCCTTTATACTTCATATGAACGCGTATTTGATGTGTTCTACCTGTTTCCAGTTGGCATTCTACTAGAGTAACATACCGAAAACGTTCTAGGACTTTATAATGTGTTACAGCGTTTTTTCCTTTTTCTCCATCAGGATATACAGTCATCCACATTCTATTTTTTGGGTGACGTCCAATATACTCTTCGATCGTGCCAGAATCTTCTTCAATACTACCCCAAACTAAAGCTATATATTTCCTTTGTGTTGTTTTGTTTAAAAATTGCTTTGCTAAGTGGTTCATAGCATGCTCATTTTTAGCAATAACCAACAAACCACTGGTGTCTTTATCAATTCGATGAACCAATCCAGGACGATCTAAATCAGAACTCATGGAAGGAAGATTATCAAAATGATATTTTAAGGCATTAACTAATGTTCCGTCATAATTTCCATGGCCAGGATGAACTACCATACCAGGATTTTTATTTACGATTAAAACATCAGTATCTTCATATACAATATTTAATGGAATGTTTTGAGGAATAATCGTGTTTTCATAAGGTGGGTGTGCTAATAAAACACGAATCACATCATGAGGTTTTACTTTATAATTTGATTTTACAATTTGATCGTTTACAAAAATATTACCCGATTTTGCAGCTTGTTGAATTTTATTTCGAGTAGCATTCTCAACATAATTCATTAAATATTTATCAATTCGTAAAGGCTCTTGCCCTGCACTAGCTTTGAATCTATAATGTTCAAATAAATCTTCTTCATGGGGTGTTGAGTGATGATTTGTTTCTGTCATGGTGCGTGCTTTAAAATACTATCAACCGAAATAATAGAGGAGGAAGATGGTATTTTTAAACTATCTGGAAATTCAGCTAATGGATAATCTTCAGTAGCTTCTATTTCAGCATTTGTAATCCATATGTTAATGGGCTGCCCCATTTCTAACATACTACCAGCACTAGGTAATTGATCGTATATACGAGCAGATAGAGAATCGGTCACTTCTTCATCTTTAACAATAGATCCTAAAGAAAGTTCTACTTGATCTAGAATAGCCAAAGCTTCAGAAGTTGTTAGTCCTCTTAAATTTGGAATTTCAACATTTTCTCGATCACCTTCTCCTAACACTAAATCTACCATTGCATATTTAGGTAGTTCCTGACCTGGAAATACTTCTTGACTATTGTATATTACTTTCAAAACAACATCTTTTGCAATATGAGGCTCATACGTTATGTTCCCAACTTTTAAAGATACTAAGTCCAAATGTTGACGAGCCAAACGAATGGAGCGATCTATTAAACTAGGCATTTTAACAGGTCTAAAAGTTCTGGGATTAGCTTTAACAGAAATAGAACGCCCTTTCTTTACGTAATTACCTGCTGAAGGTTCTTGTTTGTAAATTTGAAAAGGGCTATATTTTTCTTCAAATTTAATAGAGTCAACAGTTAATTTTAACCCCTGTTTAGCTAGTAGTTTTTCAGCATCTATTAAAGTTAAATCGACAATTTCAGGAACTTTAGTTTTTTCATTATGGTGGGTTATTTCATTCAAATAACCTTGTGACCAATATAGTATACCCGCTGTTATTATAAGCATTAAAACTATACTTAGCCAAAATTTCCAACTTATTAAAAATCGTAAAAAATTCATACTTTTTCCATTAGATTTCGTGCAAAGATATAAATTAATCCCTACTATTGTGTGGAATGAGTATTTTTAGATTAAATTTGTGAGATGTAATTATTGTATGTAAATGAAAAAAAATATAGCAGTTTTAATGGGAGGGTACACAGATGAAAGTGTAATTTCATTAAAAAGTGGCCAGGTTGTTTATGAACATCTTAATCAAAAAAGGTATAATGTCTATAAAGTACATATCTTAAAAGAGGGTTGGTATGCCATAGTAAATAATCAAAAGTATCCTATTAATAAAGGAGATTTTAGTTTTGATCTAGATAATGAAAAAATAGTATTTGATGCTGTTTTCAATATCATTCATGGAACCCCAGGAGAAGATGGTTTTATTCAAGCTTATTTTGATTTATTAGGAATTAAACATACATCATGTCCTTTTTATCAAGCGGCTTTAACTTTTAATAAAAAAGATTGTTTAGCTGTTTTAAACTCTTATGGTATATCGTCTGCAACATCTTACTTTTTACACAAAGGAGATTCTATTTCCGTTGAAAAGATCATCCAAAAGGTAGGAATCCCTTGTTTTGTAAAACCTAATAAATCAGGCTCCAGCTTGGGAGTTTCAAAAGTAACTAAAAAAGAAAACTTGTTAGAGGCTATTGCTTTTGCTTTTAAGGAAGACGATGAGGTTATTATAGAAGCCTATTTAGATGGGATTGAAGTTTCTGTAGGGGTTGTAAATTATAAGGGAAAGGTACAAGTATTAGGAATTACAGAAATTGTTACAGAAAATGAGTTCTTTGATTATGCTGCAAAATATGAAGGGCAGTCCGAGGAAATTACACCTGCACGTTTATCAAAACAAGAAGAAGAAGAGGTAAAACAAACAGCTAAAAAAGTCTATGAGATTATTAAAATGGAAGGTTTGTCGAGATCTGACTATATTT
>JBKDZS010000150.1:0-4430 GCA_047971445.1 Flavobacteriales bacterium
AATAGGTACAATCGTAAAAATTAAAAAGAAGGTTGATAATGAATACTGATTTGTAATATTTTCTATCTGTCCTCCTAAAGCAGCTGCCAATTTATGACCTATAGCAACTGCTAAATACCACATCCCAAACATAAAAGCAATCATACGAGGTGGCACTAATTTACTTACATAAGAGAGCCCAACGGGAGATAAACATAATTCTCCTAAAGTATGGAATAAATAGGCTAATATTAACCATATCATACTTACTTTCACACCTTCCTGAATTCCATAAGATCCAAAAGCCAGTAACCCAAACCCTATGGCCATTATAATTAATCCTAACCCATATTTTGTTGCTGCAGAAGGGTTGTATTTGCTATCCCACCATTTAGAAAAAAATGAAGCAAATGCAATAATAAAGAATGAGTTCAAAATACTAAACCATGAAACAGTAATTTCTACTTCGTTATCTTTTATTGCTGTTATGGTTGCTTGAATAGCTCCTTGATTTTCATTTTTTGAATTTGAGATACTTCGGATTTTTTCTAAATCTCCCAAATCCAAATACCCAAATGTACTTCCTTTATTATCTTTTGCAATGACTGCAATTTGTTGACCCACTTCAAAATTTTGTAGCTCACCTATTCTTGTAATTTGACTTACTATTATGTCAGAAGGGGTGGCTTGATAATTTTCAGACATAGCTGTATAATGAAATATGGGTTTTCCTTTATCATCAACTTTTTGCTCTCCTGTCTTTTCATCTAAAGAAGGTGTTTTTATAGCTTTATAAGATATTTCGTAAGCAATGGTATTCAAATCTCTATTAATCATCCAACCTACAATTCCCCAAATACTTAAAAAACAAATTGCTAAAACAATATTAGATCCAGGTATTTTTTTGAAAGTTTGTTTTGCTAATAAGTATAGTACATATGTAATAATGACGAGAGGGACAATCGTGAGTAATATATTTACGATATTAAATAGTAAAGCAGAATTCCCACTTAGACTTCTTTGAACTGAATCTCGCGCAAAAATAACTAATGAAGAAGCACCTTGTTCAAAACTCATCCAAAAAAATACTGTAAAAAATGCAAAAACAATAAAGGCAATCATACGATCTCGAATTATACGAGTGTAACGGCTTATTCTAGAAATCACTAAAATTAAAAATAATATTAGCCCAAAAATGACCACTACATATTGTCCTTCCAAACCTCCTAATTTCAAGGAACTAAACATATCCAACTTCGCAATTTTTGATAAAGGATCATTAAATGCATATCCTAGAGCAATTATTGCTGAAATTGTAATTAATATTTTATCTGTTAAAGTAAAAGGATTTCTTTGTTCTATCTGTAATTCTTTATTCTCTTCTGTTTTTTTACGATCTTTTAAAGCATTATTTAAATTGTCTTTTTTAGATGGGATTTCTCCTATGTTTCCGAACAGAGGTTTAGCTAACCAAAATTGTAATGTACCTAATAACATAAAAATTCCAGCTAACCCAAAGCCCCAACTCCAACCTACTCTTTCTGCTAGATAGCCACAAAGCATCATTCCAAAAAATGCTCCTGCATTTACACCCATATAAAAAATGGTGTAAGCTCCGTCCTTTTTTTTTGGTAAATCTTTATATATTTCTGATATAATAGACGTTATATTAGGTTTAAAAAACCCTGTACCTGTGACTAATAAAGCAAGTCCTATGTACAACCATAATTCTGTTTCAACAGCCATAGCAGCATGTCCTAATGTCATGATAAAAGCACCTATAACAACTGCCCAACGGTATCCAATATATTTATCAGCTAAAATGCCCCCTATTATTGGAGTTACATACAGTAGCATCGCATAAGTTCCGAATAAGGCTGTAGCATTTTCTGTAGACCAACTCCATCCAGGATTGTAACTAATAGCTGCCATAGTTAAAAAATTAATCAATAGTACTCTCATTCCATAGAATGAAAATCGTTCCCACATTTCAGTAAAAAAGAGCACAAATAGTCCTGCGGGATGTCCTAATACATTACTTTTAAAAAAATCACTTTTATCTATCGTTGAATTCATTTAAACTATTTTTAAATAATAAAGCCATCATTGCTTGATGGCTTTATACTCGGTTACTTATTTTCTATTTAATTCCGTGCATTAATTTGTTGAGGAGTGGGGAAACTAATAACACAACTCCTCCACAAATAAGGGCTATCCATCCAAATTGAGTAAACACATCAATGTATTTATCTAAGCTCTCTGCTACTGATAAAACCACTTTTTCTTTTCCGCTTTCATCTCCTCCTGTTCCTGTTAATGGAGCTAGAATACTTCCTGCTACATAATTTGAACCGGCAAAAGATAAAAACCATGCTCCCATTAATTCCCCTGTCATATTTTTAGGAGCTAATTTTGTAACCATTGAAAGTCCAATTGGAGATAAAAATAACTCTCCGATAGTATGAAATAGGTATAAACCTACTAAAGTCCACATAGGAACTAAATAGTTTACAGCTGCTCCTTTACCTAATATAGTAAACAAAAATCCTATTCCTACAAATATAATTCCTATACCAAACTTGGCTGGAATACTAGGGTTCATTTTTAATTGATCTAACTTAAGCCAAAGCATAGAAAAAATCGTTCCAAAAATCAAAATAAAGAAGGCATTAAACGATTGTGTTTGTCCTGCTGAAATATCCCAAAAACCTAAAAAAGCTTCACGATCTACATTTCGATCGGCAAATAAAGTAAGTGATGTTCCAGCTTGTTCAAACAATGACCAAAAGATAATGTTAAGTAGACATAAGATAATGAAAATAATCATTCGATCTAATAGGACTTTTCCTCCTTTTAATCCTGCACTAATTAATTTTACAATTACATATATTGCTACTACAGCCATTAAATACCCAATCCAGTGACTGTACTCTAATAAGTAATAGAGTATAGGGATTAATAATAAGGAACCTACTATAGTAAGGTGTAATTTAGTTAAGGGGCCTAATATTTTTTGATGCAACCCTTTCGGATCTGGGGGAGTTGCTACATGCCCGTATAGGCTCTGTCCTGCAATAAATATAAAAATCCCCAACAACATCCCAATACCTGCTAATGCAAAACCGTATTCAAATCCATAGGCCTCTCCAACTCCGACAGCTACAATAGAGGCTAAAAATGCACCTAAATTAATTCCTATATAAAATATTGTAAACCCTGAATCTTTTCGTACGTCATGATCATCATACAACTTTCCAACTATAGAAGAGATGTTGGCTTTAAAATAACCGTTACCTACAATAATAGTGGCCATTCCTACGTAGAGCCAGTTTAATGATCCTCCAAGAATTAAAAATTCTCCTATTGCCATTAAAATACCTCCAAAAATAACAGCCCATTTATATCCTAAAATTTTATCGGCTACCCAACCTCCTAAAACCGGAGCCATGTATACCAATCCTGTATAAGCTCCATAAATAGCAAACGCTTTTGTGTCTCCTTGCATTAAGGCTTTTATCACATACAATGATAAAAGTCCTCTCATTCCGTAGTAGCAGAAACGTTCCCACATTTCAGAAAAGAACAAGACAAATAATCCTTTTGGGTGTCCTAAAAATGTTTTTTCTTGTATTGTTGTATCACTCATATTTTCTGTTTTTTAAATTTTTGAGTTACCAATTATAAGTTTTCTTTTATATATAGCGTCATTTTACGGTATAAATGTAATCTTGTATTCCCTCCATAAATCCCATGATTCTTATCCGTATAGCTATGCATATCAAAGTCTTTATTCGCTTGAACCAGGGCTTCTGCCATCAACATGGCATTTTGGTAATGAACATTATCATCTCCTGACCCATGAATCAGTAAGTATTTTCCTTTTAATTTTTCTACATGATTAATAGGTGAATTTAAATCATATCCACTATTATTTTCTTTTGGTGTTTGCATAAAACGTTCCGTGTAAACAGAGTCATAAAATCGCCAATTTGCTACAGGGGCAACAGCAATTCCCATTTTAAAAACATCAGCTCCTTTCGTCATCGCCAAGGAAGTCATGTACCCTCCATAGCTCCAACCAAACATCCCGATTCGTTTCGAATCAACATAAGGTAATGTTTGCAAATGTTTTGCAGCCAAAATTTGATCTTCTATTTCATACTTACCTAATTCTTTATACGTTATTTTTTTAAAATCACGTCCTTTCCCTCCAGTACCTCGATTATCAACTGAAACTACAATATAGCCTTGTTGTGCTAATTGTTGAAACCAAAAGTAATTATTCCATCCCCATGAGTTCATTACTGTTTGAGATCCAGGCCCTCCATAGACATACATCAAAACAGGGTATTTATTTTCCTTTTTAAAATGAGGAGGTTTTATCATCCATGCATTTAATTCATCTCCGTTAGAAGTGGTAATCGACATAAATTCTTTAGGTTTTATATCAA
>JBKDZS010000151.1:0-14229 GCA_047971445.1 Flavobacteriales bacterium
TGCATCCATCGAATTAAAAACACTCTTTTGTTTAAGTTTTTAATTTGATCTAAAATAGAGTTGTCTTTTTCATTCAAATAGTCATTTTTTAAATTTCGAATTAAAGTAGCAATAGTTAAAAAGCGATTGGTATAGGCCAGTAAGATAAGTGATGTTGCTGAAAATAATAGGGCGGGTGTTGAAAGTTGTATCATAAATCAATAATTTTTAAATAGTTTTTGTCTTTAATAAAAGAATGAACTAAAGAATGAATTTCTTTGGTTTCATTTATAGGGGTCATTATTGTTTCTATTTTGTTTAAATCATTCATTTGATTATTCAAATGATAATATCCGTAGCCTGCGATGAACCCCTTTTTTATTAAAATAAAACTGTTTTCTCCAAGAATCTGTCCTTTATCTATGATTAAGAAAGATGTTGATGTATTAAAAGGAGTTGACTTTTGAATATTTAGATTTTTATTAAAAACAGGCGCTATTGTTTGAATCTCAACTAAAGCTTTAATTGATGCTATTAAAACACTTCCAGTGAGGTTAAATGTTATATGATGAGCCTGTCTTTGAATGTTTTTAGAATGTGGGCTTTTAGATGTGAAAAGTTGATTTACACGATTATAAATATTAGATGTACCCTCTAGAAAAATGATAGTACCTTTTTTGTCATGAATGTAAAAAACACCTGTTTCATGAGGTAAATCACGCTGTATTTTGAATAAGTTAGAATCTTTTTCAGAATACTCTTTTTTCTGAATAAATTGTCTGTTAAGATCTTTTTCTTTTAAGATTTTAAATAATTTAACCAAAGCTAAACCATTTAATTTAGTTGAAAAATGAAATGTAAAGGGAATTCCAAATGCCTTATAAATTTTTGATAAGGCTACATTTTTGGAAAATAGATTCATTTTTTCAAGTTGTATTTTCAAATCTAATACACGGGGATTAAAAGAGAATCCTAAACTTTCAAATTCTTCTTTTAAAATGGAAAAATGAGATGTTTTATCAAAACATACTAAAAGGGTATTTTTAGTGATTTCAAGTATGCGTTTAGCTATTTCATAAAATTTAGGAGCTTTTTGTAATTGTTTATTAGACAGACCTATTCTTGCTTCACATTTTTTAGAGATAAGAGTTTCAGGATTTAAAATACTAATTAATTGATCGGTAATTTCATTGTTTTCATAACGAAAAAGTGCTATAGAAAGAATTTTCAACTCTGCTACATTTTTTACAAATTCTATATGAAGTATGGAATACATGGATACAAAGATACGAGTGTTTAAGATAAAGGTATAAGGAATTTTTGATTAAGATTTGAAAATTTCTATCTTTATGGAAGTAATAAATAAATTTCAATGCGCATGAGAAAAATACTTATCATAGGAGCGGGTCGCTCTTCATTTTCTTTAATTCAATATTTACTTAATCAATCAGAATCTGAGAAATTACAAATAATAGTAGGGGACTTTTCCTTAGAAAATGCACAACATAAAGTACAAAATCATCCCAATGGTAAAGCTATTTTTTTAAATATTTTGGATGAAAATAGTCGTAAAAAAGCTATTCAGAGTGTAGATATTGTTATTTCAATGCTACCAGCACGTTTTCATATAGAAGTTGCTAAAGATTGTTTGACTTATTCCAAAAACATGGTTACTGCTTCTTATATTTCTAATGAAATGAAAGCTTTGAATAAGGAAGTAGAATCAAAAGGGTTAATTTTTATGAATGAAATAGGTTTAGATCCTGGTATTGATCATATGAGCGCAATGAAAGTATTGGATGAAATTCGTGAAAAAGGAGGTAAAATGCTCCTTTTTGAGTCTTTTACAGGAGGTTTAATAGCTCCTGTAAGTGATACAAATTTATGGAATTATAAATTTACATGGAATCCACGAAATGTAGTTTTAGCTGGTCAGGGTGGAAGTGCTAAATTTATTCAAGAAGGAAAATATAAGTATATTCCGTATCATAAATTATTCCGAAGAACTGAGATTTTAAAAATAGACGGATATGGAAAGTTTGAAGGATATGCTAATCGAGACTCATTGAAATATCGTTCTTTATACGGTTTAGATACTATCCCTACATTATATAGAGGAACAATTCGAAAAGTAGGTTTTTCAAGAGCCTGGAATGTTTTTGTCCAATTAGGTATGACAGATGACACCTATATTCTAGAGGGTTCTGAAGATATGAGTTATCGTGATTTTATTAATTCTTTTTTACCATATAACCCCCATGATTCGGTTGAATTAAAACTACGCTCATATTTAAAAATTGACCAAGACGATACGCTGTGGGAAAAATTAGAAGAATTGGATTTGTTTAATGGTAATAAGAAAGTAGGTTTAAAAGAAGCTACTCCAGCTCAGGTTTTACAAAAAATACTGGCAGATAAGTGGTCGCTGAATCCTGGAGATAAAGATATGATTGTAATGCTTCATAAGTTTGGATATGAATTAAGAGGGAAATCATTTCAAGTCGAGTCTAGTATGGTTATAGAAGGTGATGATTCGAATTATACGGCTATGGCAAAAACAGTGGGACTTCCTGTAGCTATTGCCACTTTAGGGATTCTTAATAAAAAAATAACGACACCAGGAGTACAATTACCTATAAAAAAAGAAGTTTACATGCCCATTTTGAAAGAGTTAGAAAACTACGGTATTTTGTTCAAAGAAAAAGAGAAGCCTTATTTGGGGTATAATCCTGAGGGTGTGAAAGGTTAATTTTGGTAGCTATAATAGTTGCCTTAATTTTTTATTTTTTAATTAAAAATTACAGTGTTAAGTAGAAATGCTTTGCAATTCAATCAATTTTTGATAAGTACCGTTTCGATTCATTAATTCTGAATGAGAACCTTGTTCAATAATTTTTCCTTCTTCCATTACGACAATAAGATCCGCACTTTGAATGGTAGATAGTCGATGAGCAATAATAATAGAAGTACGGTCTTGCATCATGTTATTTAAAGCTTCTTGTACCAATTTTTCAGAGCGTGAATCCAAAGCTGAGGTGGCCTCATCTAAAACCATAATAGGTGGGTTTGCTAAAACAGCACGAGCTATACTCATGCGTTGCTTCTGACCTCCTGAAAGTTTTCCTCCCCCTTCTCCAATGTTGGTTTGGTAACCGTTTTCCAGTTTCATAATAAATTCATGGGCATTGGCAATTTTGGCTGCTTGAATTACCTCTTCTAGAGTAGCTTCAGGCTTTCCTAAAGTTAAATTATGGAGCACAGTATCATGAAATAGAATACTTTCTTGAGTTACCATACCAAATAATCGACGGTAGTCATTTAATCGAATGTCTTTTATATTTTTACCGTCTATTTTTATAGAGCCTTTTGTTACATCGTAAAAGCGTGTAGTTAAGTTTGCTAAGGTGCTTTTTCCTCCCCCGCTACTTCCTACTAGCGCAATAGTTTTACCTTTAGAAAGGGTTAGATTAAAGTTCTGAATAACTTCTTTTTCATCGTATTGAAAAAATACATTTTCAAAAGTTAAAGAAGAATCAAATGATTTTTTGGGAAGAGCGTTCTCGTGATCTTTAATTAACACTTCCGTATCGATAATCTCAAAAATACGTTCTATAGAAGCTTTTCCTCTATTTATATTAGAAAAACCTTTAGAAAAACGTTTAATAGGATCTAACAAGGTATAAAATAATCCAATGTAGGTAACGAATTCTGAACCACGCATACCTTCGCCACTAATTTGTAGCTTACCTCCATAATAAATAATGATAACCAATAAAATAGCGCCTAAAAATTCACTTACGGGTGATGCTAATTCATTTCGCCTTAAAACACGTGCTAATAGGTTTTGATGTAGAGTAGTTGCTCTTTCAAATTTACTTTGAACTTGAGTATCAGCGTTAAAAATTTTAATAATCTTAATGCCTGATAAGGTTTCTTCTACATAGGAAAGAACTTTTCCTAATTGATTTTGTGTTTTTTGAGATCCTCGTTTTAAGCTTTTACCTAATAATGAAATAAAAGTACCTAGAGCAGGGAAAATTAATAAGGCAAATAAAGTTAATTTGAAGTTCATAAGAAATAAGGAAGTGAGGTAAATGATAATCATAATGGGTGATCGAACAATTTCAATCACTGATCCTAAAATAGCCCCTTCTACTTCTGCAACATCACTTGAAATACGGGACATTACATCACCTTTTCGTTTTTCGGAAAAATAAGATACAGGCAAATGCAGTATCTTTTGATGTACAGCATTCCTAAGATCTTTAGTCACTCCTGTTTTAAGAGAAATAAGAAAGATTTGGCCTAAAAACCGAGAGAAATTTCGAAGAAAAAAGATTATTAAAAAAGCGATGCAAAAAAAGCTTAAGGTGTATAAGATACCTTCTTCATCATTGATGATTTGTGCCCAATAATAAATAGATTCTTTTGCAAAGTCACCTAAAGAGGAGATGCCATTGTAAACATAAACCGGTTTTTTAATACGTTCCTGACTTTCATCAAACATGATGTTCAACACAGGAATCATCATTCCCATAGCCAATACGTTTAATACAGCATAAACTGTGTTAAATAGAATGGAAAGAGAGAAAGAACCTAAATAAGGTTTGGTATAATTAATCGCTCGATTTAATACGCTCATGTCTGAAAACTTGAATGGAACAAAAGTACAGAATAATATTTTAAAATAGGCTAAAAAGCCTTTTGTGAATAATTAATGAGTTAAAATGGAGGAGATTTAGTTGGATTTTAATACATTTGAAAGCGATAAAATAAAAAATCATGTTAGAGAATAGAATCAAGGAAACTATTGTAGATGTTCCTGATTTCCCCCAAAAAGGTGTTGTTTTTAAAGATATTACACCTGTATTTTTAGATGCTCAGCTTTGTAATGATATTGTAGATGCTTTTGTTGAAAAAGCAAAAGGAAAAGTAGATGTTGTTTGTGGTATTGAAAGTAGAGGATTTCTTTTTGGAATGGGAGTTGCTAATAAATTAGAGGTGCCTTTTGTATTAATTCGTAAAGCAGGTAAATTACCAGGAGAAACAGTTTCTCAAAAATATGATTTAGAATACGGTACTGCTGAAATTGAAATGAATAAGCAGTATATTAAAAAAGGACAGCGTGTTTTAATTCATGATGATGTTTTAGCGACAGGAGGAACTGCTGAAGCTTGTGCTGAATTAGTTAAAAAAGTAGGTGCTATACCAGTTCAATTTAGCTTTTTAGCAGCCATTGAGTTTTTAAATGGTGATAAAAAAATACAGAAATATACTGAAGACAGAATATCCTTAATCCATTATTGATAACGAGTTGTTAGGTTTGCATTAAGATACATATGCATAAACTTAAAAAGAATACAGTTTAAGCTAAGTTACTTTTGATTTTAGTGGCAGTTTTGGCCACCTGATAGGTTAGGAGAAATAAGAGGAATCCCTAAATTTAATCCTCTTAGGATAAATAGAACGCCAACAAAAACAATAATAAAAGGTAGTATGCGTTCTATTTTAGATCTCCAACTCATTCCTGCATAATTACCTACCCAAACAGCTAGAAACATTAGTGGAAAAGTTCCTAACCCAAATAATAGCATAAAAAGAAAAGAATTTCCAATACTACCAGCTGATACGGAAGCTGTTAAGGCTACATAGACCATTCCACAAGGCAGTAAACCGTTTAATAATCCTATTATAATGAAGCTAGAATAATGGGGTTTTTTAATATAATGTGAAAGTTTGACTTTTAACTTTGCAATTATGATATTGAAAGGTTTAAAAAAGCGAAATTTTTGAGCTTTATCAAATGAAATTAAAACAGAAAGTATCAATAAAACACCTGTAATAATACTGATTTTACTTTGCAATCCTATAATATTAAAGCTTTTTCCCACGAGTCCTGCAAAAATACCTAATGTAGAATAGGTAATGATACGTCCCATTTGGTACAACGTGTTTTGGATAAGTATTTTATTTTTATAACGTTTATCTATAGATAATGTAAATGCAATGGGACCACACATGCCTAAACAGTGTAAGCTTCCTCCTAGTCCTAGTAATAAAGCAGATACGATAATGCTTATTTCCATTGAATATCTTGAACGGTTAAATAACTATCTATTTTATTGTTCCATGAAACGGTAATTTTATACGGACCATAGTTTAAATCCTTTCGAGGGATTAGCATAAAGTTTTCTCCAGAAAATACAATATCATATTTACGATCCATTCTAGAATCGGAATAACGCATTAAAGAAACTATCCCTTCTGTATTTTCTTTTTTGAATTTAGATGGGAAAATAATTTTTAACCCAAATTTATCACTTTCAAAACGAATAGGTTCTTTTAGATCTTTAGCATTTTTTGTTTTGCGTAAATCATCTCGATTTGAAATATCTTTCTCATAGTAATTGTCTTCTTCAATTTCTCCTGGATTTGCTAAGATAACAACAGTTGTCATCACGATACAGAATACAGCTAAGACTAAACCTGCTCCAATGCCCCAATTTATTTTCATAATTTTCTTTAAGGTTTATTATATTTTACGGTTTTGGTATCAATCAATTTATTAGTAGTCTTATTATAGACCTTTATTTTTAATTCTTTTGCACCTAATAAGCGAGATTGTCTAACAGAAGCTTTAAATCTTCCCTTTAGGGTTTCTTGAGGGATTAATTTTAAAACCTCATTTTCATTATTCATAATGTTAATGTGACCTCTTGGCTCTATTAATTTAAATTTTAGTTCAGCAGAATCACTCGTTTTATTGGTTATAATGAATTCGTAAGTATTTAAAATGAATTTTCCTTTTGTCTCATAGGATTTTGTATTACCTCGTTGATGAAATATTTTAACGTCGTAATCACTCCTCATAAAGAGTAAACTGGTTAAGAGTCCCGTTAGTAAAATAAGTAATACGGTATAGGCTTTGGATCGAAATGTAAAACGAGGTTTAATTTGATGTTCAATACTAAATTCAGAAGTGTAACGAATTAAACCTGTTTTAAAGCCTACTTTATTCATTACTTCATCACAAGCATCCATACAAGCCGTACAGTTTATACATTCTAGTTGTGTTCCGTTGCGAATATCTATTCCTGTTGGACAGACTACCACACATTGGTCACAATCAATACAGTCTCCAATTCCTTCTTTTCTTCGATCTACTTTTTTTCTAAATTTGGCACGTCCTTGAGAACCTTCCCCTCTTTTATAATCATAGGCTACTACAATAGTGTCAGGATCAATTAAAACACTTTGTAATCTTCCGTAAGGACAAACCATTGTGCAAGCCTGCTCTCTAAACCAAGCAAAAACAAAATAGAATATTCCTGTGAAAATAAGTAACCCAAAGAAGAGTTCAATGTGTTCTAAAGGTCCTTCTATTATGTATCTGAGAACACGTTCTGTTCCGATAACATACATTAGAAATATGTTGGCAATTAAAAATGATATTAAGGCAAAAACAGACCATTTTAAGCTTCTTTTCCATGCTTTTTTTACACCCCATTCTTGTCGATCTAGCTTCATTTGTCTGTTTCGATCACCTTCGATGGCATATTCAATTTTTCTAAAAACCATTTCCATAAAGATGGTTTGAGGACAGATCCATCCACAAAAAATACGTCCATAAACAACAGTGAAAAGAATGATGAATACTAAAGATGTAACCATTCCTATAGCAAATAAGAAGAAATCTTGAGTAAAAAACATAAAACCAAAAAGAGAGAATTTACGGTCTAATACATTGAGCATAAAAAACTGATTCTCCAAAGACGGTATTAGTAAATGTAAAAAGGGGCTTATAAATAATATAAATAATAAAACATAGCTTACATAGTTCCTATAACGGGTATATTTTCCTCTAGGTTTTTTTGGATAAACCCAATTACGACTTCCTTTCGAATCCATAGTAGAAACATGATTTCGGAAAGAATCTTCTTGAGCATGATCTGATCTCATATGCTTGCTTTTGTTGAGTAAAAGTACAAAAAAAGCACTTTTTCATGAAGTGCTTTTACAGTTTATTTTTTTAATATTATTTGATTTCTGCCCACGAAGCCAAAGTTCCTTCAGGAGATTTTGGTTTAGTAGGGGGCTTTACTCCTCTTAAACTTTGTACATAGGCCGAAACTTGTTCAATTTCTTCAGGTGATAATTTTTGATCCTCACCCCAAGGTACCATGGCCGTTCCCTCAACACCTTTCCAAACTACAGAAGCAATGTTAGAGTATAAGTCATCTGTAAATTGAGATTTCCAAAAATCATCTGTTAAATTAGGGCCTGCTGCTCCAGCACCTCCTTTCATATGGCAGGAAACACAATTTGATTCAAACAAAGCTTTTCCTGCAGGAATTTTACCTTCATCTAAGGTAGTTTCTGCGATAAATTGATCATAAGTTGGTGGGACATAATTTTTTTCAAATTTTGCTACAGCAACTTCGTATTCTACAGGTGGATTTGCAAAGTCAGTAAAGAGTACAAATACACTATAAATAGCAGCATAAACCATAGTGACATACAATATTCCTAACCACCATTTAGGTAAGTTATTGTCCAATTCTGTAATTCCATCAAAACCATGGTCGATAACGAGATCCTTTTCTTCTTGCTCTGATTGTTTTTGAAAAGCACTTTCGTATAAGGATTGGAAAAATGATTTGTTTCTTGATTTTAAGGCATTTATTTTCTCCTCTTCAGGTAGGATACTAATTTTGTAATTTTCGATAAGACGATCGAGTGCATCTATAACGAATAACAAAAGTGTTGCAATAACCAAAGTTCCTATTAAATAGACATTGGCTAGATCAAATTCTTCTTTGTTGTCTGAAACAAAATAAAATGCTCCAATAATTAATCCTAAAACGATTGGAATTAATATGTATAATGGAATTCTTTTCATAATTGTTCTTTTTTATTTTCGTCTTCTAAATCTAATGGTAATCTGCTTTCCTTTTTATAAAAATCTTTGGGCTTTGAAAAAACCGCATATAGTAATATTGAAAAAGTAATGAAAAATAATATAAGTACAATGATTGATGTTATATCACCTCCTCCTTCTACCAAATATCTTTGAACATATTTTCCCATTATAATTAAAAGATTTAATCTTTATATTCAATTTTAGTTCCTAAACTCCTAATATATGCAATCAATGCAATTACCTCACTACTAGAAATTTGCTCTTTATATTCTTGAGCTAATTTATTAGTGAGATTTTCCATTTCAATATTCTTAGCATCTAACTTTTTATCAATAGCTTCAATTTGAGCTTCAATATTCCTATATTCAGAAGAACCTTCATTTAACCCAGCTAATTGATCCTCTAAATTTGCTTGAGGTTCTATCAATGTTTTTAAAATCTGATTTTCTAAATCTTTTATTTGAGTTAATTCGGAAGCTTCTTCGTAAAATTTAATAGGTTCTGAAGTACCATCTGCCATTAATAAATTAAAGATTTCTTCTTGTTGTTCTTCTATCCACATTTCTGCATCTTGAATATCCTCATCAGTATAAGGCACTCCAAGCGTACTCAATGTTTTCATTTTATCTTGTATTAGACTTATATCTAGAGTGTTGGATAATAACCAAGGATAGGCAGGCATAATAGACGCTTCTTCAACATAACGAGGGTTAATGAAGTGTTTGTAATGCCATGCAGGATTAGGATTACGAACCCCTTCAAATGCTAAGTCAGGTCCTGTTCTTCTTGATCCCCATAAGAATGGATGGTCATAAATAAACATTTCTGATTTAGAAAATCCTAATTCTGGAGTGGAGTAACGCTTTACTTCATCACGGAATGGACGAACCATTTGTGAGTGACAAGAATTACATCCTTCCTTAATATAAATATCACGTCCTTCTATTTCAAGAGGTGTTAAGGTATTTACAATAATTTTATCTGTTTTAAAGTCACTTAACAATGTAGGAGCAACCTCAATGATGGATCCTATCAATAATGCGATTGCAGCAAGAACTGATAATTGAACAGGCATTCTTTCTAACCATGTATGAAAACCTTCATTTGATTGTCTTGCAGCACCTTTATTTGTCAATGCAGGAGCTTCAACTTTTTCATTTGCTGTAAATGCTCCTTTTGCTACGGTTTTCCATACGTTGATGATCATTAAAATACTTCCTGCCAAGTATAGAACCCCTCCAATTGTTCGTAAAATATACATAGGCTTAACAATTGTCAAGGTCTCAAGGAAGTTCTTATTAGCTAATGTTCCTTGTGGTGTAAACTCTGATAACATTTGATATTCTGCAAATCCAGCCCAATAAATTGGAATTACATATAAAATAATTCCTAATGTAGCTAGCCAAAAATGTGCATTAGCCATGCTTACAGAATGCAGCTTTGTATTCCACATTTTTGGGATTAAATAGTATATCATACCAAATATGATCATTCCATTCCATCCAAGAGCACCAACGTGAACATGGGCAATTACCCAATTAGTATAATGTCCTATAGTGTTTAGTGTTTTGGTAGCTAATAAAGGTCCTTCAAAAGTTGCCATACCATAACAGGTTAAGGCCACAACGAAGAATTTTAAAATAGGATCTTTAGCTACTTTGTCCCATGCTCCACGCAAGGTTAGTAGACCATTTAGCATACCTCCCCAAGATGGTGCAATTAACATAACAGAAAATACGGTTCCTAAGACTTGTGTCCAGTTAGGTAAAGCGGTATATAATAAGTGATGAGGACCTGCCCAAATATAAATGAAAATTAAAGACCAAAAGTGAATAATGGATAATTTATAGGAAAATACAGGCCTATTTGCTGCTTTGGGTACAAAATAATACATGATACCTAGTACTGGAGTAGTCAAGAAAAAAGCTACAGCATTATGACCGTACCACCATTGCATTAAAGCGTCTTGAACTCCTGCATAAGCAGAATAGGATTTCCATAAGGAAACCGGTAACTCTAAATTGTTGAAAATATGTAAAATAGCTACTGCAAAAAAGGTCGCAATATAAAACCAAATTGCAACGTATAAGTGTTGTATTCGTCTTTTGAGGATTGTTCCGAACATATTGATTCCGAAGATGACCCAAACTACAGCAATTAAAATATCGATAGGCCATTCATGCTCAGCATATTCTTTAGAAGTATTAATGCCCAAGAAGAAAGTAATAACTACTAATACGATCATGATTTGCCATCCCCAAAAGTTAGCCCAACTCAAAGTATCACTAAACATTCGAGCTTTGAGTAGCCGTTGTAGAGAATAGTAAACTCCTGCAAAAACGGAATTACCTACGAATGCGAAAATTACGGCACTGGTATGCAACATTCTTAAACGACCGTATCCTAACGGAGCTACGTTTTGACCCAAAATATCTTCCCATAAGTTTGGATAAAACAGTAAGGAAGCAACTGTAACTCCTAATAGGAATCCAACTACTCCCCAAAAAATTGTGGCATACAAAAAATACTTGACAATCTTGTTGTCGTAACTAAATTTTTGAAGTTCCATGTTTTATAAATTTGTCCTTTTTATTTTTCAAGTTTGATTGTTCTTTTTTAGGATTATCTTCTAGTAAGATTCGAACAGCAGGTGCATAATCATCATCAAACTGTCCATTTCGCGCACTAATGATAAAGGTAATTAAAAAAATCACCGCCAAGCTTAAACTTGTTAATATCATTAAAAATAATATCTCCATAAGATTTAAAAACACAAAAATAACTTTTTTATATTAAAAAGTAATACAATTGTACCTATAAAATTACTGCCTTTTTTTAATTTTACCAACTAAATAAGTGGAAAGAGTTGTAAAGATTACGATTGAAATGGAACTAAGAGGCATTAAAATTGCTGCAATAAGGGGAGATAAGTAACCCATTATAGCAAAACTTAATCCAATGATGTTGTAAAACAAACTGATGATAAAACTAGTTTTTAAAAGAAGTACAGCGGATTTTGAAAGTTGTAATAAAGCGGGTAGTTGCTTAAAAGATTTTCCATTGAAAATGGCATCACAAGAGGGAGAAAAGCTGTTTATATTATCTGCGATTGAAACACCTACATCGCTTTGTTTAAGAGCTCCTGCATCATTTAAGCCATCTCCAATCATCATGACTTTTTTACCTTTTTTTTGCAATCGTTGAATGTAGTTTAATTTATCTTGTGGGGTTTGATTAAAAAGTAAGGGTGTTTTTTCAGGCATGATTTTTATCAGGTTTTCTTTTTCTGAATTATTATCACCTGATAAAACGGCTAAATCAAAATATTTTTTTAATTGATTCATTACTTGAATAATGGAATCACGATACTTATTTTCTATTTTAAAGTAGCCTTTTATTTCATAATCCTTCTTGATATAAACTTTGGTTTGGTTGACTTGAAAATCTAGGTTTGTTTCAACAAAAGAAGCAGATCCTAATTTCCAATTTTCAAAATTGATAGAAGCTTGAGAGCCTTTTCCAGGTTCTTCTTTAAAGTCTTTGATTTCTTCAACAGTGTCCACATCTTTTAAATGATTATATAATATCCGACTCAAAGGGTGATTAGAGTTTTTTGTAAGTGATTTTATAGCGATTTTATCCATTTGACTTAAATCTTTTCCTATAAAAACAACTTTTGCGGAATCATTCTCAGTAATAGTTCCTGTTTTGTCAAATAAAATGGTGTCAATAGATGCTATATTTTCAATAGTAGAAAGGTCTTTCACATAAAATCCTCTTTTAGCCATGATTCGCATCATGTTACCAAAAGTGAAAGGGGCTGAAATAGCTAAGGCACAAGGGCATGCTACAATTAAAACAGCGGTTACAATTTCAAATACTCGAGAAGAATTAATAAACCACCATGTGAGCCCTGTTATAATAGCAATAAGGATAATAATAATTGTAAATTTTTTACTAATACGATCTGTAATTATTTTAAAACGTTCTTCTTTTTTAAAAGTTTTATTATTCCAAAGTTTAGTGAGGTAACTTTGATTAACTTCTTTAATCGTTTCAACTTCAATAGCCCTTCCAATTTGTTTGCCTCCAGCAAAAATTTTATCACCAATTTTTTTCTCAATCAAACGAGATTCACCTGTAACAAAGCTATTGTCAATATTAGCTTCTCCTTTGATTAATACAGCGTCTGAGGGTATGATTTCTTCGTTACGAATTAAAATTCGATCTCCTTTTTTAAGATCAGATAAAATGATGTTTTGCTCTTTGTTATCGACTATTTTTGTGACAGCAACGGGGTAGAATGATTTGTAATCCCGATCAAACGAAAGAAAACGATAGGTACTTTGTTGAAAATATTTTCCTACTAGTAAAAAGAAAACAAACCCTGCTAAACTATCAAAATACCCATAACCAATTCCTGTAATTACTTCATAGGTGCTACGAAAAAACAATGTGAGAATTCCTATAGATATAGGGACGTCAATATTAAAGTTGTCATGTTCTATTCCTTTAAAAGCAGATTTAAAATAATCTTGTGAAGAATATAGGATTACGGGAAGACTTAAGATGAACATCAGCCAACTAAAGAAGGTTTTAAAGTTACCTTCTAACCATTTAGAGTCTGCGCCGATATAGTCTGGAAAGGCAAGTAACATAATATTTCCCATACAGAAAAACGCAACGGCCAATTGTAACATCAGTCTTCGACTCATAAGAAACGATTGGTTATTTTCTGGTGTTTCAAGAGATATAAGAGGTTTATAACCTAGTTGTGTTAGGAATTTAGCTAGATCAGATAATGCATAGTGAGTACTTTCATACGTGATGGTAATAGTTTTCTTTGTGAAATTTACTTGACACTGTGTGACTTGTTCATGAAATTGGGGTAAGCTTTCCAATAGCCAAATACAAGATGTACAGTGAATAACGGGTATAAAAAAAGTGATGACTGTGAAACCATCGTCTGAAAAATCAACTACGTGATCAAAAATTTCTTTAGTATCTAAAAAGTCAAATTGTTGTAAATTTTTTTGATCAGGCTCAATTCCTGGAGATGAATTTAGGGTGTAGAATTCAGATAGATTGTGCTTATTTAAAATTTCATAAACGGTTTTACAACAGTTACAGCAGAAAGCTTTCTCTTATATAAATGAAAGCTCTGTGATATACTATTTTAAACAATGGTAACATATTTTATTCATAAATAATTCCAGATATTATCAACAATTTTTGTAATTTTGATTCATAAAAAACTATTTAATGACAACAAAATATAAGAAAGTTACATGTAGGATGTTTCAAAATTTTAATGATAGTATCTTTATTAA